>VBAP01000001.1 GCA_005882335.1 Candidatus Segetimicrobium genomatis
GAACACGGGAACGCGGCAATGAAGACACGCACCCTGCTACAGGCACGGTCGTTGAACCGCCGCATTGGAGATTACCTCAGGCAGCCCCGCGCGGGATACATCCTCGCCACATTTGATCGGAGCTGTTATCTCGACATGGACGGACAGATCGTCGCTCTCGTCGCGCCCGCATTGTTGAACGGCCCCCTGAATCTCGTCGTCGATATCGACGCCTGGCAGGATCGAGTCACCCCAGGCGCCGTCGCGGCCTCCACTGACCACGCGCTGCGGATCGACGGCGGCATCGACATCGGACTGCATGATGCAGCCGTCTGGGACGCCACGCTGCAGGGATGGCCGGAAGAACAGTTCCCCATGCTCCGCGCTCATCTCCCAACGCTGCAGCGTCTGCTCGACAGGGAAGCCCCGGAAGGCGGACTTGCCCGCGCCGTGAGTCATCCGAATGCGTCGACGGCAGCGCTGGAGAGGCGGGCGGCCCCGGCGATCGTGGAACTGGCTCGTGGACTGCAGCGTCGTGACGCGCTCCTGGTAAGCCGTGCCGCGGGCGCACTGGCCGGCCTGGGCCCAGGGTTGACTCCTTCAGGCGATGATGTCCTCGTGGGAAGCCTGCTTGCCCTTGCCCTGCATGCTGATGACTCACGCGTGATGCGTCAAGCCATCATCTCTGCCGTGCGGGATCGGACGACCCGCATCAGCATGGCCTATCTCGAGGCCGCGGCGCGCGCAGAAGGCAGCGAATCCTGGCACCGGTTGGTTGCGGCACTGGCCCCGTACCATCCGGCGAGTTCGGCCGCCGCATCAAGCAAGACTTCCACACCGGATGGTACGGGGCTGGCGGTGGATGATCCCGGCCGCATCGCCGGCGCGGCGCGCGGAGTCATGGCATTTGGCGAGACCTCTGGTTCTGATATGCTCTCCGGGTTCGCGCTGGCCGCTGAGGCGCTTCTTGAGAGTAGCCAGTAACCAGTAGCCAGTAACCAGATACGACAAGTTTTGGACTTAGACTGGCGACTGGCTACTGCCTACTGGCTACTCGTCCCTGGATACGACCCTGGAGTAAGCTGATGCGAAGCCGGCTACGAGGACACGCGGCCGTCATGGGCGCGGCGACCCTCTGGGGTGTCTCGGGGGTTGTCGCGAAGACCCTGTTCAACCGGCAGATCGAACCGTGGACCCTGCTGGAGATCCGCCTGACGGGATCTTTTCTCACGCTGCTGGTCATTTTGACGCTCAGGAGGCATCCCGTACGCGTACCCAGAGATCTGGTTGGACGGCTGGTCGCACTCGGGCTGGCAATGACGTGCGCCCAGTTTACCTATTATTTGACCATCAGCCTGACCAACGTTTCCACCGCCCTGTTCTTGCAGTACACGGCGCCGGTCTTCGTCGCGCTGTACGCGTGGGCAGCGACAGGCGAGACGATCACGCCGAGACGGGGCGGCGCGATCCTGCTCGCGGTAACCGGCAGCTACTTTCTTGTCACCGGCGGAGAAGGCATCCGCATCCACCCCCTGGGACTGCTCAGCGGATGCCTGTCGGCCGTGGCGTTTGGCGTGTATGCGATCCTGGCCCGAGGGCGGGTCCAGCAGGTTGGCTCGTGGACGATGCTGCTGTACGCGCTGGGATCGGGTGCCGCTGTCTGGAGTCTGATCGTGCCGCCGTGGAAGGCGTACCTACCGGGCCACGAACCAGTCGAGTGGGCGCTGTTCGGCTTCATCGTCGTCTTCGCCACCATTCTGCCGTTTGGGTTGTTTCTGTATGGCCTGCGTCACATCACCTCGAGCCTGGCCAGCCTGACCGCGACGCTGGAACCGGTAGTCGGCAGTGCGGCCGCGATGCTGATGCTCCACGAGGTGCTGGGGGTCATCCAGATCACGGGCGGACTGGCGATCGTTGCTGCGGTGGTCCTGATCCAGGTCTCTGACCTGTTCGCGGCCAGACGAGTGGTGCTGCCTCCCGCCCCTGACTGAACGGGGTCAGACTCCCCGTGCCAGCCGGACCCGGCGCACCACCAGCCAGACGATGCCGGCCAGCGCGAGCACGGGCACCAGGGCACTGAGGGCCACGACCATGGCTTCGGCCGCGCGCAGGATCTGACGGATCGTCAGGAGGAAGGCTGTCTGAATTTTTGTCAGCGTTCCCGAAAAATCCCAGAACCCTCCGGACTGCGTGGTCTGCTCGCGTGCGCTCACCTGAATCATCGCCAGATCTACCTGCCGGTCCAGATATCGCGCGCGTCCTGTAAGCATCTCAATCTCGCCTCGGACCCGCGCGAGCTCCTGTTCGATCTCCAGCAGGTCTGACACTTTCGCAGCGCGATCCACGAGCGCCAGCAGTCTCTGCTCGTAGCGTTCCAGGTTGCGGATGCGTGAGCGCAGGTCGACGTACTCCTCCGTCACGTCCTGACCGCTGATACGACGCTGCTGCACATGGCCAAGGCTTTCCACCTGCGACAGCACGTCGGCGAAGCGCGGGGCCGGCACGCGCAGGACAAATGTCCCTTCCGGCGTCGAGCCCGCCTGCGCGTAGGAAGAGTCGGCGATAAACCCCCCCGCCGCCTCGACGATGCGGGTCAGCCGCGACGCCGTCTCGTTCAGGTTTTCTACCTCCAGCATCACGCTGGCGGTACGGATCACGCGCCGCAGGGCTGGCTCACCGGGGCTATATGGTGCCGGGATTGAAGGTGCACCAACCCGTCCGGGGACTGGAAATCCGCCTGCCTGCGGGGCGCTCAACTCCGGCGCGCGCGCGGCCCGATCCACAGACGCGGATGGGGGCAGCGGTGCAGGGACTGCCCCCTGGGGTTCCCGATCGCGCCGCAGCGCCACGCTCGGGAACTGCTCTCGCAGGAGGTTTACCGTAAATAGCCCAATCAGAACCACCGCCACGGCTGCCCCTGCGGTCCGCCACGACCCGATCCACCCGGGCAGGTGAAGGGCGCGCGGGGCGCGGCGCGGCTGCGTTTCAATCCTGGCACGCACCTGGGCGCGGAAGCCTTCAGGAGCCCGTACCGGCTCCGCGGTGTGCAGCATGACCACGGTCCTGCGCAGCGACTCCAGATGCGCCCGGCACGACTCACAGGCGTTCAGATGCGCGACGATCCTGGCGCGCTCGTCGGCGCCCACCCGCTCGTCCAGGTAGGCCGAGAGCAATTCTGTCACATGGCCCATCGTCATCAATCGCTCCTCCTCGTACACACCCCTAGGACCCTGCCGCCGGGGCCAGATCCGCCAGCTGCTGGCGCAACGACTCGCGGCCGCGGCTGAGGCGTGACCGCACCGTACCCGGAGGGATCCGCAGCGCTGTGGCGATCTCGTCGTAAGGTAGTCCTTGCACATCACGCAGGACAACAACCACACGCTGTTCGGCCGGCAGTGAGATGATCGCGCGATGGATACGTCGCTGAAGCTCCGACCGTGTGGCGGCCTCTGCCGGGTCATCGCCGGTGCTCACCGTCACGCCTTCCAGCGAGGCCGGCGGCTGCGGAGGACGGCGGCGGATCATGTCCAGCGCAGCGTTTGTGGCGATACGGTGCACCCAGGTGGAAAACGCCGACGCCCCGCGAAAACGCGGAAGCGACCGGAACGCGTGCAGGAACGTTTCCTGCGCGGCATCCCAGGCATCCTCATGGTTGCCCGTGATCCGATAGGCCACCTGGTAGACTCGATCCTGATAGCGTCCCACCAGGCGGTCGTACGCGTCCAGGTCGCCTGCAACGCTACTCGCTATTAGGTCCGCCTCTTCGCTCACGCGAGCGGTCCCCTCCGTCACACGGTCCCCTCACTCTGCCCCATCTTCGTCTGCTTAGACGCCCATCGCCAGGAAAAGTTCCCACCGGCGGACGGCTGCGGATGTGCTTCCTCTATATAATGTGCCGCCTAGACAGGTCCAAAGGCGGAGTTTTTCGGGAATGGTAAGTGGAAGAAGGTTGATACAAATGCGCGACATTCGAACTGCGAACCCAAAGGGCGACCAAAGCTGTCCGATCTGCGGGGCGAAGCTTGCGGCCGGAGCCCTGATGTGCGAGTCCTGCGGCACGGACCTGTCCAAGAGCGGTGTGCTTTTTGCGACGACCGAAATTCGCCCGGCGACTCTGCCACGGCACAGTAGATTCCATAAGCTGCTCAAACCCGCGCTGCTCAAGCGCGTGGCAGCCGTGGTCGGTGGGCTGGTGCTGCTGACCGGACTCGGAGGTGTGCCGGCGGTCAGCGCGCGGGTACCGGTGCTGGGCTCCCTGTACGCTCATTCGGTGGGGCGGATGCTGGGCGGAACACCTGCCGGGCCGGCGCCCGCATCGCAGCCGAGTGAGCAAGACAGCTCGTTTCTGCTCGTCCGTTCCGTACCGGCTGGAGCACAGGTGCAAGTGGATGACCGGCAGGTCGGCACAACGCCCCTCACCGTCGACCTGAAACCGGGAACCTACCGCGTCCTGGTCAGCCGTGCGGGCTACCCGTCGGTCTATCAGACCATTGAGGTCACCGACGGGCCGGTGTCGCTTGTCGTCTCGCTACTCACCGGCAAGGCTGAATCGCCATCAGCATCACGGGCGCCACAGGCATCGGAGCCACAGGCACCAGCGCCACAGACACCACAGCCGTCCCAGGCTCCCCAGCCCAAGCCGACGGTGCCATCCCGTCCGCGACCGACTCCCGCCAGGCCTCCGCTGGCGGCCGGAACGAAAGCGCCGACAGTGACGTTGAAAGACCGGCTGGGAGTCATTCACCGGCTCGAGATCGGTCGCGGGCATAAGACCGTGGTCCTTTTCGTCTGGACACTCAACGATGAGACGCGGCAGCTGATTCGCGACCTGGACGGGCGGGTGCGGAAGTCCGGGGGCCGGGTGGCCGCTCTGGTGATCTTGATGCGACCCGATCGTGTCGCCATGCGTACCCTTATCACGACCTGGCAGGTGTATGTTCCACTCCTGATCGGCACCCAGCAGGTCGCAGACCAGTACCACGTCGCGCCGGGGGTCAGCATGCTCTATCTGATCTCGGAGCGTGGGACTATCGAGCAAGTCCAGAAGGGCACAATCCGACCGTCCGGGATCATCCGGTAGATCGAGAACCCATTCGAGCAAGCCGCGGGCCGGGCGCATGCGCCCGGCCTTTGTGTCAGCGCGTTCCCGGAAGACCGGCGTGACATGCCGAGAGGGAAAACCGCGCGGGCTGTAGAACGGTCGCGCATCGGCGGATACTCCGAGGAACATTCAGCAGGACACCCACCTTAACATTCTCTTCAGAAGGGACGAGGGGAGACCGACATGAACCGGGCACTTCGCTGGCGCACGAGGGTCGCGTCATTCCGGATCTTCATCCCATCGCTTTTGCTCGTCGTGCTCCTTGCGGGTTCCGGAGGCGGGACAGGCCCGTCTGCCTTTGCCGCTGCCAGGAACGCCACGCTCGCGATCCTGCACTTCAGCGTGATCAAGGGGACCACCTGGTCCGGCGCCCACCACCGCGCCGCCCAGCGCATTGCCCAGAAGTATCCAAACGTGAAATACGTCTACCGAGAGGAAGTCGGACCAGACGTCACGATCCCCTACGCCGAAGAACTCATCCGGCAGGGCGCCAACATCGTCGTGGGGAACGCCGAGTTCATGGGACTTCCCTTGAAAGACATCGCGGACAAGTATCCGAACGTCTACTTCGGTTCCGTGGTCGCCAGCGACGTCACGACCAAGAGGAACTTCATCCGATTCTTCCCCCGGCAGTACCAGGCTCTCTACCTCGAGGGCCTCATCGCGGGTGCTCTGACCCGCACCGGGAACATCGGCATCGTCTCCGCCTTTCCCAATGTCCAGGTCCTGCGCCGCACGGCCGGCTTCTTCCTCGGCGTCCAAGACGCGGCCAAAGTGCTCGGCAAGCCTGTCACCGTGTACGTGAAGTACGTGGGTGACTGGTACAAACCCACGGAAGAGCGAGAGATCGCCACAACCCTGGTGAGTCAGTACAAAGTGGACGTGCTCACCCAGCAGACCGACTCCGGCTCGCCGCTGGACGTGTCGCAGGAGCGGAAGATCTGGTTCGTCGGCAAGGATATGGACGTGGTCGGCTTCTACGGATGGTCGAGCACCGACACGGTGGCCGTCTCCTTCGATACGCGCTGGGAGATCCTCTACGACCGCATGGTCAAGGACTGGATGGCCAGCAACCAGAACCCGCGCACCCTCCTCTATCTGGGTATGCACGACACCATGACCCTGGCGGACGGCACGGTGGAACCCACCGTGGACATTATGAACAATAAGAAGGTGGGGGTGGACGCGATCAGCCCAAAGGCGCGCCCTCTCATCCCCGCCTCGATCCTGAAGCTCGTGGCCCAACGCCGAGAGCAGATGACGAAAGGCCAGTGGGATCCGTTCTTCGAGCACGCCTTCATCAGCAACGGAACCGGGCTGGCGCTCAAAGACACGCCGATACCCTCCAAGGGGACGGTGGTGAAAGCGGCCCAGCAGATGCCGTCCGACGCATGGCTGCTTGGACAGTTCAATTTCGACCTCGACGGGATGACCATCCTCAAGTGAGGCGGGCGCCGGCAGCGGCCCTCGGCCGGGTCCTGCGACCGCCTTTTCTTTCCCAAAGGGTTTGAGGTGTCTCCGCCTGACCTAGCTCCCACGGAACCCATCCTCGCGGCCCGGGGCATCACGAAGCGTTTCCCCGGGGTGCTCGCCCTCGACCACGTAGACCTCGAGATTCAAGCAGGCGAGATCCATGCGGTCCTGGGCCAGAACGGGGCCGGCAAAACCACCCTGATGAACATCCTGTTCGGCCTGTTGCAGCCTGACGAGGGCGCCCTGTATCTTCGGGAGCAACGGATCCGCTTCCGTTCCCCCCACGACGCCCTCGCTCGGGGGATCGGCATGGTCCACCAAACCCGGAGACTCGTGTCCGCTCATACGGTGCTGGAGAACATCGTGCTCGGACACCCCCGCACGCGAGGCTTTCTCAACCTTCGCGGTGCGCGTCTTGAGGTGGAGGCGCTATGCAACCGGTATGGTTTTACGGTCCCCCTCGGCGCCCGGGTATGGCAGCTGTCCGAAGGCGAGCGGCAGTGGGTAGAGATCCTTAAGGCTCTCTATCGCGGCGCGAGGATCCTGATCCTGGACGAGCCTACCGCCGCGCTCACGCCGCCGGAAGTGAAGACGCTGCTGGCAGGCCTGCAGACTCTGGTCCGAGACCACGGCGTCACCGTTCTCCTCGTCACCCACAAGCTCCCCATCGTCATGGCCGTGAGCCACAGGGTGACAGTCCTCCGGTCGGGGAGAGTCGTGGCGCGGCTCCGCACCGCGGACGCAGCCGAGGAAGTCCTGGTCCAGCACATGATCGGCCGTGACATCGCCTTCCGCACGACGAACCGATCCGCCGAAATGGGGCGCCCTCTGTTGCAGGTGGAACAGCTCTCCGCCTTCAACGACAAGGGCCTGCTCGCCCTGCGCGGCGTCTCCTTCTCCCTCCGCGAGGGCGAAGTCCTAGGCGTGGCGGGCGTCACTGGGAATGGCCAGGAGGAACTCGCCCAGGTCCTGGCCGGCCTGCGCCCTGCGGCATCGGGGAGGGTCCGGCTCGATGGCCGCGACGTGACCCGACTGTCGCCCTTGCAGCGATGGCGAATGGGGGTTGGCTATGTCCCTGCGGAACGCATCGAGGTCGCATCCATCGCCGCCTTCTCCCTCGTGGAGAACACCGCACTGAACTACCATTTTGACCCTGCGTTCATCCGGCGCGGCCTGCTCGACAACGCGGCCCTGGAGCAGCTTACCCGGCGCATTGTCACCACCTACAACGTGAAGGCTCCCAGCCAATACGCCCGGGCGCGGCACCTGTCGGGAGGCAACCTGCAAAAGCTCATCCTGGGCCGGGTGCTGTCTCGAAACCCCCGGCTCCTCATCGCGCACCTCCCTACCCAGGGCCTGGACGTGGAGGCCGCCGCGTTCGTCCGCGCCACACTTGTGGAAGCCACGGCAGAGGGGGCTGCCGTCCTCCTCATCTCCGAGGACCTGGACGAGATCCTGACCCTGAGCGATTGGGTGGCACCCATCTACGAAGGTCGATTCGGCGCAATCATCCCCCGCACAGAGGCCGACGCCGAAACAGTCGGCGCCATGATGGCCGGGTTGGGCATGAAGGAGGCCGGCGTCCGGTGAGGCTGGGACGTTATGAACTCACGCTGGAGCCAAGGCCAGCGCCCCCCGCGATCTTTACTGCCCTGACGGCGGTCGTCGCCATCCTGTTGGCCCTCGCGCTCTCAAGCTTTCTCTTCCTCTCCAGCCATACCCGCCTCATCGATGCCTATCGGGCCGTGTTCTCGTACGCCTTCTTCAATCCCCACGGCGTCCTCGCCACCGTCCACCGCTCCATCTATCTCCTGTTCTGCACGTACGCCTTCCTCGTGCCCTTCCGCGCCGGCCTCTGGAACATTGGCCTCCCGGGCCAAGTCTATGCCGGGGGGCTGGCGGCGTTCGCGGTCCCCTTCGTCCTCCGGGCGCATGACCCCCAGACGCTGCCCCTGCCGCCTGGGCTGCTCATCGTCCTCATGATCGCGGCCGCAGCCGCAGCAGGCGCGGCAACCGGCGGCTTCGCCGGCGTCCTACGCGCCAAGCTCCAGGTAAACGAGATCCTCGTCACGATGATGCTGAACTCGATCCTCTTCTGGCTTGTCGCCTACATGATCAAGGAGGGGGGCCCGTTCATGAGCGCCACGGGCGAAGGGGAGAGCTTCGGGCTTCCATCATCATTGCACGCGCCCCTCCTGCTGGGTGTGCCCGTCACGGCTGCGCTCGCGCTGGGCGTGGCGGTACTCCTCGACCTTCTCTTCGCGAAGACGGCGCTTGGATATCGGATCCGGGCCTTCGGCGAGAACCCAGCCGCCGCCCGCTACGGCGGCATCATCCCCGTGGCCTTGTCCCTGCTGGTCTTCCTCCTGGGCGGGGCCTTCGCCGCCCTGGCCGGGTACCACTATTTCGCCGCTGTCCCAGGCGTCTATAAGATCCCAGGGAACTACGGCTACTACGGGGATCTCGGTTTCTACGGCATCATCGCCGCTCTGATCGCGCGCGGATCTTCCCTCGGAGCAGTCCCGATCGTCGTGCTCTTTGCCGGACTCTCCGTAGGCGCTCGGTTCGCCCAAGGAGAACTGCGCCTGCCATTCGGAGTGGACTACGCCCTCCTTGGCCTGCTGATGATGACGTTCGTTGCCTCCCACGTGCTCTACCACTTCCGCTTCGCCTGGCGGCGGATCCCCTCCGAGGCCCTGCAATCCGTTCCGACCGAACTTCCCGAGGGGTAAAGGACGATGTGGGAGCTCGTCGCGCGAAGCCTGGAAGCCTCAACAATCTTCCTCTTTGCGGCGCTGGGCGAACTGATCGACCAACGTTCGGGTGTCCTCAACGTGGGGCTCGAAGGCCTCATGCTGTTCGGAGGCACCGCAGCCTTCATCACGGCTCAGACCACGGGCAGTCACGCGCTGGGGTTCCTCGCGGGTCTGGCCCTCGGAGGACTCCTCGGCCTCGGCCACGGCTTTTTCTCGATCACCCTGCGAGGTGATCAGGTGGTGAGCGGGATGGGTTTGTGGATCCTCAGCTTCGGGCTCACCACTTACCTCGGCAGTCCATATACCGGACCCCTGGGGCTGGGACGCATCCCGAGCCTCTGGGGCCTCTCGCCGTTTTTCCCTCTCGGAGTCGCCCTGGTGGCAATCACCTGGCTGCTGCTTTTCAGGACGGGCCTGGGCCTGGCGATCCGGTCCGCGGGGGAGAATCCAGCAGCCGCGGAGGCCTCCGGCATCCCTGTCACGTCCATCCGCTTCCTGTGTGTCACGTTGGGTGGTATGCTGGCGGGCCTTTCGGGGGCTACCTATACGCTTTCCTACAACCCCGTGTGGAACTACAACTTTCTCATGGGCTGGGGGTTCGTGAGCCTGGCCCTCGTGTTCTTCTCCATGTGGAATCCCTGGATCTTGCTGGCGGGTGCCTCGCTGTTCGGGATCATGTGGCAGCTGTCGCTGAGCCCGGAGCTCATCCTCCCGGGGGTCCTATCCCGGTATGTGTGGAGGACGGTGCCGTTTGCCATCACGATCCCGATCCTGTGCATCATCTCCACCCCATGGTTCCGGACCCGGTGGGGCCTCGCGAAACCCGAGGCGCTGGGCAGGCCATATGCGAAGGGTTGAGCAGGACGAGCCGGAGGATTCCACTCCCCTACTGGGCCGCAGGATCAATCCGTCGGCGGACATCTTCTTCCAGCCCGGTCCCATGCTCCCGCCGCAGCAGGCGTTGCTCAAGGGCATCCAGGAGTTCTTGCATCTCGCGGCGCACAACTTGACGCCAGTAGACGCCGACCTTGCCGATGTGCCGGTACTTCTGGTAACGCCGGCGCAAAAGGGTATCGACGCTCATCCGGGTGAGATCGCGCAGCGTCGCCTGCAGCGCGCCGCCGAGCCATCGCGCGGCCAGGTCGGCATCGGTATGAGCGCCGCCTTCAGGCTCGGGAACGATCCCATCGATCACCCCCAGACGGAGGAGATCGTCGGCGGTAATCTTCAGCGCTTCGGCCACCTGCTGGGCCCTGGCCGCGTCCCGGAAGAGGATGGCCGCCGCGCCCTCCGGGGAGATGACGGAGTAGATCGCGTTCTGCAGCATGAGGACGCGATCTGCGACGCCCAGCGCCAGCGCGCCCCCGCTGCCCCCTTCGCCGATCACCACGCTGACAATCGGCGTCGGGAGAGATGCCATGGCCTGGAGATTGTGCGCTAGGGCCTGGGCAATGCCGCGCTGTTCCGCCTGGTAGCCGGGATAGGCCCCCGGCGTGTCGATCAGGGTCACCACCGGCAGACCGAACTTCGCCGCCAGTTGCATCAGACGCAGCGCTTTGCGGTATCCCTCGGGAAACGGCCTGCCGCGCCGGCGCTGCGCCTGCTCCTCGTCGGTCCGGCCTCGCTCCTGTGCGACGACAACGACCGTGTGCCCGCTCAGTTCGCCGAGCCCGCACACGATCGCGGCGTCGTCACCGAGCTGCCGGTCGCCGTGCAGCTCAACGAACCGTGCGAATAGCCGCGTGATGTATTCCAGGGACGTCGGGCGGCCGGCATGGCGCGCCAGCTGCACCGTGTGCCATGGCGGCGGAGGCGACTGCTCCGGGACGCTGCGGATCACACCGGCGCCGGAGCGTACAGGCACCGCACGCGCGCGCCGGGCACTGGGGCGGCTGAGGTGGCCGACCAGAAACGCGACCGTGGCGCGAAGCTCCGGCCTCCCGACAACGAGATCGACCATGCCGGCACGGAAGAGGGCCTCGGCGCGGTGGGAATCGACGGGCTGCGGCTCGTTGAGGGTCAGGTCGATTACCCGCGGCCCCACGAACCCGATTTCCGCACCGGGTTCAGCGATGAGAATGTCGGCCAGGGAGGCAAAGCTCGCCGCGACACCGCCGAAGGTGGGATCGGTGAGGACCGCAATGTGGGCCAGTCCGGCCCGGTCGTGCCCGGCGCGCGCAGCCGCGGTCTTGGCCATCTGCATCAGGGACAACATCCCTTCCTGCATCCTGGCGCCCCCGCTGGCCACGACGCTGACCACCGGCCAACGGCGGCGCGTAGCGTGTTCAAACGCGTCGGCGATCTTCTCTCCAACCACCGAACCCATCGTCCCGCCCATGAAGTCGAAGTCGAACACGACCAGGACGACGGGTCTGCCCTCCAGGCGCGCCTCGCCGATCACCACGGCCTCGCGCAACCCGGTCCGCCGCCGTGCCTCGGCCAGCCGCTCACGGTATGAGCGCTGATCCGTAAACCGCAATGGGTCGACGGAGACCAGGCCGCGGTCCAGTTCCTTGAACGCGCGCGGATCGGCCAGCATCGTGATGCGCTCGCGGGCCGGTATATGCAGGTACGTCCCGCAGCGCGGGCAGATGTACAGCGCCTTCGCCAGCGTGCCGGCAGCGTGCTCAGTTCCGCAACTTGGGCACTTCGTCGTAGTCATCGTCCTGTAATGTCTAGTCTACCCTGTCTGCCGGGTCTGCCCAGTCTTCCCAGTCTAAAAATCAATATCTCAGGATGAACCAGGTGGGCAGGAGACTGGGGAGACCGGGAAGACCGGGTAGACTGGGGAGACTCTTATCAGATCACTTTCTCCCGCCGGAGCGTTTCAATCTCGCGGTCGGATATTCCTAACTCGCGAAGGATCGTGTTGGTATGTTGTCCGAGTGTCGGCGGCGGGGTACGCAGACGGCCGGGTGTGTCAGAGAGTTTGACCGGGACGCCGGTCTGCCTGATGCGGCCGGCGGTGGGATGATCCATCTCCGCCACCATCTGCCGGTGACGCACCTGGGGATGCGCGAAGACCTGGGCGAGAGAGAGGATCGGCCCGTTGGGCACGCCGGCGCCGTCCAGGACTTCTACCCAGGCCGCTGTAGGTCGGGTCTCGAAGATGCGTTGCAGGTGGCTGATGAGTACCTTGCGGTGAGCCACCCGATCCCGATTGGTCACATACCGGGCATCGTCTGCCATTACCGGATCGATGATCTCACAGAACCGCCGCCAGATCGCCTCACTGCCGACGGCCACGTTGAGATAGCCGTCTTTGGTGCGAAACGCCTGGTAGGGCACGATCGTGGGATGCGCGCTCCCCAGCCGGCCGGGGTCGTCACCGGTGGCAAAATAGAATCCGGCATTGTAGGTCAGCCAGGAAACCTGCCCGTCCAGCAGCGCCGTGTCCACGAGCTGCCCGCGGCCCGTGCGCTCCCGGACGCGCAACGCCGCCAGAATACCGAAGGCCGCATACATGCCGGCGCAGATGTCGGCGATGGCCACACCCACCTTCACGGGTGAACCGCCTTCTTCGCCGGTAATCCCCATCAACCCGCCCATCCCCTGCAGGATCAGATCGTATGCCGTCCGCTCGCGAAACGGACCATCTTGCCCGAAGCCGGAGATGGACACGTAGACCAGCCTCGGGAACTCTGGACGCAGCGCCTGGTAGCCCAGACCGAACCGGTCCATGGTTCCAGGCCGGAAGTTCTCCACCAGCACATCGGCCCGGGCCAGCAGCCGCCGCAGGATCGCCGCGCCGCGGGCGTCTTTCAGGTTGAGCGCCAGGCTCTCCTTATTACGGTTGACGCTGAGAAAGTAGGCGCTCTCGGTCCCGACGAAAGGCGGACCCCACCCGCGGGTGTCGTCCCCGCCATCAGGCGTCTCCACTTTGACCACGCGCGCGCCCAGGTCAGAGAGCATCAGGGTGCAGAAAGGTCCCGCCAATGCCCGCGTGAGATCGACGACAAGAAGATCCTCAAGGGGCTGCAACGCGTTCCCGCCGGCGCCCATCACGCTTCGACGAACGCCACGAAGCGGCAGAACGCCGCTTCACCGCCTTTGAACCGGAATGGAAAGGCGCCGACCCACACCCGCTGATTGAGGATCAGGTCGACATGCCCTCCGACGTTCTCGATGTGGTACACACCCTTGGGGAACAGCAGGGTGTGGGTGGCCTGATACTCTTGCGGCCAGGGGAAGGCTTTGTCCATCGGCATGCCGATCTTCTTCTCCACCTCCGGGATGAGATCGCGCCGGGCGTCGCGGACCTTCGTATTGAAGGGGTGGTCCGTGCTGATCGCGTCGATCGCCAGCCAGCGGATCCCGCGGTCGAGGATCCATTTGCAGAACTCCGCCCTTGGGCCTGGATGCCGGAGAAATGCCCGCGGCAGGTCTGCCCGCGCATCGGGGTGTCGCGCCTTGGTGTGCGGAGACCAGTCTTCGTTGTAGTAGGCGTGGTACCCCGTGTGGATGACCAGGATGTCGCCCCGCTCAATCGCGATGTTGTACTTCTTCTCCCAGGCCTGGAAATGGTCCGCGCCGTAGATGTCATAGTCGCCGATGCCGAACTGCTGGAGGTCCACCACGCAGGCCGGCCCCACCAGTTGCTCCAGGGGGATGCCTGAGACGTCGGGACCGGGATCGAAGAAATGGAGTGGAGAGTCCAGGTGCGTGGCGATGTGGTTCGTCGTGGAGATGTGCTGGGCGTTCACACCCTCGAAGGCCATCTTCTTCACCCAGGTGATCTTCGGTCCCTCATAGTACGCAAACGGCGGCGAATCCATACTGAAGTTCTGCGACAGGTCCAGGACGCGGCACCGGCTGAGATCGAACGACTTCATCGCCACAGGTCATCACCTCTGAAAATGCCTCGCGGTCGCGTAGCGGCGCGGTCGAGCAATCGCGGAATGGCCGGTGTCCGCGACCGCCTGACTGCCCGACAGCGCGACTGCGCGACAGCGTCTGTGTACGACGCCCCGGAGATGAACCCTGCCCTGATGAGAGGGAACCCGGGAACGCGGGAACAAGGGAACAAGGGGACCGACCTCCTAGGAGCGGGCCATGGGCATTCGCGCGAGGCGCTGCGCGCGCTGCTGCAAACCCGGGGCACGGGCGGCGACCCCGCGGCGCTGGCACGGGTGTGGCGGCAGCGCCACATGGAGTACCTGCTGATCGCCAACTCCCTCGATCGCGAACCCGCGAGAAACCGGACTGCGCTGGAAGCCTCCGCCCGGCACACCCTCGCCGCGCTCCGGCCGCCGCTATCTAGAGACGAGCTCTCTCACCTTATCGACGCCTGGGAAACACTGCCCCCCTGGCCGGACACCGTGAGGGTGCTTACCCAGGTCCGGCGCCTTCCGGTGATCCTGGGGACGTTGTCGAACGGCGACGCCGACATGCTGGAGGCGCTGCTCGGACGGCTGCCCGTGGCATTCGATCGCATCATCTCGACCGAAGGAGGGAAGTTCAAACCCCATCCATCGGTCTACGCCAAAGCCCTGCACGCCCTGGGCGTGGATCGAGACGACCTCCTGCACATCGCCGGCTCCGCGACCGACGCCGCCGGCGCTACGGCGTTCGGCATCCGGACAGTCTGGGTGAATCGATCGGGAAGCGCAGTTCTCGATCCTCGGTTTGCGCCGGCACATGACGTCAAAGACCTGAACGGGGTGCTGGAGATTCTCGACTGAATGTGATGCAAGGAGATTGCTCCTCGCAATGACAACATTAGGCGCTGTCGCGTTCCCGCGCTCCCGCGTTCGTGCGTTCCCGTTGGTTAGGTCCTCAACCGGGGATCCAGGGCGTCCCGCAGGGAGTCGCCGAGTACGTTGAACGCCAGGACCGTGAACGTGATCGCCAGTCCGGGGAAGACGGCCATCCAGGGCGCACGCTGGACGAACTCTACTGCGGCGCCGGAGAGCATCAGCCCCCACGCCGGCGTCGGCTCGTTCACGCCGAGCCCCAGGAAGCTCAACGAGGCCTCCAGCAGGATGGCCTGCCCCAGGAACGCGGTGAGCATGACAAGATAGGGCGCGGTGACGTTGGGGACCATGTGGCGAAACACGATCCGCCAGTGCCGGGCGCCGATGGCTCGGGCCGCCTCCACGTACGTGGTCTCGCGGACCGATAATGCACTCGCCCGCACGACGAGTTCAATGCGGGGCACAAAGGACAGCGCGATCGCGGCAATGAGATTGAACGTCCCGGAGCCAAGGATGGCCACGATCGCCAGCGCCAGGATGATGATGGGAAACGAAATCATGATGTCCGCCAGACGCTGAATGATCAGGTCAGTGGTTCCACCGAAATAGGCGGCCGCGACCCCCACGATCCCGCCAATCGTCGCACCCACCAGCGACGCCGCAAACCCGACCAGCAGCGCCGTGCGCGCGCCATAGAGGACGCGGCTCAGGACATCGCGGCCGAATGCATCGGTGCCGAACCAATGACGGGCGTCGGGGGCGGCAAACATGGTGCCGAAGTCGTTCGCCAGCGGATCGTAGGGCGCGAGCTGGTTGGCCAGCCCCGCGAGCGCCGTCAGACCCAGGATGGCGATGCCGGCCGCGGCCCCCAGCGGATACCGGCGTACAAACCTCGCCAGCCATATCCTTTGGCGGCGATAGACGCGCGGCATGGCAGCGACTGCTGTTGTCACGATCGTCTGCGTTCGACGCGCCGCCAGTTATCCATAGCTGACGCGCGGGTCGAGCCAGACGTACAGCAACTCGATGAGAAAGTTGACCACGATGTAGACCGTGGCCACGAGCAGCAGCAATCCTTGGATCATGGTGTAGTCGCGCCGGGCGATGGCATCCACGAACAGCTTGCCAATGCCGTTCAGGTTGAACACCTGCTCGGTCACCACCAGTCCGCCGATGAGGAACGCGAACTCCAGGCCGATCACCGTTACCACCGGCAACATGGCGTTCCGCAAGGCATGCCGGATAACGATCACGCGCTGGGCCAATCCCTTCGCCCAGGCTGTGCGGACATAATCTTCCTGCAGTACCTCCAGCATCGCCGAGCGCGTCATCCTCGTGGTCACGGCCGAATACCGGTAGCCGACCGCGAGGGCCGGCCAGATCAGCTGCAGCAAGTTCGCCTTCGGATTCACCCACAGCGGCGTGAACGTCAGCGGGGGCAGCCAGTGGAAATTTGAGAGGAGGAACAGCAGCAGCAAGATACCGAGCCAGAACGAGGGGGTGGCCAGTCCCGCCACGCTGAGGATCTGCACCACATGGTCCACCCAGGTGCCCCGGCGCACCGCGGCCGCGATCCCCAAGGGGAGGGCCAGGGTCACGGCGATGAGGGTGGACATGATCGCCAGCTGCAGGCTGAGCTGGAAGCGGAGGGCAATCTCCTTCGCGATCGGCGCCGCCGTCCACATGGACGTGCCCAGATCGAATCGCGGCAGGCCGCTCATCCAGTCGACAAACTGCCGCCAGATGGGTTTATTCAGCCCGAGGCGGGCCCGCTCTGCCTCGATCACACTTGCGGTCACGAAGCTGCCGCCGCTGACGAGCCGGAGCTCGACGATGTCCCCAGGGATCACGCGCACCAGGACAAAGATGATCACCGCCACGACCAGCAGCGTGGGAATCATGAGCAGCAGCCGGTGTGTCAGGTAGCGGGCCACGTCAGCCGTCCCCGGGACCCGCAGCGCCGGGAACGGATAGCCCCCGCCCCCGGCGCCGGATTCCTGTCCTGGTGGTCACTCCGAGATCCACACGTCCTGCAGGTCTTCGAGGTAGTGGGAGGGACCGACCTTATATCCGTGCAGTTTGGTGGAATGCGGAATGATGCGCTTCCACCAGAGTACGTAGATTTGCCATACCTTCTCGTCCAGCAGCCGCTTCTCGTACTGTCGCACTACCGTGATCCGGCGGGTGGCGTCTTCGGTCCGGCTCTGCTCATCGTACAGGCGGTCGAGGGTGCGATCGATGTACCCCCCGTAGTTGAGACCATTGACGCTCCCGTTGGGCAATTCCACGGAGAGGAATTTCACCAGCTGCAGGTCCGGATCGTCGTAAAAGTCGCAGTTGAAGTCCACGGCCGCGTCGAAGTTTCCCGCGCGCTCATCGGCGAGGTACGGGCCGGTCTCCTTCACCACGTGGTTCACCTTCAGACCGATCTGTCGCCACTGATCGATCAGGAAGACGGCCACGTACCGGTACGGCATCTCCACGTTGCGATTGAGCAGGTTGAACTCGAATCCTTCGGGGACTCCGGCTTCGGCCAGCAACTTCTTGGCCTCGGCGCGTGCGGCGGCGATATCGCGGCCGTAGCCAGCGAGTTTCTCCAACTCGGCCGGGGGAGTCGCGAACGGGCCCTCGGGTCGCAACAGGCCGCCCACCGGCCCAACGAACGCGATCTGGGAGAGGGCGGTGCTCCCGCCCCAGCGGTCGATCGCCAGCGAGAGGGCCTTGCGGAAGCGTGCATCATCGAAGGGCCTGTGTCTGGAATTGAAGACGACGGTGTTGTTGCACAGCCAGCCGCTCTCCTGTACCGTGGCCCCGCTGCCCAGCGTGCGGACGACATCATCGCGCTGCGGCGGGGAGAACCCGCGAAACTCCACCAGCGCCTGCCCGCTCTTGATGGCGTTCACCTGCGCCGCCGCATTGCCGATGAACACCGCGCGATAGCCGTCCAAGTAGGGCCGGCCTTTCACCCAATAATCCTCATTCCGCACGCCCACCCAGTGTGAGCCGCGGACGTACTCCACGAACTTGAAAGGACCCGTGCCCATGATGTTGCGCTCGTACCAGTGGGGATCTTTCTCGATAATGTCCGCTTTGTAGATCCAGTTCCACGGCGACGCCACGTCCTGCAGGAACGACGGCGACTTCCACTTGAGCCGGAACACCACCGTGGTAGGATCGGGGGCCTCGACCGCCGCCACCATCGTGTAGGCTCCCTGCCTGACGCTGATCACATCACCTTTGGGGAAGATGATCTTGTCGTAGGAGGCCTTGATATCGCGCGAGGTGAGCACGCTGCCATCATGGAAGCGCACGCCGCGGCGGATCTTGAACGTGTACGTTGTCCCGTCGGGCGAGATCGTCCAGCTCTCCGCGAGATCGGGGACGACCTTGGGGTAATTCAGTGGATCAAACTTTACGAGCAGGTTGTAGTGTGGACGAGCCGGATGGATCAGGGCGAAGGTCACTTCACGGTGGGCGTCAAACGATGGCGGCTCCGCCGAGACGATAAAGGTCAGCGTGCCGCCGGTTCGGGGCTGCTGGGCCCCCAGCGGAGCCGACAGCAGCCAGAGCAGCAGACCGGTCACGAGCACCGCCACGATGCGGAGCTCCGGCCGGCGGCCCGGAGCATGCGATCCGTGCATAGACAGTCCCTCCCTCGGAGGTGGACGTCAGAACGGGGTCCTTAGAACGGTACGACGCCCGCGAGCGCGCTCCTGTCCACGGCCTTGGAGTGAACCTGATCACGCGAGTGTGGCGGCAAACGCCTCCACCGCCTGCTCAAAACACGCCATCGGCGGCCGCACCAGCCCAGCCCCGACCTGCCCGACTCCCGCCTTGCGGTGGGCGATGCCGGTATTGACGCGGGGGGTGATCCCGGTCCGCACCACCTTGCGGATATCGATCCCGGTGGGTGTACCGCGAAAATCCAGCTGCGGGATGCCAAAGGCGGGGTTTTCCGTGACGGTGATCTCATACATTTCCAGCGTGGACTCCACGGCCATCGACGGGGTTCCGCCCACAAACTTCACGATCGCCGGCGCGGCGGCCATCGCGAACGCGCCAATGCCGGCCGTCTCGGTGATTGTGCTATCGCCGATATCCGGGTTGGCGTCGTCCTGGGTGAAACCGGGGAAGAACAGCCCGACCGGAATCTCTGCCGGTGCGGTAAACCAGGCGTCCGGCAGGCCGCTGACGCGGATGCCGAACTCGGTCCCGTTGCGGGCCATACACGTCACCACGGTGCTCCCAGCGATCCCGTGCGCGGCATCCATGGACGCTTTGCAGGCGGCCATCACAGGGTTGAGCACCGCCAGATCATTCTCCGCGAGATAGGTCAGCACGGCGGCCAGATCATCCGTCCGCGTCCCCGTGCGCGCCAGGTGCGGAGCCAGCAGGCGGGCGAATAGCGCGGTTCCGGCTTTATTGCGATTGTGTCCCTCGTCACCCATCTGGATCTGTTGGGCAATGAGACTCTTCATGTCCACCCCGCCTGACCGTTCCAGCGCTTTGCCCATGATGGGCGCGTAGACATCGCGGAGCCAGCGCAACCGGGCCAGCACATCTTCGCCATATGCCCCGTAGCGCAGCACTTTTCCATAGCCTTCGTTGAGGTTGGAATACGCGCGGGTGCCAAACGCCCGGTTCTCGATGATGTACACTGGCATCGACGCGGTCGTGACGCCGGCCATCGGCCCAACCGCGCCATGGTGATGGCACGGCGCGAACTGCACTTGCTTTTGCTCCACCAGCCCCACGGCGCCCGGTTCATCCGTGGCCAGCCCCTCGAAGATCAGCCCGCCGATCACTGCGCCGCGCAGAGGTCCCGACATCCGGTCCCAGGTGATCGGCGGTCCTGCGTGGAGGATCAGATTGCGCCGCATCCCGGGAATCATCTCCGCGGCGGAGGCAATCCCGACCAGCACGGGCTGGCTGTCCAGGATGCGCTTCACGGCGAGTTGGTTGGCTTCGTCGATGCGCATGGCCTACACTCCGACCGCGGGATCAGGGAGCCGGGACTAGGGAGCCGACACGCCAGAGCCCGGATCCCGTATCCCCGATCCCGGATCCCGCAGTTCAGGCATCCAGTTTGTCCAGCAAGTCAATAAACTTCTGCTTGCCTCCGGCCGGCGGGTGCCAGTCCACCATCAGAGTTTCCGCGCCTTGGGTCATCAGACTCTCCGCAAACAACTCCAGGCCGACGTTGATGACGCGCGGCGGACCGCTCAGTAACTGGAGGACATGCGTGGGATCCGGCAGCGCCTGCGGCTGCGACGGGACGGGGATTTCCGCCGGCGGGCGCGGGCTGCCTTTGCTTCCTGCGGCCTGCGCAATCAGGCCGGCCAGGCGGACCGCCCGGGCATTCGACGCCTGGACCGTGGCGCCGGCGTCGAGGAGCGCCGCCACCTGGGCCTCGTATCCCTGCGGGTCATCATCGGTGCCGCACACAGAGACCACTACCGGGAGCCAGCGGCCGTCTCTCCGCGCGCGCTCGCGCGCCTGCCGGATCACCGGGGCCAGGTCCCGCGCCGGGTCCGGGTGCGCCCCGTGGCCCAGCACCACGTCGAGCAGGATGACCGCGACCTCGGGATCGTCCGCCTCGCGAAGCAACCGCCGGTGGCGCAGTTCTGGATCCAGCATCGGATGGAGGCGGCCCACGGTGAATTCGTCGCTGCCCATATCGATCACGGTGTGCGCCCGGCTGCGCGTCGCCGACTCCAGCGCGTAGTCTGGATCCAGCGGCGTGTTCGAATACACCGGCCCGACATACCGCTGCAGCAGGATCAGGGCCTCATAGCACAGCGTGCCGCCGCTGTACAATCCGCGCACCAATTTCTGCATGGGCGCGAGCCGGCCGGCTTCCTGCGCCGGCAGCGCTTCCCACTCATGCCAGTGTGGCGGCACCCCGGTCACCAGGGTCACCGCCTGGGACGCCGCCTCTTCCAGGGTGTGCGCGCCGTGCAGGGGCCCGTCATTGGCCACCGATGCCCCGACGAAGTTGATCACGACCGGTTTGCGGAGATGCCGTGCCGCACCCAGCAGCCGTCCGGCGACCTCGGGTGCCGGTGGCTTTGAGATGAGGACGACGACCTCTGTCCCGGGATCGGCGGCCAGCACCGCGAGACCCACTAGCGCAGTCAGGCCTCCTACCGCCCGGCTGACGTCGCGGCCGCCGGTTCCGATCGCGTGCGAGATCCCTGCGCCGGCGCGGTGCACCAGCGACGCCACCTCCTGGATGCCTGTGCCAGCGGCTCCGACAATCCCGATCGTGCCCCGGCGCACGCGGTTGGCAAATCCCAGACCCGTCCCGCCGATGATCGCGGTCCCGCAGTCCGGTCCCATCATCAGCAGCCCGCGTGCCGTCGCCGTCTGCTTGAGCTCGATCTCGGCTTCAAGAGGCACGTTATCGCTGAACAGCATAACGTGCAGCCCGGCGGCCAGCGCATCGCTGGCCACCCCCGCAGCAAAACGGCCGGGGACCGAGATGAGCGCCAGGTTGGCGCCGGGCAGCATCCGGACCGCCGATGCGACAGTCTTAGGCCGGTAGGTGCCTGTCGCCGCGATCTCCCGCCGCTGCACGAGCAGAGTTTCAGCCGCCCGGAGCGCGGTAGACGCCACCTCGCCGCTGCCGGCTCGCACGGCAAGGATCAGATCGTCGGGCCGCGCGGCCTGTGCCTCAGATGTCAGCAGGCCGGCGTCGCGCAGCAGTTCTTTGTTGGCGTCCGTCCCCATCACCGCGCCGGCTTCCTCAACACCGGGAAGCTGGCGCACTTCGCGCTGCACCAGCATCAGCGTGACGGAGTCGAAATAGGCGCTTGATCTAACCACACTGTGGACGACCATCAGAATCCAAGTTCCAGGCCGCGCCGGCTTTCCCCCGCCGTTGATTCGACCCGCAGTTTCTGACAGACTGTTCCCATTGGCGACTGCGTCTACCAGGTCTACCATGTCTCCCGGGTCTACCGAGTCTACCTAAAGAGCCTCGGAGGAAAGTGACGCAGTAGACCCGGAAGACATGGTAGACGCGGAAGACATGGTAGACATGGTGCGATCGAGGGACTCCGTGGACAGACCGTTGGGGAAGAAAGAACTCCGCCGCCTGGCGCGACAACAGCGCAAGGCCGAGGAGACGGAACGGCAGGAACGGGCCCGCCGCCGGAGGATGGGCATCTTCGCCGCCGCCGGCGTGCTGGTGCTGAGTGTCGTGGTGTGGGTGGTGTGGGGCGCCGTACGAGCGAACTCTCCATCGACCACCGCCGGCGTGGCCGGACAGCCGAAGCTCAACGTCATCGACTACCCCGAACAGGGCCGGGAACACATCTTTCCCGGACAGCAGCATCCATCCTACAACTCCGACCCGCCGACGTCGGGCTGGCACTTCCCGCAGCCTGCAGACTGGGGCTACTACAACGGGGAACTCCCGGACGAACTCGTCGTCCACAACCTGGAGCACGGCGGGATCTGGATCAGCTTCAAGAGCGCCGACGATACTGAGGTAATCAACAAGCTGGTGACCCTGTCCCGACGGTACCGCTCGAAAGTCATCATCACCCTGCGGCCGAAGAACGACAGCCGCATTGCCGTGGCCGCCTGGACCCGCCTCATGAAACTGGACCACTACGACGAGGCCGCCATCGTCAATTTCATCAACCGCTTCAAGAACAG
Organism: Candidatus Segetimicrobium genomatis; assembly: GCA_005882335.1. Classification (GTDB taxonomy): domain Bacteria; phylum Sysuimicrobiota; class Sysuimicrobiia; order Sysuimicrobiales; family Kaftiobacteriaceae; genus Telluricultor. Next base: position 22,665 of record VBAP01000001.1, read on the forward strand.
AGGGCCGGAGCTCTTCCCCGACTAAAGAGCGGTTCGGCAAGTGGCATGAACCCTGACGCCCTCACTGACCCCCTCACCGGCTGACGCGGCCGGGTCAGAGCATTTCGTCAACAGCCTCCTCCACGGTCGCAAACACCGGGACGACGGACCCGAACTGCGCGAGCACCAACATATTCCGGATCAAGGCCGCCGCCGGCACGACGACGTGCAGCCGTTGATCGCGGATGTGCAAACGCTCCGCGAGTTCAAACAGGAGATGCAGGCCGCGGCTGTCCATATAAGTCACGCCGGAGAGATCCACGATCAGCCCGACCGCATCATTTGGCGCAGCGCCGAACAGCTGGCGGCTGACCTCCGGCGCGTTCGCCATGTCGATTTCCCCCTGCAGATATGCGACCGAGACCGAGTCATGCCGTTCGATCCTGACGGACGCCAGATTCACGCCCGCACCTCTCGCCGCACCCGCCGGCGCATGCGCACCGTCAGTGCGCCCAGAGCAGCGGATCGACGTAGACACCGTTCACGCGGACGCCCCAGTGCAGGTGCGGCCCGGTCGCCAGGCCGGTGCTGCCCACGCGCCCGACGATGTCGCCCGTGTGGACGCGCTCGCCGGCCGTGACGTCCAGCGCGGACATATGCATATAGAAGGTCAGGATCCCCATGCCGTGGTCCAGGATCACCGTATCCCCGCTCAGCGGCAGCGGCTCGGCCAATCGCACGATGCCGCCGTTGGCGGCGCGGACGATCTCGCCCTCGGGTGCGGCGATGTCGATCCCGTGATGCCACCCGTGTGATGCGCCTTGATAGATGCTGATCACCCCGTACGGCGACGTGATCGTTCCCGCCACGGGCATTCGAAACGACGCGCTCCACAGCTGAGCGGGCTCCAACACCCGCAGCCCCGCAGCGACTTTGGCCTGCTCTTCTGCCACCTTCTCTGGAGTCAGGAGCGCCAGGGTCTCCGGGTCAAAGATCAGGGTGCGCCTGGGAAAGGCGACGCGGCGCACCGTGATGATGCGGCGCGCGAGTATTTGAATGCTGTCATGGTCCACGATCTCGACGACGATCGCCCGCGACCCCGCAGCGGTGTTGGGGTCGGTGCCCAGGTATGTCCGCCAGCGGTTAGAGTCCCGGTAGAGGGGCCACGTCCGGCCGGCGAAGCGCACCTGCAGCGTACCGTCCGGCAGATCGCCGGTGACTGTTACCACGACGGCCCCGCCTTGGGAAATGACGGCCGGGGAAACGGAAAGGGTGACCACCGGACCGGCTCTGACCGAAGCCGCCAGGACCAGGAACGTAAGCGCGATGACACAGGCAGTTCGCATCGAAGGCTCCCCAGTCATTGCTTCTGCGCTTCACGCCTCGCAATGATGATGCGGCATTTGTTGTCGTTAATTCCCTTGCCCAACTTCGCGTACCGCGACTCCGTGGCGCCGGAGGATCATGACCACCTCGGGAATCGGCAATGCGGGCATCACGTGGCCGTCCCGCCCCTCCGTCGTCTCGGCCGCAAACAGCGCGTTGAGGATGGCTTCCTCTGACGCCTCGACCGTGGCGCGGAAGAGTCCATTCAATACTGCGCGTTCCTGCCGCTCTTGCCGGGGATTCGTCGAGAAGGCCACGGCCAGATCTCCGCTGGTATGCCCGCTGATGGCACCGGTGCGGGCCATCCCTAGAAAACACCGCCACGCCAGCCGCCGGAGGTCTATGGATGTCAGCGGCGCGTCGGTGGCGACGACAAAGATGCACGATCCCCGCTCTGAAGGCTGGCCCACCGCCGCCAGTTCCTTTCCCACGGGCACGCCGGCGATGACCAGGTCTCCAGGGAACCCAAAGTTGGGAACGGCCAGCACGCCTACCGTGTACCCTGACTCACCTGCCAGGCGAGAAGAGGTGCCGATCCCGGACTTGAAGCCCTGACACCGCATTCCCACGCCCGCGCCCACGCATCCTTCGGCCACCCGCCCATCGGAGGCTGACCGGATAGCCTCAGACGTTTCTCGCTCTCCGACCGCCCGGGCCCGCGCATCGCTGAGATACCCATCGAAGCACTCCAGCACCACCGGGTTGACCGTTTCGGCGTCGCCGATTGTGTCATCCTGCGTCAGCATGTAACTGATGAGCGCATCGGCCACGCGCGGCACATTTAGCGTGCTGGTGATCAGGATGGGGGTCTCGACGCTGCCTAATTCTTCCACCTGCAGCAGCCCGATCGATTTTCCGTACCCGTTGAGTACCGCGCCGGCGGCGGTGACTTTCTCTCGGTACAAGTTACGGCCGTGCGGCAGGACGGCGGTGACGCCGGTCCGGAGGGCGCCGGACCGGAGCGACGCATGTCCGACCCGCACGCCCGGCACGTCCGTCATCGCACCAGACGGTCCAACACGCAACCGCCCGAGGGGGAAGAAATCGCTCGCCCGCGGCATCGTCTCGCATAACGTGATTGGCAGGTTCCGGCCTTCATCCTGCTACCCGTTCGCGGATCTTGGGAGGACAAGCGGGTGTACTCCTGCAGGGGAGAGGAAAGACATCAAGCCCGACTAGACTAGCATCCGGCTCGCCTGGGAACGCTACCTAGAGCAGTATGAAAGGCCAGAGGATGCGCACAGATCGTTCCACCCACCAACCTACGACGCGTTGGACTCTTCGCTCGTCGCTTCTCCTCAAGCAGACGGCGTTTGTGGCTATGGTGACCATCGTCACCGGAGGAACGTTGATTCTGGCCTCGGAGCGCTTCGCCCGTCGCATCGTCTCCGACGAGATCGATCAGCGCCTGGTGCTCGTCGCGACGGACCGCCAGGCGCTCCTGCAGGCGTACATCCATCAACAGCAGGAACGGGTGGCGTTGGTCGCAAGTCGGACCCGGCTCCGTCAGCTCGTCGAGGAGCGCGCGGCCCGGAAGATTCCGGCAGACCAGTTCCGGCGGCAATCCGCGCAGATCCTTGCTGATGCACGGCGCAGCGCTATGGACTTCCTCAGCATCTCCATCGCGGACCCCCAAGGGATCATCATCACCGCGACGGATGGGGCCGATGTGGGGAAAGACTACGGCGCCGATCCAGACTTTCAGGAAGGTCGCCGGCAGGGGCATCTGGGTGTTCCCCGCCGCACGGGTGAAACATCCCAGGCCCTGCTCACCGCCCCCGTCGTGAGCGCCGAGAGGCAACTGCAGGGTGTGGTCGTCGTGGTCCTCGACGTCCAGCCGATGGCCAACCTCCTGGCCAGCCAAACCGGACTAGGCGAGAGTGGGGAGATCCTGCTCGGCGCGTTGCAGGACACGAAGATCCATCTCCTCCTGCCGGCACGTCACGACCCACAGCGCATCGACATTCCTCTGGCCAACATGCCCGCCATGGCCCCCGCCGTCCGCGGCCAGACGGGCCTCATCCGTGCACGGGATTATCGCGGCGTCGAGGTCCTGGCCGCCTATCGGCCCGTGGGCTACCAGGATTGGGGTCTCGTCGTCAAGCTTGACGTGGCGGAAGCGTATGCCCCGCTGGCCCGCTTCCGCCTGCTGGTCACCATCCTGGAAGGGGCCATCTTCGTGACCGGCGTCATCTCTTCGTACCTGCTGGCCAGGCGTTTCACGCAGCCCATCCTGCACCTGGCACACAAGGCCGCCACGATCGCCACGGGAGACCTGACGGCGCGTACCGGACTGGCCCACAGGACTGATGAGTTCGGGGATCTGGCCAAGGCATTTGACGGGATGGCAGAGCAACTTCGCCGTCACGTCCGCCGAGCCGAAGCATTGGCTGAAGCCTCGCAAACGTTCGCGGAGAGTACACGCGACTATGAAGGCTTGCTCACGCGTGTTGCACACCGCGTCGCCGAGTTCGTTGGGGATACGTGTGTGATCTTCCTCGCCTCCGCGGACGGAGTATGGCTCGAGCCCGTGGTACTTTATGATCAGGATCCGGACGCCCTGGCGTTTGCCCGCACGGTGCTCGCGGCCTCCCCCATTCGGGTTGCCGACAATACCATGTCGAGTAAGGTCTTCAGGGAGGGCGAGCCCCTCCTGATCCCCCAGGTGTCGATCGCCAGCCTTCGCCAAGCCACCAAAGAGGAGTACTGGCCGCTTCTTGACCGGGTGGCGTCCCGAAGCCTCCTGATGGTTCCCCTACGGGTGCAGGGGAGCACGATCGGCATTCTATCCCTGGCGCGGCATCAGCCGGAAGCGCCGGGCTATGGCCCGGAGGATCTGAAATTTGCGACAGCGCTCGCGGAGCGTGCAGCGCTCACCATTGTCAATGCGCGATTGTATCAAGCGTTGGAGACCGCGAAAGAGGACCTGGAACACCGGGTGGTTGAGCGCACGGCCCAGCTCAAGGCCGCCAACAATGAACTGGAGTCATTCAGCTACTCGGTCGCGCATGATCTCCGCGCCCCGCTGCGGGCCATGGACGGCTTCTCGAGGCTGGTGGTCGAAGACTTCGCGCCACTGCTGCCGGACGAGGCGCAGCGGTACCTGCGCCTGGTCCGTGAAAATGCCCAGCAGATGGGTCGTCTGATCGACGATCTTCTCACCTTCGCACGCCTCAGCCGTCAGCCCGTAAACAGGCAGCCAGTGCAGACCGCCGACCTGGTGCAGCAGGTCGTCAGGGACCTGCAGCACGACCGTGAGGGCCGGGCGGTCCACATCGCGATTAATGATCTGCCGGTGTGCCAGGCGGACCCAGCGCTCTTGAGGCAGGTCTTTGCCAACCTCCTCTCCAACGCCCTCAAGTTCACGCGCACCAGAGAAGAGGCGCGCATCGAAGTACGCTCCCAGACGGACGATGGCGAGCCGGTGTATGTCGTGAAAGACAACGGAGTCGGTTTCGACATGCAATACATGGGGAAACTCTTTGGAGTCTTCCAGCGGCTCCATCGCGCCGAGGAGTACGAAGGAACAGGAGTCGGTCTCGCGATTGTGCAGCGCATCATTCACCGGCATGGCGGCCGCATCTGGGCAGAGGCAGAAGTGGACAAGGGCGCGGCATTCTATTTCACACTGGGGGGCGATTCCCATGGCGGGGGATCCGGTCGAAATTCTGCTCGTTGAAGATAATCCCAATGACGCGGAGTTGACCCTCCGTTCGCTGCGGAAAAACAACGTCTCGAACCGGATCCACGTCGTCCGAGACGGCGCCGAGGCGCTGGAGTTCATCTTCGGCACGGGCGCCTACAATGGCCGGAGCCTGAAGGAAGGCCCGCGCGTGATCCTGCTGGATTTGAAGCTCCCGAAAGTGGACGGGCTGGAGGTGCTGCGGCAAATCAAGAACGATGCGCAGGCCCGGAACGTGCCGGTGGTTGTGCTCACCTCGTCCAAAGAGGAGCGGGACGTCGTCGAGAGTTATCGTCTGGGCGTCAACAGCTACATCGTCAAGCCTGTTGATTTCTCCCAGTTCACGGAAGCCGTCCGGCAACTGGGACTCTACTGGATGCTCCTGAACCAGCCGCCGGCTCTATGAAGGGCACGATGAATCATCTCCGTGTGCTCGTGGTCGAAGACCGTCCGGCCGACGCCGAGTTGATGGTCGCGGAGTTCCGGCGCGCCGGCTTCGCCTTCGAGTGGCATCGAGTCGATTCGGAACGTGAGTTCATCACCCACCTGGACCCGCCCCCTGACATCATTCTTGCGGATTTTCACATGCCTCAGTTCACGGGGCTCCGCGCCCTCCAGATCGTGAAGGATCGGGGGTTGGACATCCCATTCATCATCGTCTCCGGCAGCATCGGGGAAGAGGTCGCGGTGAGCGCGCTGCAGCGGGGGGCAGCCGACTATCTGCTCAAGGACCGGCTGACCCGGCTGGGGCCGGCCGCGACCCAGGCCCTGGAGGCGAAGCGACTCCGCGACAAGAAACGGCTGGCCGAGGAAGACAGCCTGCCGGACTACATCAACGTGAAAGACCTCGAGTCTCGCTTTGTCGTCGTCAATGAAGCCTACACGCGCTTCCTGGGGAAACAGCGCCCGGAAGAGTTGCTCGGCAAAACGGTGTCTGACGTCTTCCCGCCGCACCTCGCCGCGCAGTATGTGGCCGACGACCAGCGTGTGATCCGCAGCGGGCAGCCGCTCGACGTCGAGAGCGAGACGGTCGACCGCGCGAACCAGACCCGATGGCATGCGGTCACCAAAGTGCCCATCCGAAACGGCGCGGGTGAGACGGTCGGGCTCGTCGGGATCTCGCGAGACATCACGGATCGCAAACGGGACCAGGAGAAGATCGAGAAGCAACTCGCGACGCTCACGGCCCTCTATGCCGGGGCGCAGAAGCTCACGCGCAGTTTGCAACTGGACGAACTGGCGCAGGATGTTGTCCGCGTGTTCGTGGAGGTCTTCGGAGTGCGTCTGGCGTGGATCGGACAGGCTGATCCGGATGGCAGCGTACGCGTGCTGGCCGGATTTCCTTCACACGACTACGCGCAATTTCCGCAGGGGATCTCTAACCGGTGGGACGAGACCCCCGCAGGGACCGGACCGGCGGGCCGCGCCATCCGCACCGGTTTCCCCGTCGTGGAAGCGGCTCTGAGCGACCGCACACCGCCCCCCTGGCGGCAGTTCTTCACGTCCATCGGCGTGACAGCGGTCGCCGCGCTGCCACTCACGATCCGCGACAAACCGTTTGGTGTCGTCGCGGTCCTCAGCGATCACGACGAGTTCTTCACTCCGGAGCGTATCGAATTCTTTCAGGCCTTCGCCAATCAAGCAGCCGCCGCCCTGGAAAATGCCCGCCTATTTGCAGAGGCGGGGGAACGCCTGCAGCAACTCCAGGCCCTGCGCAACATCGACATGGCCATCACGGCCAGCCTCGATCTGCGTGTCACCCTCAATGTCATTCTCGATCAGGTCACGACACACTTGAAAATTGATGCCGCCAACGTCCTCTTGTTCGATCCATATTCGCAGACCCTCCGGTTTGAAATCAATCGCGGTTTTCGCGGCAAGGCGCTGCAGCATGCGAATCTCCGGCTGGGCGAGGGCCATGCCGGTCGGGCCGCCCTGGAACGGCGCGTCATCAGCGTCCCGAACCTCGCCGCGGAGATATCGGAATTTGCGCGGTCCACCAAGCTCCCCGAGGAGGGGTTCGTCTCTTACTTCGCCGTTCCGCTGACCGCCAAGGGGCAGATCAAAGGAGTGCTTGAGGTCTTGCACCGCGCCCCCCTGAATCCAACTCAGGATTGGCTCAGCTTTCTGGAGGCGCTGGCGGGCCAGGCGGCGATTGCGATTGACAACTCCACGCTGTTTGACAACCTGCAGCGTGTCAACACCGATTTGACGATGGCCTACGATACCACGCTGGAAGGATGGTCCAAAGCCCTGGATTTGCGGGATAAGGAGACGGAATTCCACACCCTCCGCGTGACCAAACTGACCGTGCAGCTGGCGCGTACCCTGCACATCGGAGACCACGACCTCATCCACATCCGGCGCGGGGCCTTACTGCACGACATCGGGAAGATGGGCATCCCCGACAGCATCCTGCTGAAGCCGGGGCCGCTCACCGACGAGGAGTGGGTGGTCATGAAGAAACACCCGACGTACGCCTATGAACTACTGTCGCCGATCCACTATCTCCGCCTGGCGCTGGACATCCCGTACTGCCACCATGAGAAGTGGGATGGCAGCGGGTATCCGCGCGGGTTGAAAGGCGAGGAGATTCCCGTCGCGTCCCGCGTCTTCGCCGTGATCGACGTATACGACGCACTGACCTCTGACCGCCCGTACCGGAGAGCCTGGCCGAAGGAAAAGGCGTTGGCCCACATCCGTGAGCAGGCCGGGAAGCATTTTGACCCCGCGGTCGTCGCAAAGTTTCTCGAAATGGAGCTGTGATCGGCAAGGCGACGACTCAGCCGCACCCCGCTGAGGTATAAGACATTAGCAGGTGCCCCCGAAGGAGCCCAAAGTTGCGCAGGACTGGAGCATTACACAACATTCGCACCTTTATTCGCGCCGTTGCGCGCGCCTACGCGCACCTGCCCAGCCGCCAGCCGGAAGGTCATGTCGAGCGCAAGGTCTCCCTGATCCGCCTCCTCATCCTCTTTGCGCTCCTTCCGATCCTGTGGTGGGATGTGGTCCCTCCCGAGACCAAGCTCGTGTTGATCGGCCTCACCGCGCTCCTGGCATGTTACATCCTCGTCGCCCTGATCGTCCTGCCGCGCCTCCGCGGAGTGCTGCGGCAAGACGTGTTCCTGACCATCGACATCCTGGCGATCACCGCGCTGGTCTGGTATACGGGCGCGATCAACAGCAGCCTCCTCTTCCTGTTCTACCTTCCGGTCCTGGCCGCGGCGATCCGCCTCGAGCTGCGCGAAGCGATCCTGTCGGCAGTGGCCGTTTCCGGGATCGTCATCTGGATGTGGAACGTCGCAGAGGGCGGGCTGCCGTCCCTGGGATCGTCGACGCTGAGGGTCGGCCTGTTTACCGGCAGCAGCCTGGTGACGGCGCTGATCTTCGGCATCATGGCCCAGGAGAGTCGCCTGCTGAAAGAACATGGACGCAAGAACCGGGAACTCAGCGACCGGCTGGCCGAATCGACTGAACAGCTCCGGCGCCGCCTGGGCGAGCTGGAATTCGCGTATGATCTCTCCCGCAAGCTGGCGGGCGTCACCGACACGGCCGCCGTCCTGGTGAAGGTCACGGAAGCCGCGCAACTGCTGCTGCGGGCCCCCTATGGGGCCGTGTTCCTAACCAACTACACCGCCGGTGATCTCGATCTGGCCTATGCCATGGGGCTGAATGATCGAGAGGCGGCCCCGCTGATGCGCGCGTGTACGGGCAAAGTGACGACCGACACCACAAATCCTGTGACGGTGGAAGTCCAGGATGAAGCCTGGATGCGCGCCGTGTGCGCTCCTATTATGCTGGCGGGGCGGCTCCTGGGGATTCTGTGCGCCGGTGGGGATGACCAATGGCATCCTGCCCGACACTCGGTAGCCGTGCTGGGTCACATGGCCAGTCAGGCCGGAATCGCGCTCGATCGCACCTCACTGCTGGAAAATCTGCAGCGCCTGGCTACGGCTAAGCCTGAGGCGCGCCTGTTTACCAGGGATCAGTTCGATGACATCCTCTCGGACGAAATCAAGCGGGCCACGCAGCTCGGGGTTCCGTTTGCGCTCCTCAAGCTGCTGCTGGCTGACGTCGCTGACGACAATGCGTCGAGGAGTACCGAGGCGGATCCCGTCCACAAGCGATTCGCAGAGCTCGTGCTTGGCGCCGTCCGCCGGGCCGATATTGTGGCCCGCAGCGATCGGGGAGCGTTGCTGGTGCTGCTCTCCATGGCCACCCAGGCCAGCTCGAAGAAGTTCGTCGATCGGCTCCGGCACCAACTTCAGCAGGACGCGGCGCTGGGCCAGCTGCTCGATGCGGATGCCGCTCCCGAGCTCCGCGCCGGCATCGCCACCTTCCCTGACGATGCGGTGATGGGCGCCGAGTTGGTCTTTGCGGCCCAGAACGCCGTCGAATCCGCCGACACGCAACGGCCGGTGGTGTGCGCCGCGGAACTGGACGCCGAACTGCGCCCGGTCGGCTGACCCGGTGGAACCAGAAACGTGAGGCGGGGCCCGGTTTCGGGCCCCGCCCTTCTTCCGCGCACCAACTCGTTTAGTAGCCTGATCCCACGTCCGACCGTTTCACTGTCGCCAGCACCTGCTGCTGGTAATAGATCAAACCGCCCTCGTCCGCTGTCACGTTCGACGGGTAGTGAGTCGAGACGAACAGCGCATAGATATTGCCTGCTGAGATCGCGAGGCCGAAGTAGTCGCCGATGAAACCGCGGCCGTTCGGACACGGATCTCTGGCGCCGGCGCAGGGGTATTGGGACAGGCCGCCGAGGTGTTGTCCCGGCTGTTCGGGATCCCAGGTAAATTCCGTGATCCGGGCGTTGTGACCCACCGGGACCGCGCCTACGATGGTGCCGTTGTCCTTGTAGGCCTGCAGCGACACGTCGATGCAGAAATTCGTCCGCCCGACGTCCGCTGCCGGCACGCTGGCGTCGCTCGGGCAGGCCTTGCGGCGGTCGTAGAAGGCGATCGCGACCGCGCCTCCGGGTCCGGCAGCAACCGTGGGCTGGAACTGGTCCGTGGGGGTCCCCGCCCTGTCAACGTTGTCGTTGACCACCACCGGCGTCGTCCACGTCAAGCCGCCGTCGGTGGACTGCGTGAACTTCACATCCATCTGCGTACCGTCCCAGTCCTCATAGGTGAGGTAGAGGTGGCCTGCATGAGTCGGACTCGCCGCGAAGCTCTCGGCAATCCCATCGCGGAACCTCGTGTTCGGCAGGACCTCGCCCGGGACAATGGTCACAATCGTCACGGGCACGAACGGCGTAAAGGTCCTTCCATCGTCGGCCGAACCCGCAACGTAGATGGTCGAGGCCGAGCCGTTGGGCGGGAAGGAGACGAACGCCACATAGAGCGCTCCGGCGGCGTCAATCGACGGGTAGACGAAAGTGGCGGCCGGGCCGACCTGGGAGGGCGGGCTGATCGTCACGGCCTTGTCAAAGGTCTGACCGCGGTCCCGCGAGACTGCGAGGCGAACTTTGATCCCACCGCCGTTGGAGCTTCCGTTGAAGACCGCCCACGCCGCATAGACGTGATCCTGAAACGGACTTCCGGGGATGTGGTTCACGGCGATCCACTGCTTATCTTCCACATGACCGGCCTGCTTGGCCGAGGCATTGTTCGTCGGCTCGAGCGCCTGACGGCCGTTGCCCCTGACCCAATGACGTCCCATGTCGTCGCTGAACGAGACGTCGATCTCGCCGTCCGGGTGGAGCTTCGTGTTGTCAAAGAAAGAGTTGAACGGCAGCATCGTCTGGTAGACGCGGCCCTGGGTATCGAAGTCGGCGTTGGGATCGGTGGTATTGGTCCAGCTCGGCGGCATGTCCTGGGTGATCGTGCCTGGCACGGGCACGGCGGAGAGGCAATCGTAGCCCTGGATCTGATTGTTGCCGGCCGGGGCGCCGTTGAGAATCTGGTGGGCGCCGAGGTAGAACATGTAGAACGTGCTGTACTTATCGAAGAAAAACTTCGAACTGCCGACCAGGTCTTCCGTACCCGGCTGGACGGCGATCCACGACTCTGAATAGTTGGCATTAAACGGCCCGGAACCGCACGTCCCAGCGACCGGCACCCGCGAACCAGTCGGAACCGGATAGCCGCCGCCGCTGCTCGGCGAACTGGCCACCTGGTTGGTAAAGGTCACGCTGCCAGCCCAGCCGTTCGCGGCCGACGTCGTCGGACCGCCGGCGACGAGTACCGCCAGCGCCGCAGCAACTCCAAGCGCCATAACGGCGCGCATAAACATTCCTCTCCCTCCTCACAGTACCTGTTCTCAGGGGGACACTCTGCTAGTTCGCGCCCCCAAGGCCCCCTCCTGTATACGCCCCCCCCAGACCCGAGCGTGAGTAGGGGAAGAGACGAAATGTTGGCGCCGGTCCGACGTCGAAGGAGTCTCATCGCGCGTAGAGGAGGCGATAATGCGGATCGGAGTATGCTATCGAAGCGCTGCCGCCGACGGCGCACCGGTGCGGCTGGTGCCGTACCAACTTGATAGTTAGGCGTGGCTACCGAGCGACTCCATGGACACTGAGAAAAGCAGATGCGGAAATCAAGTTGGTACGGCACTGGCATGAGCGAACCCGCTACACAATTTGAACTGCCGTCCAGATCCGTGTTTGAGCCGCCAAGTTATCCGAACGTCTGGTTCTATGTCCACGATCGTCTCGCCGCCTCCCAGGATGCGGCCGTCTCGTTCATGACCGGATGGCTGCGCGAGCAGTGCGGCATCACTGACGATTTCGGTCACTGGAAGCCGCCGGAAGCCTCGGACTCCCAGGCGCGGCTGGGCGGGCTGCAGCCGTGGCAGGGCGGCACCGATCCGACCCTGCATCACGCTCACGATCTGCACATCCGCTACTACTACGTTGCCCTGCGTCAGACGGGGAAACACCACGTGACGCTCCGCGGCGCAGAGGGTGGTTCAGAACGCTACCACCGGTTCGCAGGGAGCGTGCACTACGAGGTCGCAGACGAGCACCCGGCTCACCCGTACATCGACGATTGCCCCTACTGCGGCCGCGCCGGTTCCTACGCGGGCGCGGACGGTCTCTTTGCCGGGGTCCACGAACCACTGGGTCTGGAACTGTTATTGTATGGGACGATTCGGGGTGAGGCGGTGGCCCGGCCCGATGGCCGGCCTGTCGGCGGTGTGCAGCTCATGAAAGAAACACACGCGTTACACATCGAACGGATCCGTCCTGCCCGGCCGGACATGAACATCGTGGACCTGGCGGTCGTGCTGATCGGTCCGCGTGGATCGTGAGCGCTGCCGTGTTGCGCCTCGGCGCGTGCACCTGGATCTACGAAGCACCGCTGGAGGAAAC
>VBAP01000002.1 GCA_005882335.1 Candidatus Segetimicrobium genomatis
CCGCCGCAGCGGCGCTGAGCGACCTGTCGACGTGCCGGGACATCTGGTGCCGGATCGTGAGGAACAGGCCGGTGCCCAGCAGCGCGAGCACCAACGTGAACACCCCGGCATACCACGCCGTCAGCTGTAGCCGCAGGCGCGCGAGCGGGTTCAAGGCGTGATGCTTCACGTACCGAACCGGTACCCGGCGCCGCGCAGCGTGGTGATCAGCTTGGTCTCGAAGCCGTCGTCGATCTTGCGCCGCAATCGCCCGACGAGCACCTCGAGCACGTTGGCGAACGGGTCGTGGTTGTCGTCCCACACGTGCGTGGTGATGGTCGAGCGGTCGAGCACCCGCCCCTGGTTCAGCACGAACAGCTCCAGCAAGGCGAACTCCTTCGCGCTGAGCGTGATCGGCCGGCCGCGGCGATGCACCTGACGCGTCCCGAGGTCGACCTCGAGGTCGCCAATCCGATGGCGAGCCGGAGACAGGGCGGGCCGGCGGCGCGCCAGGGCCTTGAGGCGCGCCACGAGCTCCCGGAACGCGAACGGTTTCGTGAGATAGTCGTCCGCCCCGGCCTCGAGCCCGCGCACGCGATCGTCCAGGGCATCGAGCGCCGTCAGCATCAGGACCGGTGTCGAGCTGCCCCCGCGCCTCAGCTCCCCGCACAGCGCGAAGCCGGTACCCCCGGGTAGCCGAACGTCCAGGATGATCACATCGAACGAGCCCCCGTGCGCACGCTCGCGGCCTTCGTCGAACGTCGCGGCCAGGGTCGGATCGATGCGCTGCGCGCGCAGGCCGTCGCGCAGCAAGCCGGCCAGCTCGGGGTCGTCTTCGACGATCAGCACTCGCATGGAAATAAGGATTGCGACTGCCTACAGGCTCGCGCCAGAGGGGTCGCGGTGGGGCTCGCGGCCCCTTCGAGCAGCCTCAGCGCGACCGCTCCTGGACATAGATGATTCCCGCCATCCCCAGCACCTCATGGGGCGTGCAGACGTAGACGTATTTCCCCGGCGGGAAGCCACGGTCGATGATCACGTCGTACGTCTGCCCGACCGAGACGAGCGTCGGCCCGAAGCGCGCCTCGCCGAGGTCAGCGGTGGCGGGGACGCTTCGGAACTCGACATTGTGCGGCATGCGGCCCGCTTGGACGAACCGGACTGTATCGCCCGGCTGGACGGTGACCCGAACCGGATCGAACCCGATCCCGTACGGCACCCGCTCGACCATCCGCACGACGATCACGCTCGGGCGCGCCGGGGGCGCCGACTGCGCGCCCATCGGCGAGCCAAAGCAACCGATCCATGCGCCGACGAAGGCCAGGCGTGACATGTTCCAGTGCCGGGCTAGCGCAACGCCAGCGCCGGCTGGATCTGGAGCGTCCCGGCGGCATCCAAGTCGGCGAAGCGCCCATCGACGATCGCCTCGTACCCCTTGAAGCATCCCTCGGTCACCACGCCCGAGAGCCGCATCCTTCCAGACTTCCAATTCACCGTGCCGTACAGGTCTGCGACGAGCGAGCCTTCACCCGGAGCGCCGGCCGGGACGATCCAGCGCGTCTTGACCTGCCAGATCGGGTTCGCGGTCTCCATCAGGCTGCCGAGCGGCTCGAGCGTCACGACGAGACCGCCGCTGATCGGTCCGTTCACGCGGCCGGACCAGACGTTGCTGTTGTGGTCGTCCTGACTGACGCCAGCGAACTGGCCCGCGAACCCGAGCGTCAGACCGTTCGCCCCGGCCGCGCAGGCCGGGTGGTCGGTTGTTCTCTGGGGAGCCGCGTAGGAAGTCAGGAGCAGTGCGGCGAAGGCGCCGACGGCGGCAGGAACGCGAGCGATGGCGGCCATAGTAGCCTCCTGCAGAGTTAGGTGTGGGCCGCGGGGGACGCGATTGCGTCCGCCCCTGGGCACGCGCCTAGTATAGGGCGAGGGGGTCAGACGGTTGTCATAAAACCATCACTAGGATGCGGGGCGCGTCGTGGGTGCCAACGTGCGGCGCGCGTAGTCGCTAACCGACAGGAGCTTGAGAGGAAACGTTCTCAGCGTCTGCGTCATGTCGATCGCATCCCCTTGGGCATACGCGAGCATTAAGGCGGCGAAGCTCTGCTGTAAGGGGTCGGTCGCGGTGGCCCGCTGGTCGCGCAGTGTCTTCTCGTCGACATGCTCCACTCGGAACGCTCGTCCGCCGACCTGTTCAAAGATGCGTACGACCTCGAGGGGGCTGAGAGCCGCGGGACCGCCCGACTCGATCGTTGCGTTTCGCGCGGAGGGCTGGTCCACCGAGAGCGCGGCGAAGCGAGCCACGTCTCCCAAGCTGATCCAGCTGATCGGGTTCCTTCCCGATCCATAGATCCGGGCCCGAGCCTTCGCGGGGTCGAAGCCGAGGGCAGGGCTGAGCCACACTTCCATGAACACGCTGGGCGCAAGGATCGTGTAGGTCATGCCGCTCCGCTGCAAATGGGCCTCAACGCTTCGTTTCGCCGTCGTGAGCGGGCAGTCGACGTTGATCTGGTGGGAGTACGAGACATAGACGAATCGGGAAACCCCAGCGGCCTTTGCCGCATCGACGAGCCGCACCTGCCCCTCCAGGTCCACGGTCTGGATGGAGTCCCCCGCCTGGCGGGAGAAGGTCGTGGACGCGGTCGTGATGACCGTGGCCACGCCGCGGCACGCGGCGTCGAGCGATGCGCGATCCTTCAGGTCTCCCTGGATGAGGGTTGCGCCCGAGCACTTGAGTTGTTCGACCTTCAGCGGGTCGGCCGTTGCGCGAGTCAGGGCCCGGACCGGCTTGCCGGCCTGCCTCAGCTGTCGACAGATCTCACCGCCCAGGACCCCCGTGGCGCCGATAACGAGATTCATATGTCCCCCAAAGAGGCGAGTTCGGGGAGCCGGCGTGTCAGCGCGAGGTCTCGCACCGCCCTGAACTCCGCGTCGTCGCGGTAGCGGGCGAACCTATCGTCCGTCTCGAGTGCCGGCAGATCACCCCAGCCGTACGTCGCGGCGCGACGCAGCGCCCGCAGCGCTTCCTCCTGGTGCCCAGCCGCGGCGTGATAGCGCGCCAGGTCGTACTGCGCCTGGGCGTCGCTGCCCTCCCACATCCAGTTGAAATCGTATTCCTGTTTGCGCTCGAGCAACCGGCAGGCATCTTCGACCTGTCGTGCCTCGTCGCGTCGCATGTGGAGCCGATGGAATGCACTGGCGAGCCCGAACCCCGCCTTCACGCGGAGGTAGCCGACCCCGAGCCGCTCGGGATGCTGTGCGATGATTTCTCCAGCCCGGCTGTAGTGCTCGACCGCTCGATCGAAGTTCGCCGCGTGCTCTTCGATTTCAGCGAGGCCGCAGTAGCTGAGCGCCGCGAACGCTTCGGCGTAGACGTGGTCCGTCCCCTCGTAGCGCTCGAGCGCGCGTCGCAACCGGGTGCGTGCTTCCTCCCAGCGGCCTTCCCGGAGATCGAGACCCGCGCGCAGGGTCAACCCGCCAACGAACCGGATCTCCTTGAACCGCCCCGTTTCCTCGATCTCCACCGCACGATCGAAGGCCGTGCAGGCGACGTCGTACTGCCCGTTCAGCATGTAGATCCAGCCGAGACCGATATAGGCGGGCTGAAACAGGGGTTCGACCGCAATCGCCCGGACGAGCAGCGGCACCGCCTCTGGATACAGCTCCCACCGGTGCTCGACTGCCCCGCGGACGACCCGATTGAGCCCCGCGAAGTAGTACGAGAACGTGCTGTCCGGATCAAGCACGACCGCGCGGTCCGCGGCCTGCCGGCCCTCGTCAAACCGGTACGCGCGCGTGTAAGCGTACGCCAGCCATTGATAGGGCTCCGCGATCTCGGGGTCCAGGGCGAGAGCCCGTTCCAGGTGCGTGATCGCGAGGGTTAGATCCTCTTTTCGCGTGCGCGCGATGTAGCGGAACCCGAAGGTGCTCCCGAGGCCGGAGTAGGCAAGAGCATAGGCCGGATCGACCTCGATTGCGTGCTGGAAGTACTGTGCCGCCTGCTCGAGGCTCGTTTTCCCAAAGAGCGTGAACAGCTGTCGGCCTTTCGCGTAGTACTCGTACGCTTGGAGCTCGGCGGTCTGGGGTCTGCCGATGCGCTCCAAGTCGTGACTCGAGAGCTTGATGTTGAGGATGTCCATCAGCCCGGTGACGATCCGGTCCTGGAGCGCGAAAATCTCTTGAATCGGTCCGTCGATCTTGGCGGCGCTGATCAGCTCCTCCGTCTCGGTCTCGGCGAACTGCGGCGTGATGCGGAGGGCCGGGCCGAAGTTCTGGAACCCGCCCCACACGACCCACCGGGCACCCAGCGCCCGTCCCACACTCAGGACGTCGCTTCCGCTCATCGGTCCCTTTTCCCTTCCCGCCAGGGCCCGCGCTGCCCGATCGTGGTTGACGACCTTTAGGCCCGGGATCTTTTTCAGGTCGACGCTCACCGTCTCCGCGATCCCGGTCGAGAGCCAGGCGAGTGCGGGGTCGCCGGAGATGTTTGCGAAATCCAGTACCACGATCGAGTTCTCGTGGCCAACCTGGGCCACGGCGAGAGGTCCGGTCAAGGCCTCAGCGAACTGGGCGGCCGTCGCAAAGCGATCGGCCGGCACCTTCGCTAACGCTTTCGTAATCGCCTGTTCGACAAAGCTGGGAACGGTCTGGCGTACGGTGTGGAGCCTGGGCACCGGGTCGAGCGACTGGCGCGCCAGTACAGCTTGCGGCGTCGAGGCTAGGAAGGGCGGATCGCCGGCGAGCATCTCGTACAGCGTGCAGCCGAGCGCGTAGATGTCCGCCCGTCCGTCGATCCGCGATTGCCCGCTCGCTTGCTCGGGACTCATGTACGCCGGCGTCCCCACCGGGATCCCCGTCTCCGTGAGCCCCCGGCCCCCGGCCTGCGTGATCGCCCGCGCGATCCCGAAGTCCGCCACCACCGCCTCACCCCCCGACAGCAGGATGTTCTCCGGTTTGATGTCCCGGTGCACCACGTCGTGACTGTGGGCGTAGCTCAACGCGCTCGCCACCTCGCGCGTGATCCGCAGTGCCTCCTCGAGCGGCAGCTGGCCTTCCCGCTCGAGCCGGTCCCGCAGCGATTCCCTTTCGATGTACGGCATGACGTAATAGAGGAACCCCGCCGCTTGCCCAGAGTCGTGCAGCGGCAGGATGTGTGGGTGGGTGAGCCGGGCGGCGACTTCGATCTCGCGCAGGAACCGCTCGGGCCCGAGCGCCGCGGCAATCTCGGGGCGGAGGACCTTGATGGCGACGGGGCGGCCGTGCTTCAGGTCCCGCGCGAGATAGACGGTGGCCATCCCGCCGCGCCCCAGCTCGCGCTCCAGCGCGTACCGATCCGCCAGCGCCGCGCGGAGACGATCGAATGGGGCGCCGGTCACACGAGCCCGATCCGCTTGAGCAGCTCTGCGAAGCGCGGGTCGTCCTGCAGGTCATGGAACATCTCGACCCTGATGAACACGGCGTAGCCCGATCGCTCGTCGCAGGCCCTGACGAGGTGCTGGATCGCGCGTTCCCGGTCACCGAGCGCGGTGTACGCTCCAGCGACGTAGAAATGAGGCACATACTCTCGGGTAGCCCGCTCCTCCAACTCGGCCAGTATGGCGCGCGCCGCGCCGGCCGCGCCAGCCCGCGCTTCGACCCATGCCGCCGCCACCACCGGTCGGACATTGTCCGGCGCCCCCGCCCGCGCCGCCCGGCAGACGGCGCGCGCTTCCTCGAACTCGCCTTGCAACGCCAGCACGCGGGCCAGCTCGAATTGCGCGGGGAGAAAGCCCGGCTCCATCTCCAGCGTCAACCGGTAGTGGGCGACCGCTTCGTCGAGGCGACGCGCGAACGCGTAGGCCCGCCCCAAGTTCGTCGACACGATCGGGAATAGGGGATCGAGCGCGAGCGCCCGTTGCATCTCGGCGATGCTCTCGTCTGCCCTACCCGCCGCCATCAGGTAGAGAGCGTACCAGTGGTGGCCTACCGCCATGTTGGGCTGAGCCGCGACCGCCCGCAGCAACTCCCGCTCCGCCGCCCCCCAGTCCCACTCGTAAAACAGGCTCACCCAGCCGAGGGCGGCGTGCGGCTCGGCTAGGGTCTTGTCGAGCTCGAGGGCGCGCTGCGCGGCTGCCTTGCCCCGCGGCATCGCGAGCTCGGGCGGGAGCCCGCGATACTCGTCGAACCCGAACAGGATGTACGCGTTCGCCAGTCCGGCGTACGCGAGGGCATACGCGGGGTCGGACTCGATCGCGAGGTCGAACAACTCGATCGCCTTGCGGAACCCCTCCTGCGTGCGCTGGGCGAGATAGTGCTGGCCCCGCAGGTACAGGAGGTAGGCCGGCATGCTCGAGGTCGCCGGCTTGACGAGCGGCGGCGGCGGTCCGGGTACCAGCGTGCGCGCCAGCGTCCCGGCGATCGCCCGGGCCAGCTCGTCCTGCACAGCGAACATGTCGTTCAGCTCCCGGTCGTAGGTCTCCGACCAGAGGTGATAGCCGTCTGCCGCATTGACGAGTTGTGCGGCGATCCGCAGCCGGGTGCCCACCTTGCGCACGCTGCCCTCCAGAACGGTCCCCACGTTGAGCCGCGCGCCCACGTCCCGGGCATCCGCTGCCGTCCCCTTGAACGCGAAGGCCGACATCCGCGCAGCGACCCGCAACCCCGCGACCCGGGTGAGCGCGTTGATCAGCTCCTCCGTAATGCCATCGCTCACGTATTCGGTGTCGGGATCCAGTCCCAAGTTGACGAAGGGCAGGACGGCAATGGAAGCGACGGCAGGGCTCCGCACACGGGGCGGAGGCAGGGGGGTGCGTCGCAGCTCGGCGACGAACGCCGTGACCAGCGCGTCGGGCGCCGCGTCCAGCTCCGCCCGCACGATGCGCGAGTGCTCCCGGGCGTGCTGCAACGCGCCGGCGCGGTCTCCGGCGGCCTCGAGGGCGCGCATCAGCCCCAGCGCGACGCGCGAGCTGAGGGCATCGACCGCCGCGAGCCGCCGCCACCAGCGGGCCGCCGCCACGTGGTCGCCTCGCCCGCTCGCGGCCTCGGCCAACGTCTCGAGCGCCGCCCCCATCCGCTTGGCCAAGTCAGCCCGCTCCGAGTCTACGAGCCGCTCGAACTCGGGCGCTCGACCGAGATGGAACCCGTCGAGCAGCGGCCCACCGTACGCCGCGACGGCCCGCTCGAGCTCGTGCCGTGCGAGCGCCGCCTCGAAATCGTCGAGATCGACGGAGATCACTTCACGATTGAGCCGCAGCTCGTTCGTGCCGGCGGCGACGTCGGCCTTGCCGAGGTCACGCCGCAGCCCATAGAGGAGCTGCGCGAGGGCGTGGTGGGCGCGCTCCTCCGCGCTCTCGGGCCACAAATACGCCACCAGCTTGTCCCGACTCACACCCTTGGTCCGCCCCAATGCCAGGAGCGCCAACAGCGCCAGGGATCGTCGTTGCGCCGCCGCGCCCGCGAGGGGCCCCTCTTCGCCCGAAAGGGCGAGCGCACCGAGCGTCGTCAGCCGGAACGGAGGCCGGCCGCTGATGCCCATATGACAGCCTTGTGACGGGGCCGTGCGATAGTAGGTGCCGGTCCAGAGAGGAGCAAGACCATGAGCGCCCTCGCTGTCGCACAGCGGTATTTCGATGCCTGGAATCAGCACGAAGCCGGGTTGCTGGTTGCAACATTCGATCCCGGCGGCACGTATCGCGACCCGGCGACGCGAGGGCCGCTGCTTGGACCGGCGATCGGCGCCTACGCGAACTCGCTGTTCGCGGCCTTTCCTGATCTCTCCTTCGACCTGGCGGCGGCGCCGGTCGCCGATGCCGACTGCGTCACCGCCCAATGGGTCATGCGAGGCACCAACACGGGTCCGTTCGGCGGCGGCCCGCCCACCGGACGCACCATCGCGTTTCCCGGTGCCGACTTCATTCGGGTGCGGGACGGTCACGTCGCGTCCGTCGAGGGCTACTTCGACCAGCGTGCGTTCGTCGAGCAGCTCGGCCTCCAGGTCATCGTGCGTCCCTACCAGCTCGGCCCGGTGACGTTCGGATCGAGCGTGCACATGGCGTCCGGGAATCCCGCTCGGCCCGGGGCGTTCAGCATTACCTGGATCGACGTGCGGTCGGAGGCCGAGGCTGACCAGGTGGAAGGGGACACGCGCGCCATCATGCCGGAGCTCGCCCGCATGGAGGGCTTCGTCGCGCTGCTCGCCACCAGGATCGGCCGGCGGCTGTGCACCATCACGGCGTGGGAGGGTCCCGATCACGCGCGTCAACTGCTACATGCGCCGACGCACCGCGCAGCTATGGAGCGCTTCTTCCAGAAGGGGTTCGCGCAGGCGGGACGGACGAGCGTTTACGTCCCCCATCGAGCCGACCATGTCTGGACCCGATGCGGGACCTGCGGCGCGATGCTCGACCGTGCCGAAGAGCTGATCAATTGCCGGTGCGGACACGCGGTGGCCGCCCGGCCGCCCATGTGGTGAACGACAAGGGAGAGCCGTATGAGTCGCGCAGCGCCGCCCATGACCGGCCGGGCACGCCTCCTCACGATGGGGCTGGTGGCAATCGCAGCATCCTCGTGGCAGTCGTGTAGCAACGAATCCACCGGTCCCGGGTCGAGCGCAGTCGCCTCGGTCGCGGTGACACCTGCGGTAGCGACGATCGGCCCGACTGACACGCTGCGCCTGGTCGCCGTCGCGAAGGACGCGGCCGGTAATACGCTGACCGGCCGGACGATCACCTGGTCCACCAGCGACCCGAGCCGCGCCACCGTGTCCACGAGCGGCCTCGTCACCGGAGTCGCCGAGGGCGCGATCACGATCAGCGCGACGGCCGAAGGGAGGACCGGCCAGTCGGCAATCACCGTGAAGCTCATCAACATCGGTGGCGTGTGGGATTTCACGGAGACCCTTGTGGACCAGGCGGACGGGATCACGTGCAGTGACACCGGGTCGTACGTTTTCTCGCAAACGGGCAGCGCCTTCGAGGGCACGAGCGAACAGGTGGGCACGTGCGTCCAGGGGGCGAGCTCCCGCGCGAACAACAACGACAGCGAACCCGTCACCGGCGGCCGCGTGACCGTGTCGACGGAGACCATAGCCTTCTCGATTCCGTACTGTCACTACGCAGCTACGCTCTCCGGCGACCCGCCGGCCTCGATGTCGGGGACGCTCTCGTGCCAGGTCGCGGACGTCTTCGGCACCGCCAACTACTCCGGGACCTGGCACGCGGCGTCGGGGGCCCCCGTGGCATCAGTGAAAGTCAGCCCCGCGACCGCGACCGTGCTGGGCAGTGAGACCGCGCAGCTCAGCGTGGCCTTGAAGAACGCCGCGGGCGCCCGGCTCTTTGGACGGCCGGTCACCTGGTCGAGCGGCGACCAGAGCATCGCCACCGTGTCGGCGACCGGGATCGTCACGGGCTTCGTCGCCGGAACCACCACGATCACGGCCACAGTCGAGGGGAAGGGCAGTTCGGCGTCGGTCACCGTAGCCTTCGTGGACCTGCCGTCGCCGATCGCCTTCCAGAGCAGCCGCTCCGGGAACTACGAGATCTACGTGATGACCCGAGGGGGTGCGCCACTCGTGCGGCTCACGAACACGACGGCGGTCAACGGTCAACCATCCTGGTCACCGGACGGCGCGAAGCTGGCAGTCATGAGTGACCGCGATGGCAACCGTGAGATCTACGTGATGAACGCGGATGGAAGCGGCCAGACGCGGCTCACCAACAACTCGGCGACGGACGACGTTCCGGCCTGGTCGCCCGACGGCACCGAGATCGCGTTCCGCAGCGACCGCGACGGCAATTCCGAGATCTACGTCATGAACGAGGATGGCACGAGCCAGACCCGGCTCACCAACGACCCAGGGTTCGACTACAAGCCCGCGTGGTCACCCGACCGCACCAAGATCGCCTTCTCGAGCGATCGTGACGGCAACCACGCGATCTACGTCATGAACGCCGATGGGACCAATCAGACCAGGGTCACCCAAAACAGCGCCCTCGCCTTGTGGCCGTCGTGGTCTCCGGACGGAGCCCGGATCGTGTTCCACTGCGACCCGGACGGCACGGGAAACCTCGAGATCTGCGTGATCAACGCCGACGGGACTAATCTCGTGCGGCTCACGAACGACCCGGCCATCGACGAATACCCCGCATGGTCGCGGGACGGGACCAAGATCCTCTTCACGTCCTTGCGAAATGGGAATGCAGATCTGTTCATTATGCAGCCGGACGGCACGGGCGTCATGGCGATCACCGCCAGCCCAGCGACGGACGAAGACGGAGACTGGAGGCCTTGATGGGCTTCTCACGAACATCCCAGCGGCGAAGAGCAAGTCCGTACACGAGGCGTCAAGGTTGGCCTGAACGCGGGGCCGCGGTATTATTGATCCATGGCCAACCTGAACGTACCCCTCTACGACCCCCGGCTCGTCCAGCCGATGCGCGACGAGCTCACCCGCATCGGATTTCAGGAGCTCCGCACGCCCGCAGAGGTCGACGAGGTGCTGGGGACCACGAAGGACGCGACGCTCGTCGTCGTGAACTCGGTATGCGGCTGTGCCGCCCGGAACGCGCGGCCCGCCGCGACGCTCGCGCTCCAGCATGCGCGTCGGCCCGCACGCCTGCTCACGGTCTTCGCGGGACAGGACGCCGACGCGACCGAGCGCGCCCGGAGCTACTTCACGGGCTACCCGCCCTCGTCGCCCCAGATGGGGCTGTTCAAGGACGGACGGCTCGTTTTCATGCTCGAGCGGAAAAATATTGAGGGACGGGCCGCCCAAGACATCGCGGCGGACCTGACGGCGGCGTTCGATCGGTATTGCGCGTAAAAACGGGACCGCCGGGGTCTCCCGCAGCGACGGCGTCTTTTTGTCGCGGAGGGAGATCCCGGCGGTCGTTAGAACATCCCGCCGCGCGCCCGGAAGTCCACGTTGTCCTGCATCCACTTCCACAGATCGGCCTGGCGGGCGAGCGGCACGCCCGGCTTGTACTGTTTGTGCCAGCCCGCCATGACCTGTGCCTCCTGGGTCCACATGCGCACCCGCTTGTGCCGGATCATCCGCTTCCAGTTCTCGCCCACGGTCGGGCTGGCATAGAGCAGCCGCACCGTCACGCTGCGGGACAGGAACTCGAGGGGGGAGAGGTCGATGCGATTGTAAGGGTTCTCATTCGCGGTGAGGTGCGTGCCCGGCGGCACGTCGGGCACGCCGTCGGACAGCACCACCACGTTCAAGGGCGCGAGGATCAACCCGCGCTCCTTGACGAGCCCGGACACCCGTTGGAAGAAGGCGTTGTAATCCGTGTACGGGTCGGTCTGCGGAAACCAGTTCCGGATGTCCGCCGCGATCTGCTCCATCGAGCGACCCTCGAAGTCGTTGATCGGATGGAACGACTTCGGCTCGCCGGTCCGCACCCCGCCCACCGAGCTCACGAACACCGCGGTCGGGACGCGCAGGCCGCCCAGCCCGTTCAAGTGCGCGTAGATGTACAGCCCGGCGAACTCTACCGCGTCGTCGTACAGCCGCGAGTCGCGAAACGAGCCGCTCACGTCGATCCCGAGGACTATCGTGTTGTTGGCGGGCTTCTTGCTGCCCTCCTGCTCTGCCGCGGGAGTGCAGGCCGCGACGGCCGCCGCGAGCAGCACCACCTCAATGCCTCGACGGTTCATGCGGCGCCTCCCGGCACCACATGCTTGCCGCTCGCCGTGATCAGCGGCGTGCTCGCGAGCACTTGCTCCAGATTGCGGAACGGCAGCGTGAAGGTCGGCCGGCCGACGATCACGACGACGAAGAAGTTCACGCCGGCGGCGAGCAGCTGCAGCACCGGCAGCGAGATCAGCTCGAACACTTCCTTGGCCTCCTTCTTGAACCATTCCGACTCGCGCTTCAGCGCATCGATCGGGCCCTTCCAGAAATCGGGCTCGATCGGCGCCACGCCGGTGCCGGTCATGCCGGTGCCGGCGAGCTTCTGGCGACCGAGAATGCCGAGCAGCGCGGGAGTCCCGAACCGTCCGAACAGGAACCACGTCATCGCGCGCACACCCACCCAGCCGAACGATGCGAACGCCAAGGTGGACGCGAAGCCGAGCTGGAACCCGGTCTGCTGCGCGATCCATGGCGTAATCGCATTGATCAACTCGCGGTACAGGAACAACACCTCGAAGAACATCACGAATCCCTCGAACACCGCGGTCGTGACGATTTGCATCGTGTTCTTCGTGGCGATCGCGTCGGTGAGGGCCTGGATGGCCGCAAAGCTGCCGGCGATCAGGATGACCAGGAACGGCCACAGAATGACCGTCACCCAGAACGGCGAGACCTCGCCACCCGTCAGATCCGCCATGACCTCGGTAATGAGCGGCCGCAGGGTGAACGTGAAGATCGTGGCCTCGAGGACGGCCCAAATCACGATGAACAGGAACGCCAGCCACGGCACGCCGGGCTGGAAGTACTGGCGCGTCGCCCAGTCCATGAGGGCCAGCGGCCGCGTGAAGATGAACTTGATCAGCTTGACGAACATCGCCCCAGCGAGCTTCAGGAGCCCCCAGACCCACCCCAGCATCACCACGACGAAGCGGAGCAGCCCCGCCCAGTAGAACCACGTCATCCGCACCCAGTCCCACCACGACATCACGACCGCGACCAGGAAGGCGCCGCGCCCAGAGCGGAATGGCAGCGTATAGAGCGCGCCCATGGTACCCAGCAACCCGGCTACGAGCACGAAGCAGGGCAACACGATCAGCAGAACCTTGAGCGCAATCTCCCCGGGGCTCGACCCGAACAGCGCGAAGCCCAGCACCGTTCTGCTCAAGTCGAGGACCCAGATGAAGCCGGAGGCGACCAACTGGAACGTCTCGCGCCACGTCTCGGGGAACGCCGTCTGCAGGGACAGGAGCATGCTGCTCACCTCCTGGGGAGAATCAGGTCGCCGCGGCGACGCCACGGCAGGCGCGCATTAATAGTGCGGCGCCCAGCCCTGTCAAGCGGTGCACGTGATCCACATCACCATTCCCGCCCCACGGGGCCCACCCAGCCTGTCCCCACCGCCCCTAACGGCGGGACGTGCTATACTGGACCCCATGCCGGACGAGTCCCCCAAGCGCCTGATCGTCGTCGGTGACCGCGTGCTCATCGCGCCCGAAGAGGGGGAGGAGCGCACCAACGTCGGTCTGTACCTCCCCCCGACCGCGGTCGAGAGCCGGCAGGTGCAGGGCGGCCGGGTCGTGGCGACCGGGCCGGGCACGCCGATGACCGAGCCGGCGAGCATGGACGATGAGCCCTGGAAGATCCGCGGCCCCGACGTCAAGTATCTGCCGATGCAGGCGCGGGTTGGGGACTACGCCCTGTTCTTCCGCAAGGCCGCCGTGGAGATCACCTTCGAGGGAACGAAGTATCTGGTCGTCCCGCAGGCAGCAATCCTCGTGCTGGTGCGGGAGGGCAGCCCCGAGGAACTGGAGTAAGGCCATGGCCGACATGGGATGGGCCCGGAGCCGCGGTGACCGCGCCGAAAAGGAAGGCCTTCGGCGCGGCGCGTGGTACCGAATCGTCGAGGAATCCGGCAACACCTGGATCGTGCTGGACGTGCACCTGGTCGAAGTGCGCGTTCCCAGGGAGAATGTGGACACCCGGAAGGATCGGCCGAAGGCCTGGAGCGTGGTGCATGAGCCCCATCTCGTGTGCCCCGGCTGTCACAAGCGACAACACGTATCGGGACAGCCCAAAGACGTGAAATGCGTCGAGTGCGGGAACAGTTTCGGCGTGGACTGGCAGGATCACGCGTGAGACCCCTCCGACATCCGTCATAATTCAGCCACGCGTCGCGTGGTTTGGGCTCCGGTGAAGGCACCGGGGCCCGTTTTCTTTGGGCGATGGCGACCTTCACGGGCGGGCTGTCGCGCGCACGGGAGCTCCTGGGCGAGCGGTTCGGCCACGCGGCATTTCGCGTCCACCAGCTCAAGGTGCTCGGGCCCCTGCTCGCCGGCCGGAGCGTCTTGGCAGTGCTGCCAACGGGGGCGGGGAAGTCGTTGTGCTACCAGCTCCCGGCCCTGATGGCCCGGGGCCTCACGCTGGTCGTCTCCCCGCTGATCTCGCTGATGCAGGACCAGGTGACGGCGCTCCGGCGGCGGGCAATCCCGGCCGCGTATCTGAACGGCCTGCTCTCCGCGGGTGAGCGCCGGGCGATCCTCGATGCCGCCCTAT
>VBAP01000003.1 GCA_005882335.1 Candidatus Segetimicrobium genomatis
CCAACATCATCACGGTGGTCGCCAGTTTCGTCTTTCTCAACCGCCTGGCCCGGCTTACGAACATCCGGGGGGCATTACTGATCCCCTTCCTGGCGCTGCTCACCTTCCTCGGCGCCTACACGAGCAACAACAGCCTGAACGACATCGTCGTGGCGCTGGTCTTCGGCGGTCTCGGCTACTTGATGGTGCGCTACCGGTGGCCGCGCGCGCCGCTGGTCCTTGGCCTCGTGCTCGGCGAGGTAGCTGAGCGGTACCTGTGGATCTCCGTGGCTCGATATGGGTCGGCATGGCTGGCGCGACCCATCGTCGTGCTCCTCATCCTGCTGGTCGTCGGAGTGATCGGCTCATCCCTGCGGCAGCAGCGCACGCTGCCGACGGGACAAGGAGCGGCCGGTGCCACTTAGGCCTCAGTCCGCGTTTGCCATCGGGGTGGCCGTGCTTGCCGCTTGGGCGCTGATCGAAACGCGGGGCTGGTCGATCCAGACCGCGCTATATCCACGAGTGGTGGCCACCCCGTTGCTGGTCCTGGCCCTGGGAGGGGCCGGCCGAGGCTGCGCAGACGATGGACTTTTCCCTGTCAACCTCCGTCACGCCCGGTCTCGCCCAGCGGCGGACCGTGACCGCCTTCGTCTGGCTGGCCGGCTTCTTTGTGATCGTAGTCCTGCTGGGGTTTTCTCGCGCCATCCCGCTGTTTGTCTTCGCCTATCTCAAGGGCCAGGGGAAAGAATCATGGACGGTATCCATCGCCCTCGCCGCCCTGGCCTGGCTGGTTTTTTCCCTGTTGTTCGTCAGACTGTTGCACCTTCCGTTTGCTGAAGGCCTGCTGTAGACGCTGGGGAAATGACCGCGATGAGCACACAATGGCGCGAACCCAAAGGATATGAACGGGCCGGATACGGGAAATGGCGGCGCCCGCCGTCACCGTACGATACGTTCATGGAGAGCCAGGGCGTCCCGATCTATCGCGGCATTGGAGTACGCCGGGCGCAGGACCTGCCGCTCGCTCCGTGGACGCGCATGGGTGGGAAGGGCACGTTTATCCAACTCTACGGCACCGAAGGCATCTGGGGATGCTACCTCGTCGAGATTCCGCCGGCTGCGGCGCTGAATCCCGAACGCCACCTTTATGAGGAAATATTCTTCGTCGTCGAGGGACGGGGCGCGGTGGAGATCTGGCAGGAGGACGGCGGCCGGCGGGAAATCCTGGAGTGGCAGCCGGGGTCCCTGTTCACGATCCCGCTCAACACCCACCACCGCCTCCTCAACGCGACGGCGTCAGGACCCGCCCTTCTGTTCACCAATCCGGACTTCGTCTTCAATTGCCCCTACGTGTTCCGCGACCGGTACGACGGTGGGGAAGAATACTTCAAACCGCGGCCGCTGGAACTCGAGCCCGATCCATACCGCGGGCTGGCCATGGTGAAGGCGGCCATCATCCCGGACGCCGTCCGCGTCACCCTCCCGCTGGACAACCGCCGCTCGCCGGGATTCCGCCGCCTGGAACCCCATCTGGCCGGCAACGTGTTCTACCACTGGATCGGGCAGCACGAATCCGGGCGGTACTCGAAGGCCCACGCGCACGAGTCCGCAGCCGTGCTGATCTGTATCGCAGGCAAGGGTTACACCTACGCGTGGTCGCGAGACATCGGCACGCGTCCCTGGGAAACGGGCCAGGCGGAGAAGGTGCTTCGCCAGGACTACGAACCCGTCGGCATGGTCAGCGCGGCACCGATGGGCGGCCAGCACTTCCATCAGCATTTCGGGGTGGGGCGTGAGCCGCTGCGTCTGATGGCCTGGTTCGGACCATTCGGCCGTGGCACCGGGCGCGAACCTGGGCGTCCCGGAGAGGAAGTCCTCGATAAGAACGCGATGCACCTCGACGAGGGGGGCAGCGCCATCCCCTACTGGGATGAAGACCCGCACATCCGGCAGGAGTATGAAGCCGACATCCGGCGCGAGGGCGTAGAATTCCGCATGGACAACGCATTCTACCAGCGGCCCTCGTCCCGCGCGGCGCCTGCGAGATCCGCACCGCTGCAACATGATTGAGAGCGGCCCTCTGCTGGTAGCAATCTATGGCACGCTGCTCGGCGCGCGCCACGCGCTGGAGCCCGACCACCTCGCCGCCGTCTCTACGATGGCGGCGCACGGGAGGTCGCGAGCCGACGTTCTCCGAGTATCCGGAGCCTGGGGCGCGGGACACGCCTCACTCATCGTGATCGCGGGGACGCTCATCACGCTGCTGGGCTGGGAGATCCCCCGGAACTTTGCCGGGCGCGCAGACACGCTGGTTGGGCTGGCTCTGGTTGTCGTCGGCGCCTGGACGCTGGCCGGCGTGCGCCGGGACCGGATACACGTCCATCCCCACGTCCACGGCTCGCAGCCCTCGCACGCGCACTTTCACCTTCATCCGCACAGCGCAGAGCACAGTGTGCACCCGCAGCCACCCGATTGGCTGCGCAGGCCCGCCGCCGCGTACGCCGTCGGAACTCTGCACGGCATGGCGGGCAGCGGCGCCGCAGCAGCGCTGGCGGTTCTCGTGGCCCCCTCGCGGACGACCGCCGTCGTCTACCTCCTGTCATTTGGCCTGGGGAGCCTGCTGGGCATGGCGGCGGTCGGCGCCCTGGCCTTCTGGCCGATCATCCGGGCCTCATCTCGCGCGGTGCGGGCCAGACAGGTCGTGAAAGGCCTGGCCGGGATGACGAGTGTCATCATCGGGCTGCTCCTCGCCGCGAGCCGGCTGTAGGCCCGCAGGGTTGCGGCAGGAGGGCGTCGGGTTCCACATGAACGAATCCTTAGCACCAGTGCCCACACATTATGAGTAAAACAATCGTCACCGCGCGCGACCAGGCTATCCGCGAACAGGTCGCCGTGGCCTCGCGCGTGCTCGGGAACGAAGATCTCGGCGACTTCGTCTTGGGGCACGTCTCGCTGCGCGATCCCGATGGCCGCGGCGTGTGGATGAAAGCCACGGGCTGGGGCTTCGAGGAGATCACTCCGGATCACGTGCAGCTGTTGGGTTGGGAAGGCGAGATCCTGGCAGGCGCAGGCCGCCGCCACCTGGAGTATCCTATCCACACCGAGATCATCCGCGCGCGCCGGGACGTCAACAGCGTCGTGCACGCCCACGCGCCGCACGCCGTCGCCTTTGCTGCGCTGGAAGAGCCCCTGCGCCCCATCTCACACGAGGGGGTCCTCTTCGTCCCCCCCGACATCGTCCGCTTCACCAAGACCGGTGATCTGATCTTGACCCGCGAGCTGGGGCAGGCGCTCGCTCAGACGTTGGGCGCGCGCAACGCCGCGTTGATGGTGCACCACGGCATCGTGACGGCCGGTGAGAGCGTGGAGGCGGCGGTGGTCGCCGCGATCCTGCTCGAACGCGCCTGCCGCAAACAGTTGCTGGCCATGGCCGCCGGCGAGTTGCGCACCTGGTCGAGCGATGAGGAAGCCCTCTCAAAGCGCAGCCGCGTGTACTCGCCGGAGCTGATCTACACGTATCTGATCAGGAAGGCACAGACGTCACACCGTGGTGGAACAGTCTAATGGATTCCCGCTACGACGCAGGCATGAAGGTGCGCACGGAGGTCCTCGGCGCTGATCACGTCGCCAGAGCCCGGGCCCAGCAGACCGACCTGGACGCCGATTTTCAACGGTTCATCACCGAGACGGCGTGGGGCGCGGTGTGGGCCCGCCCGAACCTGGACCGGCGCACGCGGAGTCTCGTCACGATCGGCATCCTGGCCGCGCTGGGCCGCGACGAACTCGCCCTCCACCTGCGGGCCAGCCGCAACATCGGCGTCGACCCGAAAGAGATCGTAGAGGTTCTGTTCCACGTCGCCATCTACGCCGGCATCCCCGCCGCGCACGCGGCGTTCGCGATGGCCAAGACTCATCTCGGTGGAAAGGGCGAACCGTAATGGACGGCCCCGGACGCGACCCCTCGACCTTCCCCCCGTACCTCTACGAGGCGTACCGCGCTACGGTGCGCCGCTCGCCTAAGCAACCGCTCATCCCCCTGCCGCAGACGCTGTCGGAGATCACCGGCCCGGGCCCGGCGATGAGCGCCGCCCTCCACCAGACGGTGCAGGGCGCCGTCAGCGCGGAGGATACCGACCTGACGACGAACATGGGCACGGGGACCGAGGCGATGGGTGAGCGGATCATCGTCACCGGCCGGGTCCTGGACGAGCATGGAGCGCCGCTGGTGGGTACACTCGTCGAGATCTGGCAGACCAACGCGGCCGGCCGGTACCGGCACCGCGTCGATCAGCATCACGCGCCGCTGGATCCAAACTTTCTGGGGTACGGCCGCTGCCTGACAGACACGAGCGGCGTCTATCGCTTCGTCACGATCCGGCCGGGCGCATATCCGTGGCAGAACCATCCCAACGCATGGCGGCCGGCCCACATCCACTTCTCGTTGTTCGGCCCATCGTGGGTGTCGCGCCTGGTTACGCAGATGTACTTCCCCGGCGATCCGCTGCAGCCGCTGGATCCCATCTTCAACTCGGTCCCCACCGACGCCGCACGGGTCCGGCTTGTCGCGCAGTATGCGCACGACGTCACCCAGGAGGGCTATGCGCTGGGGTTCCGGTTCGACATCGTCCTCCGCGGTCCGCGGGCCACGCCGTTTGAGCCCTTCGAGGCTGCCCAGCGCGCGACTCGATGAGCGGACGCGCTCTTACTCCCCCGCAGACCGTCGGCCCGTTTTTCCACATTATGCTGCGGGAGCCGATGAACGCGCTGGCCACGCCTCAAACTGCCGGGACGCGCATCCGGATCGAGGGCGTCGTGTACGATGGAGATCGCGCCGTGGTGCCCGACGCCATGATCGAGATCTGGCAGGCCAATGCCGCAGGACGCTACCGGCATCCGGCCGATCTGCGGCCGGCGCCGCTCGATCCAGCCTTCGTGGGGTTCGGCCGGTGCGGGACGGACGAGCGAGGTTTCTACTCGTTCGACACAATCAAGCCGGGTCCCGTGCCGTTCGACGCCCAACGGGTCCAGGCCCCACACATCAGCATGCTCGTGTTCGCTCGTGGACTGCTCGATCATCTCCGGACCCGCGCGTACTTCGACGACGAACGGGCGAATGCCGACGACCCGGTGTTGCACCTGGTCCCGCAGCAGAGGCGCCCGACGCTGCTGGCTAAGCATCGCCCCGACGTGGGCCGGGTCGTGTACCGGTTCGACATCGTCCTGCAGGGCGACGGGGAAACCGTCTTCTTCGACCTCTAACCCACGTGCCACGCTTCCTTGCACTTGCCGACGCGATCGCGGAGTACGTGCACGACGGCGACACCGTGGCCTTGGAAGGGTTCACGCACCTGATCCCCTTCACCGCCGGCCATGAGGTCATCCGGCAGGGCAGGCGCAGCCTTACGCTGGTCCGTATGACGCCCGACCTGATCTACGACCAGCTCATCGGCATGGGGTGCGCGCGCAAACTCATCTTCTCGTGGGGCGGCAATCCCGGCGTAGGTTCGCTGCACCGGCTGCGCGACGCCGTCGAGAACGGCTGGCCGCAGCCGCTGGAACTCGAAGAACACGGCCACGCCGGGATCGCGACCGCGTATGCGGCCGGCGCGGCGGGACTACCGCTGGCGATCCTGCGCGGGTACGTGGGCACCGATCTACCCGGCGTGAATCCCAACATCCGTTTCATCGAAGATCCCTTCACGGGCGGGCGGCTGGCGGCGATTCCGTCGCTGCGGCCCGACGTCTCAATCGTACACGCCCAACGCGCGGACCGGGCCGGCAACGTACTGCTTGAAGGGATAGTCGGTGTGCAGAAGGAGGCCGTGCTCGCGGCGACGCGCGCGGTCGTGACGGTGGAAGAGGTGGTCGACGACCTACGAGTTGCCAGTCCCAACTCGGTCGTGCTACCGAGCTGGACGATTGACGCGATTATAGAAGCTCCGGGCGGCGCGCGCCCCTCCTACGCCCACGGGTATTATCGGAGGGACAACGCATTCTACACGCAGTGGGACACGATCTCCCGGGAACGCGAGACGTTCCTGGCATGGATGGGTGAAAATGTGCTTAATAGGACAGCGCCGCGGGTGGGGCGTGGATAGCGTGCGAGCCCAAAAATTTTCTGTCATCGCGAGCCCCGAAGGGGCGTGGCGATCCGCGCAGCGTTGCGAGCGAGGCGAAGCAATCTCATATCGGTAGGTGATTGCCACGGGGCTACGCCCCTCGCAATGACAACTAGGGGGACCACGAGTGGACTACACCGCCTCTGAGATGATGATGGTGGCCGCAGCGCGCGCGCTGAAGAACGACGACGTGTGCCTTGTCGGCATCGGCATGCCCTCCGCCGCCTGCAACCTGGCGCGGTTGACGCATGCGCCGAACATCACGCTCATCTACGAGTCCGGGACGATTGGCGCAAAACCATACGTCCTCCCGCTGTCCATCGGCGATCCCGAGCTATGCGAGACTGCGCTCACCACGGTCTCGGTCCCGGAGATGTTCGCCTACTGGCTGCAGGGCGGCCGTATCACCGTGGGGTTCCTCGCCGCTGCGCAGATCGACCGGTTCGGCAACATCAACACCACGGTGATCGGGGAGTACTCGAAGCCGAAGGTTCGCCTCCCCGGCGGCGGCGGGGCGCCGGAGATCGCCAGTAGCTGCGACCAGGTCTTTGTGATCGTCTCTCACTCGCCGCGCGCATTTGTGCCGAAGGTGGACTTTGTGACCTCATTCGGGTTCGGCACCGGCGGAAATCACCGCCAGCGCCTGGGCATCACGACAACCGGCCCCAGCCTCATCGTGACGGATCTGTGTCTGATGCGGCCCCATCCACAGACCAAAGAGTTGCTGGTGACCTCAGTGCATCCGAGTGTGACGCGCGAGGAGATTGCCATACGCACCGGATGGCCGGTGCAGTTCGCCGGGGATCTTGCACACACAGACCCGCCCACGGCTGGTGAACTGGCGGTACTGCGCGATCTGTTGAACCGGTCGGGGCAGGCCGGCGGAACGGGTCCATCATGACCGACCTCGGCGAGACGATGTTCGCCTCCCCGGAGATGGCGGCGATCTTCTCCGGCCGGTCAATGGTCCAGCGCATGCTGGACGTTGAGGCGGCACTGGCGCGCGCGCAGGCCCGGGCAGGCATGATCCCGCAACAGGCTGCGGCGGCCATCGGGGCCAAATGCCGGGTGGAACTGTTCAATCTCGAGGCGCTGTTCCATGATGCCGCCGAGGCCGGAACGCCCGCGATCCCCCTCGTCCGCATGCTGACCGAACTCGTCGAGGAAGACACACGCAAGGCTGTCCACCTCGGCGTTACCAGTCAGGATGTGATCGATACCGCGACCATGCTTCAGATCCGCGGGGGAGTGGACCTCCTCATCGACCGCCTGCTCGACATCGCAGAGGGGTGTGCTACGCTGGCCGAACGCCACCGGCACACGCCGATGGCGGGCCGCACGCTGCTGCAGCATGCCGTGCCGATTACGTTCGGCCTCAAGGCGGCGCGGTGGCTGGCGCTGTCAACGCGCCTGGTGCGGCGACTGCGTGAAGTACAAGACCACACGCTGGTCGTGCAGCTGGGTGGGGCAGCCGGGACGCTCGCCGCGTTTGGAAAAGAAGGGCCCCGCGTGATGGAGATGCTCGCCCATGATCTCGGCCTCGGCGTCCCTGATCTCCCCTGGCATGCCGAGCGCGACCGCGTGGCGGAAGTCGCCGCCGGGCTTGGAATTGTTGCAGGAGCAATGGCCAAAATTGCCACCGACGTGGCCCTACTTGCCCAGACTGAAGTGGGCGAGGTGACCACCAGCGCATCGGGTGCCGCGGGAAGCGGCCGCTCATCAGCCATGCCGCACAAGCGCAACCCGGTGGAAGCCACCGCGGCACTGGCCTGCTCGCGGCTGGCCATCGGCATGGTACCCGTGCTGCTTGGGGCCGGCGCGCAGGAGCATGAACGGGCGGCCGGTGGCTGGCAGGCGGAATGGCAGGCGGTCCCGCAGCTATTCCGGTTCACTTCAGGGGCGGTACAGTGGGTGCTCCGCGCCATGATTAGTCTTCAGGTCGATGCCGAACGCATGCAGGCCAATCTGAATCTCACCCACGGGCTGATCATGGCGGAAGCGCTCACAACGGCGCTCGTCCCATCCCTGGGACGGTCGGAGGCTTTTCGAGCCGTCCAGCGCGTGAGCGACCGCGCCGCGCAGACACACATGAACCTGCGCGAGGTGGCGGCCGCCGACGCACAGATTCGCTCTGCGCTCTCGCCGCAGGCACTGGAACGGGTCTTCGACGTCTCCGCTTATCTGGGAAGCACCGACACCTTCATCGATCGGGCGCTTACGGACTTCCGCTCGCTGCGGCCGAAGGCCCCGAGCAACGCCAAGGGGCCGCACGCCACGGCGCGATGAACGTCGCCTAATTATTTTCCGTCGTGCAATTGAACGTGACTGACTTAATCGCCTCGCGCGGCAGATGCAGTCGTTGGGCCTCCTGTGCGACAACCCCTGGACTGGTTGTTGACTGGATGAGCGTCGTCATACATAGATCGTAGGATGAGTAGCTCCCTACGAATCCATGGTCGGTTCGGTCCACCGATTGACAGGTCGGAATTCTGATTCCACAGGCGGGTGCGTAATGAATCACCGTATTCCTCACCAAGTACCACGTCATCGCCACCGCGCCTTGGGGCGTGCGAGAGATGGGGAGTGGGGTCCAGGGGCGCGGCGAATTTGGCGTCGACGCTAACGCTCGACCACCCAGGTCTTGACATTCCAAATGCAACCCTTCGGCAGGTTTCGGCGTGGCCTTCGCTGCAATGAGACAATCCTGAAGTGTCGAGTAGTTTGCATACGTCGTGTAGACACCACCCGATGCATCGACCGCTACCAAGAAGGACATACCAGATGCGCGAACCGTTGGGACGACCCCGGCCATGAGGAGCAAACTCATGAGAACCAGTGTTCTCATCTCGATTTCTCCTCTTTGTTAGGCAACCAAAAGGTGATTCAATTGTTGCAACACTTCCGGCCTCTTGATGCCGTATCGATCGCTTACTTTCGTGACCAGGAGTTCGAGATTGCCGTCGACCTGACGGAAATCTGGGTCGGTCAATTTGGGCCAGACCTCTCGAAGCTTCGGGATCAAGACTTGCCAGCGGTCACTTACGAGGCCAGGACTAAGCATTGGTTCCACCCCCGGAGGATTGTGGAAGCAAGAGTCCTGCCATTGGCTCGGAGGGAGAGGGCAGTTTAGGTGCCCGACTCGGCTTGCCAGAACTTCGGATAATATGTGACGAACCCCTCAGCGTTTACCTGAAGATTGGCGACAAATCTGCCTCCCGCGCTCTCGTACCGGTAGGTCGTGGCATCAACGCGACGATAAAGCTGCTCGAGCGGCTCGAGAGTGAAACCGGGGAACCGCAGCCAGGCCGCCCGCACCGCAGCCTCCTGTCCAACGGCCAGATTAAGCCGCCGGATCGGCAGCAGGTTGGTCGACGGGCTGAAGTTGAGGTCAAGATCAATGCAGCCCGCCACCTCGGGGCATTCTTTTCCATTCAGGCGCCAGCGGTGAGCGGAATCAACTGATAGGTCGATCTCAATTGTCTCGGTTCCAATCCAGCCGCTAACCTTTCCTGATAACGTTTGCCAATCCGCATCGCACACCACCAAGTAGTCGAGCCGGCACGGCTGCTCGTCATGAGCAAATAATGCGGTCCCGACCAAATTCCATTGAGAACCTCGCTGGAACAGTCGACTGGACTCATGACCCGGTCGGTCAAGTCTACGCCAAAGGATCGAAGAATGGGGGGCTTTTACTTGCGGTCCCAGATCCAGGTGGGGTCCTTCCACCCATCAACGCCATACTCGGCCATACACTGCTCCGCGAACGCCGTGAGGGCGTCCAGCAGGCCACGGCGCTTCGCCAGGTTCATCAGGTCCACGCGCATCTGCTCGTGGTTGCCTGAGTAGTTGCGTTCATACAACTCGTGCCGCCCGCCGAACTCCGTGCCGATGGCATCCCAGATGAGTTTGAACAACTTGATGCGTTCCTCCGCGGAGCTATCCGACCCGCGATAGAAGCGTTCCAGGACGGGCCGAAGTTCTTTGCTTTGAAGATCCTTGTAACTCGATGGCACGACAATCGGCCCGCCGCCCAGAACCAGCTCGAAGATTTCCTTCACGCGCGGCCAGGCCAGGGTGGCAAACAACCGCCCCGCGGCGGCATATTCCGTCTTGGGCAGCACGCTGCCCCCGGGTCCCGGCTGCGGATCAAGGGCCATCGCCGACGTCAGCGCCCAGATCAGGTGCCGCCAGCCGATCACCTCGCCCACGCTGGTCTGCACCCCCCGGTACACCTCGGTCCCCGTGGCCGCCACGCCCTTCGTGAGCAGCCCGCACATGAAGTCGAGCTTCACGGCCAGCCGCGTCAGAGACTGGAAGTTGTACCGGTTCAAGAACCCGGAGGCGGCGTAGAAACCGGTGGCCTTCTCGATGTCGCGGTACACCAGCACGTTCTCCCACGGGATGAACGCGTTGTCGAAAACCAGCACGGCGTCATTCTCATCAAACCGGCTGCTGAGCGGGTAGTCAAAGGGGCTGTGCGCAGCGGCCTCGTAGGATGCGCGGCAGATGAGTTTCTGCCCCGGCGTATTGAGCGGCGCGAGGAAGACGAGCGCGTAGTCCTCCGCCTTCCCCTGCTCCAACTGGGTGGCGCTGTTTTGGGCCACGAAGGTGGCGTGCGTGAGGGCCGACCCTGTGGCCAGCATCTTCGCCCCGCTGACGATGATCCCGCCGTCGGCCTCCCGGACGACGTGCACGTAGACGTCGGCCACCTCATGCACCGGCTTGTTGCGGTCGACCGGCGGGTTGACGATGACGTGATTGAGGAAGAGTATCTTGGTCGCATACTCCCGGTACCACCGCGCCGCATTCTCGGCGTACGGCTCGTAGAAATCTGGAGCCGCGCCGAGGGTGGCCATGAACGACGCTTTGTAGTCCGGCGTGCGCCCCATGAACCCATACGAAAAGCGCGCCCAGGTCACGATGG
This sequence comes from Candidatus Segetimicrobium genomatis, assembly GCA_005882335.1. Taxonomy (GTDB): domain Bacteria; phylum Sysuimicrobiota; class Sysuimicrobiia; order Sysuimicrobiales; family Kaftiobacteriaceae; genus Telluricultor. Next base: position 11,023 of record VBAP01000003.1, read on the forward strand.
CCTCGCGGGCCTCGAGGAGCTCCTGCGCGGAATAGCTGGGCTTGAAGAACTTGTGGGTCAGGATCCCCTGCCGGTCGGTCGCCAGCAGCGTGTCCCTGTGCTGTGGATCGTGCAGCGCGTCATAGAGCCGGGCAATCGAGCGCGCCGCGTTGCGGAACGCGGGGTGCGTCGTGACATTCTTGACGCGCTCGCCATAAATGTACACTTCACGGTCGTCCTGCAAACTGTCCAGGTACTGCTGGCCGGTCATCGGCCCCGTCACCAGTTCCAACATCATGGAGACCTCCTTCGGCGACGGACGGAATCTGCCACGCTGTTCGACGCCTCCGCGACAAGCTCCCTCCGCATCACCGGCAGGCTGCGCCACGCTTCCACGAAACCGCCGGGCAACGCCGCCACAATCAGGATGAACAACACGCCGAAAATCAGCAGGTGGAGTTCTCCAAGGCGTAGCGCGAGGACTTCACGGAGCAAGAGAAAGAACACGGCGCCGGCCAGCGGACCCCAGACCGTGCCCACGCCACCGAGAAACGTGATCAACAGCGCATCGAACGTCCAGACGGGGTTGAACGCAAACTGCGGATAGAAGCTGAGGTGGTAGTATCCGAACACACCGCCCGCCGCGCCCGCAAAACCACTGCTGATGATAAATGCAAGCAGCTTGTAGCGAAACGTGGACACGCCGATGGCCTCTGCGACTTCCTCGTCCTCCCTCATCGCGGCCAATCCGTATCCGAAGCGTGAGTGGGCCAGCATCCGCGCAGTGATCGTGACGCACGCGGCCAGCCCCAGGGCCAGGTAGTAACGGGGAGTAATCGCGTATGCGGCGAGCCGCGCCGCCGGCAGGGAGGATACTTCAGGGAGTATGTTCCCTACCGTGATGCGGAGGATCTCGGCCACGGCCAGGGTCCCGACGGCAAAGTATGGGCCGCGCAGACGGAGGCCCGGAGCACCGATGACCAAACCTGCTGCGGCGGCCGCCGCTGTCCCGGCCAGGAGGGCCGCGGAGACCGCCATGCCATGCAACCATAGGATCCGGGTCGTGAGCGCCCCAAGGCCGAAGAACGCGGCATGGCCGAGGTTCACCTGCCCCCCGAACCCGCCGAGCAGATTCCAGCTCTGCGCCAGCGCGGTGTAGAGGAGTATCAGGAACCCCCAGTTCAGAACGACGGACGTCGCTGTGAATGCTGGCATCACCACCAACGCCGCGGCGCCCGCCAGCGCCATGACCCGCACCGCTGCGCCGATTCTCACGATCGCGCAAACAACCCCTGCGGCCGCAGGCTGAGCACAAGGAGGAACAGCACAAGACCGACCACTTCGCGGTAGACGTTGCCGAACAGGAAACCACTGACCGACTCGGCCACACCCAAGAACAGCCCCGACACAAACGTCCCGAAGATGTTGCCCATACCCCCCAGCACGATGACGATCAGCGCTTTCAGTGTCCAGCTCAATCCGATGGCCGGGCTGATGGCGTCGGACACACTCACGAGCGCGCCGGCGACGCCGGCCAGCGCACTGCCCAGCGCGAAGGCCGTTAAGAAAACGGTGTTGACCGGGATACCCATCAGCGCCGCGGCCATTTCATCCTGGGACGTGGCCCGGATGGCCGTCCCCCGGCGGGTCCGCGTCAAAAAGAGGTGCAACCCGCCCAACACCAGGAACGCGACCAGGAGCGCTCCCATCCGCGACAGAGGAATGACGACCGGCCCGAGAGGGATGACCCTCCCGGCATAGACGGGAGTGACCGCCCGCTCATCCGCTCCCCAGGCCAGGATGGCAAGCGTCTGAAGTACCAGCGCCAGCCCAAAGCCGATCAAAATGGAGTTCTTGATCTTTTGGTCCTCGGGAAAGTGGATGAAATGCCGGAAGAGGATCCGGTACAACAATCCGCCGATCAGGAACAGCGCCGGACCGGCGACCAGCATAGACAGGAACGGATCGACCCGCCACAGCGTGAAGAGCCAGAAACTCGCGTAGCCGCCGAGCATGATCAGTTCGCCGTGCGAAACGTTCAGCATCCGCAGGACGCCGAACACGAGCGACAGGCCGACCGCCCCCAACCCGTAGATCCCGCCGATCAGCAATCCGAAGATGGCGTTCTGCAGCAGGATCATCGTCCCAGGTAGACCTCGATCACCTCCGGCCGCGCCAGCGCCTCATCGGGCTTCCCCTCGGCGATGGGCCTTCCGGAGTTAAGCACAATGATGCGATCGCACAGCGACCGGACCGCGGGAACGTTGTGCTCCACGATCACCAGCGTGACGTCATCCGCCCGGATCGTTCTGAGCAGCGCCAGCGCCGTCTGCACCTCGGTGGCGTTGAGGCCACCCAGCGGCTCATCGAGGAGCATCACACGCGGGTGTGTTGCCAGCGCGCGGGCGATCTCCAGACGTTTGCGCTCCGCCAGGGTCAGGTTGGCGCCGGGTACGGAGGCCTTCGCTCCCAGACCGACCAGATCGAGGAGCCGCCGGCTGGCGTCACGCGCCTCAGGCCGCAACGGACCGGCGCCGCGCCCGAACAGCTGCGCGACGAGGACATTGTCAAGCGCTGTCAGATGTGGGAGGGGCCGGACAAGTTGGAAGGTGCGGGCAATGCCGAGGCGCGTCCTGATACTGGCGGGATGTCGCGTGATGTCCCGGCCGGAAAGCCGCACGAGGCCCGCATCGGCGCGCAGCGCGCCGGCGATCAGGTTGAAGACTGTGGTCTTGCCCGATCCGTTCGGACCCAGCAGTCCCAGAATCTCGCCTTCGGAGACCACGAGGGAGAGATCATCGACTGCCCGCAGGCCGCCGAAGGCCTTGCAGAGACCTTCGACCTGCAGCAGCATGCCCTGAACCCGGTGCGGAGCGAGTGGTTCGGGGCGTGCCGTCACCGCTCACGCCAGGGCCGCGCTGGATATTGGAACGGCACCGCACCCAATTCCTTCGGCCACACCAGCTGTTGAGTGCCATTCTGCCACTGCACCAGCACGAACGGCACAATCCCGGTGCCATCCGGCCGGAAGCGCACCGGGCCCTCGACCGTCTGCAGGTTCGTCGCGGCCATGGCGTCCCGGATAGCGAGTGGATCGAGCTTGCCCGCCCGCTCGACGGCATCCGCGACGATCTGCACGCACGCGTAGGAGGGACCGGTGATGACATCGGCGGGCCGTCCAAAGCGCTGCTGGTGTTTGGCATTGAGCTCGGCGACGCCGGGGAAGTTGAAGGCGTGATGCCAGCCGGGGGCCAGTAAGACGTAATCTCCATCCTTTCCCAGCGCCTGATTCCAGGAGACGGCGTCGGCAGCTCTGATCATCAGGATGACCTTCGGAGTGAAGTCCAGTTCCTTCATTTGACGGACAAGCGCCAGCCCGTCGGGTGGCGTGGGCACCGAGAAGACGGCGTCGGCGCCGGCCGCCTTGGCCCGAAGGATAATATCGGAAAAGTCACGCGTCCCGACTGTATACTCATCCGACTGGACGACTTGATAGCCGTACTCTGTGGAGCGTGTCGTCCACAGTCGCTGCAGCTCCCGTCCCCAGTCGGTGCGCTCCGAAAAAATGGCCACACGCCGCGGGCGCTGATCTGCCGGCACGCTCGCATTGAGGAACCGGTAGATGCCGATGGCGATGTCCGGCGATTTGACAAACGGGGAGAAGAGATACTTGAAGCCCTGCTGGTGGATAGCATGAAGGGCAAACGCCACGCCGCAATACGGGATCTTGTTCTTTTCCGCCACCGCGGCCGCCGCGGCATGCAGGTCGCTCCCGAATCCGCCCAGGAAGACGACAACGCCCTGCCCGGCCAGCGCCTCGAGCCGGCTGACGGTCTTGGTGGGATCTGACTCGTCGTCCAGGATAGTCAATTCCAACGGGAGACGCTGATCGCCGACGCGCACACCGCCCCGCGCGTTGATGTCCTCCACAGCGATCTCATACCCCGCTTTCACCTGGGCGCCGCCGCCGGCGAACCGGCCGGTCAGCGGGATGACCGCTCCCACCCGCACCGTGCTTGCCGGGGCTCCCGCGCTTCCCGGTGCGAGCGTGGTCAAACAAAGCGCGATGATCAGGCCAGCCACTGCATATCGCTGCATCGCCTCACCCCCGGAAACTCTGACCCCCTCACCCCTGCGCCCCTCTCCCTCCAGGGAGAGGGAAATAAGGTTGGGACCTCCGGCCCCCCACCCTACTGCCAGACCTCTCGCGCCGTCTCCACGACCAGCCGCAATTTTGCCCATTGGTCGTCTTCTGTCAGGAGGTTCCCTTCCATTGTGGATGCGAATCCGCACTGAGGACTGAGCGCCAGCTGCTCCAGCGGGACATAGCGCGCCGCCTCGGTGATCCGGCGAATCAGGTCCCGTTTCGATTCGAGTTGCGGGCGCTTGCTGCTCACCAGACCGAGGACAACGGTCTTGCCTGGAGGGACGAACCGCAGCGGCTCGAACGTGCCCGAGCGTGCGTCATCGTATTCGAGCAGGAAGCGATCCACCTGCAGCAAGCCGAAGAGTTTCTCGGCGATCGGATCATATCCGCCCTCGGCGTACCACTGGCTGCGGTTGTTGCCGCGGCATAGGTGCATCGCCAGCGTAGTGCCCGGGCGTTTGGCGCCCGCGAGACAGGTGTTGTCCGCCTTGATAGCCTCATCCAGCGCCGCATCCGGCTCAACACCCATGTCGTTCTTGACGTAATCCCGCCATTTCGGATCGATGTAGTAGCTATACCGGGGGGCATCGATCTGGATGTAGTGCACACCCTCGGCGGCCAGCGCCTGCACCTCGGCCTTCACGATGGGGACGATATCCCACAAGAGGGCGGAGTGGTTAGGGTAGAGCTTGTCGGTGACGCCCCGCTTGAACGCTATCGCCGGGAACTGGTTCGCGGTGGGCAGAGTGATCTTGATCGCTCCTGGGCTCTGGGCTTTGAGGAACGCAAGCTCATGCGACGTCATACGCCGGAGCTGGCGGAGTTTTCCGGTCACCACGCCGGTGACGCTGCTGACGGCTACCGCAGCGCTGCCCTGCCAGGATCGGGCCACTGCGTCTCCCTGGTCGAACCCTTCGTGCGCCGGCGCAGCTCGCCGTCGGTGAAGATCTCAAATCCCAGCTCTTTCTGTCTGGCGAGCACACGCTGGATGTGCCGGTCCTCCATCGCCCGCAGGCGCTGCGGATCGGCGCCCTCCTGTCTCGCTTTCAGCAGTTCCGCCGGTCGCAGGAAACTGCCGACGTGATCGGCTCGATACGGGGTGCCCATGGCGAATACCTCAATTAAGAGGAGTTGTGTTCGAAATTATTCTCTCTGCAGGCTGGCAATTCATGCTCGATTCTTTACGGGAGGGCCAGATATGGCGGATGGCGGCGTTGACCCGAAGTCATTTCGGAATGCGCTCGGACGCTTCGCTACAGGGGTGACGGTAATCACCACGGTGGCGCTGGACGGCGTTCACGGGATGACGGCCAACGCCTTCACGTCGGTCTCCCTGGATCCCCCGCTGGTACTCGTCTCCGTCGCAAAACAGGCCAGGACACACGAATACCTGAGCCAGGCGCGCCGGTTCGGCGTGAGCATCCTCAGCGCAGAGCAGGAACCGTTTGCCTGGCATTTCGCAGGCCGTCCCCGCGACGGGTTGAAGACGCCCTTTGTCTGGAAACGAGAAGTACCTCTGCTGCAGGATGCACTGGCTCATCTCGTATGCTCCGTCGAGACGACGCATCCCGGCGGGGACCACACGCTCTTTCTCGGCCGGGTCGAGGAGCTATGGTACCGGGACGGCTCGCCGCTGGCGGTCTACCGGGGCCGGTTCTTCGGCTTGATTCCGCTGCCCTCCGGCGAGTGGAAACCGGGGCAGGAACTGATCCTGGACCGGGGTGATAAACCTGGCGAACCGCCGGAGCAGTGGTGGTAGCGGCAGGATACTTCTGCAGGGCGTCTAACACAGCGGCCGAAGGTTGGCGGTAGACGCCATGCGATGTCCGACATGTCAACAGGAAAATCCCGAGGCAGCCCGGTTCTGTGCGTTCTGCGGTGCGGCGCTCCAACCGGTGGGACGGCCGACCGAGGAGCGGAGACTCGTCACCATCCTCTTCGCCGACGTCAGCGGGTCCACCGCGCTCGGCGAGACGCTGGATCCTGAGGATGTTCGTGCGCTCCTGGCGCGCTTCTACGTGATCGCGCAGGAAGTCATCGGCAACCACGGCGGCACCCTCGAGAAGTTCATCGGCGATGCCGTCATGGCCGTCTTCGGCCTTCCCCAGGCGCATGGAGACGACCCGCAGCGGGCGCTGGCCGCGGCGCTGGAGTTGCGAGAACGTGTACGCAACGACGCTAAACTTGGGAACCGGTTGCCCATTCGCGTGGGTGTGAACACCGGTGAGGTGGTAGCATCCCGCGGCGCGACGACGGGGGATTTCCTCGTCACCGGCGACGCCGTAAATGTAGCGGCCCGTCTGCAGCAGTCAGCGGAGCCATGGGCCGTGCTGTGCAGTGAGCGGACGGCCCTGGCGGCAGCGCGGGAGTTCGTCTTCGGAGCACCGCTCAGGATCGCCGCCAAGGGAAAGCGCGAGGCGATCTCAGCCGCTCTCCTCGTCTCTCGCGGATCCGCCGCAGGACCCAGGCGCGTTCCGCTGATCGGCCGCGAGCACGACCTGGCGCACTTGGAACTGGTCGCGCAACGGGCGTTCGCGGAGCGCCGTCCCTTCCTGGTGAGCCTAGTCGCTCCAGCGGGAACGGGCAAGACACGACTGCTTGAGGAGTTTTTGGATCGGCTTCCACGTGCCGCGCCCGGCACTGCCGTGGCCGTCGCTCAATGTCTTCCCTATGGACAGCGTCTCACGTACTGGCCATTGCGTGCCGTCTTGTTTTCGTTGATCGGCATTGCAGAAGACCTGCCGCCCGAGGACGCCCGCCGATCGGTGCGCGCGTGGCTTCGCGACGCCAGCGTGGAGGGTGCCGACCGGGCTGCAGACTTTCTATCGGCCACCGTAGGCATTGGGGAGGTCGAGGTCTCGGATCGCGATGCGCTCTTTGCGGCCTGGCGCACGCTGGTCGAAACTGCCGCCGCCCGGGGCCCGCTCGTGCTCGTCTTCGAAGACTTGCACTGGTCGAGCGATACGTTGCTGGACCTCGTTGAGTTCGTGATGCAGCCGCGGAGGGACGTGCCCGTGCTGATGATCGCGCTGGCGCGTCCTGAACTGCTCGACCGCCGGCCCGGATGGGGAGGCGGCCGGCGGAATTACGTGTCGCTCGCGCTGGAGCCGTTGAGCGACGAGGCTGTGCGGAACCTCGCGGTTCACCTGCTCGGCGAGGAAATCCCAGACATCGTCACGCGGGTCGTCGAGCGTGCTGAAGGCAACCCCTTCTATGCAGGCGAGATTGTACGCGCGGTGATGGACCGCGTCCCGTCACTGCGAGACCAGGCGTCTATCGAGCAGGTCCTCGCGGTGCTCCCCGATACCGTGCAGACTACAGTCCTGGCGCGACTCGATTTGTTGCAGAATGCCGAACGCCGCGTGCTCCAGATGGGAGCAGTCTTTGGCCGTGCATTCCGACCGGCGGGAATCGTTGCGCTGGCATCGGACCTGAGTGCAGAGATCGGCCATGTCATCGACCGGCTGGAGCAGAAGGATCTTATCTATCGGTCGGACGGAGATCGTTGGGCATTCCGCCACATCTTGATTCGGGAGGTGGCCTACCAGACTCTGCCGAGGACAGAACGGGCGCGCCTGCATGCTGCGGCGGCCCGATGGCTCGAGGTCGTCGCCGTTGGCCGGGAGGACGTACTTGCCGAACTCATCGCCTACCACTACCGCGAAGCTGTCATCCTGGACGAAACGCTCGATGTCGATGCGATTCAGGCTGCTGAAACTCGGCGTCAGGCCGTGCGATGGCTTTCGCGGGCTGCAGAGGCCGCGCGCGTCGCAGCAGCGTTCGTCGAGGCTCGTCGCCATATCCAGCACGCGATTGAGCTGGCGGAGCACAGTACTCTGCCAGAGCTTTATGAGCGCTTTGGAATCGTCACATGGGGAGACGCGGGCGTCCAGGCATTCAGGAAGGCGCTCACGCTTTGTCGTGAGTTGGGCCGCCCACCCGATCAGGAGTTGCGTGTCCTGGCGAGTCTCCTCCTGCTTCACATGCGATGGGGTGGTACAGTCGGGTTCCGCCCGTCGAACGAGGATATCGCAGCACTGTTGGCCGAAGGGCACGTCCTCCTTGAACGCGCGCAGGATAAGCAATCGATCGCCCTGTTCAATATCGCGCGGGGCTTTCATCCCTTCTGGCTGAATGGCGGCTACACTCATGTGGACAGCGAGGACCTTCAGAAAGCCGAGGCCAGCGCACGCATAGGCCTGCAGATCGCCGAGGAACTCGGCGACGCGCGGCTGCAGAGCGCCGCTCTAGACGGCATGGGTGCCATTCAGAATGTTCGGCACGCGTGGCGGGACGTCCGCGAAGTCAATTCACGGCGGCTGCTTCTTCAGGACCGCCTCGACCTCGTCGAGCGCACGGACGCATATTCGATGGTGGCGGAAGCCTCAAGCAATCTAGGAGACCTGGAGGAAGCTGAACATGCGACCGCCAGTGGCCTGGCCATCCTCCAGCCGGGGCAGGCTACACTGGCAGCACTCCACCTGGCCGCGTGGCGAATCTATAGCCTTACTCTGATGGGGCGCTGGGATGACGCATCCAGTACCTTTGAAGTAGCCCGTCGCCTCTGGCTTGAAGGAGGGCTGGCCTCGACGGGGTACGCGGTGCAAGGGTTCATGGCCGCCCTTGATGTCGCCCGCGCCCGTCGGGATGAAGCTCGTGTCGATCAGTCCCGGTCAGTCCTGGAAGAGATTCTCAGAAACTACCCTGAGGGCCACAGGATCCAGCGTACCTGGGCGTATTTGACCCTCGATCTCGTCATGCTGGAAGAGGACATCCGAAGGTTCCAAGGATTCGGCAGACCCGCCGGTATCGAGCGGCGGCTCTCCGTCTGCGTGGACCGGCGTCACCCGATCGCCATCGAAGGCCTAAAGCCAATCATCGATTTTGCCTCGGTGCATCAACTCGTCGTCCTCGAAGCGCAGGCGCGGCGAGCCTTGGGGGCAACTAGCGGCGATCCCCAGGAACTCACCGCTGCCTTGGACCTGTTCGAGCGTTGCCACGCCATCCCTTATGCCGCACGGGCGCGGTGCGAGCGCGCAGAGCTGACCGGGGATGCGGCCGAGCTGACAGCCGGCGTGAGCGTGCTGGACGCCCTGGGCGATCTCGATTACCTCTCGCGGTTGCCGTCCCGATCCGGGCGCACAGCTCGTGCCTGAATCTCACTTCTAGAGCCAAACCGAAACAATCACAAGAAGCAAGTCTTGCCTAACGATACCTGCCCAGATGTTGCAATGCATACAGCACGAAGCGATCGTCCACGACCAGGCTGAGATTAACCTTCGTGGATACGAAACCGTTCTGCGCGTACCACTCCTGGTCGAAGCGGAGACTCGTCCGGTTCACGCTCCCATCGGGATCGAGCCAGGGCATGACCATTTTCTCGTACAGCGCGAGGTCTTTGACCGGCGTGTATTTTGCCAGGGCTTCGATGACCTGCCGTTTCTTCTCGGATTGCTTTTTGATGAAGGCGTCGTTGAAGTCTCGGACGCCCTGGAGGTAGGCGACCATGAACTTCCTGCCTGCGTCCAGCTTTTCGTGCCGCATGTGGGGCGCGTAGAGGACCACAGCGACCTGATGGTCCGGATAGATCTTGTCCGCGCTCTCGATGAAGACCCCGATCTGCTGCTCGAGCGCCTGTGTCCTGAAGGGTTCGATCAACAGCGCTCCGTCGAGCGCCTTGTTGGCCATCGCCGGGACCATGTCGGGAAATGCTATCACAGTAATCTCGATATCGTCCGCCTTGAGGTTGGCCTTTTGCGCGAACATGACCAGATCGATGTGCGGAGAGATTCCCTTGGCCGCCAGGCCGATGCGCAACCCCTTCAGATCGGCCAGGGTCTTGAACCGGCCGCTCTCCACCAGATCGCGGCGGATGATCAGCGCTTCGTAACTCTGCCCTGTCCGGATCGTCCCCTTGTCGGCCACGATGCGCAGATCAACCCCTCGGGCCATGGCGTTAAAGAGTCCCGCGCTGACCGCGCCACCTCCGATGTCGAGCTGCCCAACTCCCAGGGGAGCAATCATGTCCGCGGCGGACCGAAACGGCAGGAACTCGATGGCCACTCCCTGTTCCGCAAAGTAGCCTCTCTCCATCGGCACGAAGAATCCTGC
>VBAP01000149.1 GCA_005882335.1 Candidatus Segetimicrobium genomatis
CACCCGCCCGCCTGGGTTATAGTTCTCGGTGCCCGCCAAGGCGAGGGTGTCGCCGTTCTCGGCCCTCGCCACGTCGGGCGAGAAGCTTGGGTCAATGGACGCGAGAGCCGCGTCCCCAGCGTGAAACGTCCATTTCATCGCAGGCGCCGCGGAGGCCAGCCCAGAGACGACTGCAAGAGCGATCAGAAACCCCGCAATAACAGTTGACAGTCCCGCCTTCAAGCGCACGCTCTCTCTCCCCCAAGATGTTTCCATCGTAATCCCCTCGACGAATATCCGAGCCCGGAGTGGTTCTGACGTATCGCAGTGGGGCTATTTAGTGATGACCGCGCGATCGGTTCCGCAATCAATTCCGAGAACATCTGCGTATCGCGGCCTTCCAGGGCCCGATACCTCGGCACCGGGTTGACGATGCTGGCGCGATGTCTGCGGGAGTCCACCAACACCTCTGAAGATCGAGACGGGCGCTGAGCTAGCTATTTAGTGTCGGATCTCAAATCAGCTCATGCGGACCAGTGGCTCACCGATTGTCCCGCTGCTTTCGCACTCGTTTCAGAGCGGAAAGGATGCCTGGGCGGCATGGCCTACCGCCCACGGATTGTCAAACTACGGATCTCTCGGAGATTCCGGACGGGATCAACGACTGGCTCGAACCCGATGGAAGGTAGGCGCGGCGAGGTCTGTTGCGACCACAGCAAACCCAGTGACAATCGGCACACCGGACGTCCACCGCTCGACGAGGAGGTCACCGCTACCGCCATAGCCGCATTCCCGCGCTTTCGAACAGCTCAGAGCAACACCAGAGTCGCCAGGCCATCGGCAATTCCGTAGCCGTACCATGGGTCGTGCGGCACTTCTTGGACGGCCGCCTTGCGGGATCCCGCGGCCAGGGCGGATTTCACGAGGAGAATGTTCCCGGCGACACCACCGGGACGGAGGTTCGGTTTCGCTTGCAGGAGGAGGGCGAGGACTCCCGCCATGAGCGCGGTAGCGGGACTCGTGCCAGTGATGGTCGCGTAGCGCGCGCCGGGTGTGGTCGAGATTAGCCGCATCCCGGGTGCGACGACTTCCGGCTTGAGGTTCGGATCCGTTCGGTTCATACTCGATCCCATGGAGCTGAATGGGGCCTTCACGCCATCCATGTCCACGGCTCCGACCGCGATGGCGAGCGGCACGGTCGCCGGGAGTTCCACGTCCCCGTCGTCGAAGAGGCCATCGTTCCCAGCCGCGGCAACGACAAAGACGCCTTGGGACGTGGCCCAGGCAACGGCCGTGACGACCGCGCTCTGGTAAATCGCGCGGGCTTTGGCGCCGAGGGAGAGGGAGATGATGTCGGCCCCTTTGCGGCCATCCCCCCAAGGATCAACGCAGAAGCGGACTCCCTGAGCCACGTTCTGGTCGCTGCCGTCGCCGGCCGCGTTGACGACCTTGGCCACGATCAGGCTGGCGTCGGGGGCCGCGCCTCGGAGGGATCCGTTCGCGACGATGAGCCCGGCCATGGCCGTCCCGTGACCCGAGTCATCGTACGGGCTCGGCCGCAAGTTCACGAAGTCCCGCCAGGCGAGCAGGCGGACATTGCCGAAGTCCGGATGGAGGAGATCGATGCCGCTGTCCACGATGCACACGGTGACCCCGGCGCCCGTGAGCCCACGGGCGTTGAGTTCCCGGACCCCGCTCATGGTGAAGGCCCACTCGGAGCGTTGCACGTGCGGGCCGAAGAGACGGGCGGGATTGACGAATCCGGCCGCGACGAGGCTGCCAAATGAAGCCGCGACGACGAGGGCGACCGCGACGACGACCTTCCACGCGCGAGTCCGTCCCCGATAGAACTCGCGTGGAAGGACGGGCGAATCCGCGGGCATCGGCAGCACCCCTCTACCCTTCAGGCGAGGGCCCACCGGCAGCGGGCACGGCTGCGCCCGGACCCGAGGACGGAACGCCCCAGTTCGCGGCGTCAAGCTGAACGATGGCCGCGATGCGTTCCTCCGTGGAGCGCCCGTCCGCTCCCAACGATTCCACCATGCGGAGACGCCGGAGCAAACCCGCGGCGTTCGCGTTCTGGATTTCCAAGCCGGGCCGGCGGTTGACTTCCATGACGACGACGCCTCGCTGCGCATCAATTGCGATGTCGACTCCAGCAAACCCAAGGCCGCTCAGACTTTGGGCTTCCGTGGCGATCTCCAGGATCTCACGCCAACGAGGGACCTGTCGACCGACCAATCGCGCCCCCGTGTCGGGGTTGACGGGATAAGGGAAGCCGCGCCAAACCGCGTGGACGATCCGCCCCGTGGACAATCGGACACCGGCGGCGATCGCACCCAGATGCAAGTTCGCCTTGCCTCCGGATGCGCGGGTTGGAATCCGCGCCATGGCCATGACCGGGTAGCCGCGGAAGCAAATGATCCGGAGATCGGGCAGTCCCTGAGCCGCCAGATCTTTCAGCTCTCCGTCAGGATGCAAGAGCTCTTCCACCACGACGGCGTCGCGGGTCCCACCGCGGTACTCTCCGTCGAGAATCGCGCGAGCGTGTGCCTCGAGCGCCGCACCGTCCCGGCGCCCTTCGTTGGTCTCGTATGCGTCGCCATGGCGCCCGCGCACGAGGATGATCCCCTCTCCTCCGTGGGCTCCCGCCGGCTTAATCACGAACTGCTGTTGGCCGTCGAGCCATGTCCGGAACCGCCCGAGGTCTTCCCGCAAGTGGAGGGTCAAGAAGGTCCGCGCCATCGGGATGCCTTGTGGGACGAGGAGCGCTTTGGCCCGGTCCTTAGACAGGAGGGCCATGAGCTCCGGGGCGTTGTATCGTTCCACGAACTCTCGATTTCGGACGGGCATCGTGAGCACGTCATCGCCGAAGTCGCCGGCCGTCGGACCGTCCCCGAGGTTGTATCGTCGGATCCCGCTGAAGCGGAACCGGTCGCCCAGTCGGAATCGGATGCGAGTCCCGAGGAACCAGTGCAGTGCGACCAGCACGGACCACGTGAGAGGGTTCGTCAGGACGAAGTCCACGAGCGGGTCTTGGGTGATCACGAGAAAACTGATGATGACCCCCGCCAAGGTCCACCCTAGGGCGGCACTCGGTGCCTCCCAGCCGACCCGTCGCACCTGCTCCACGTATCGCTCGGCCATCCAAGAACTGATGAGGACCGGCAGTAGGATGCCGAAAAAGAGTTCGTGCTGTCCGAGCTCGAGGCCCACGATCGCCAGCGACGTGATTGTGACCCCCGTCATCGTGACGAGGATGGCCACTCGATGCGCTTCTTGCACCCGCTCCCGGACCATGGCCGCCCGCGTGAGCACGACGACACCGAGTACGGCGCCGAGAATCGAGAGGCCCAAGACGACTCCGCTAAACAGCAGCGCGAGCGCAATGATCACGGGGGCAAACATGCCCAACGTCTTGACGCCGACGACGTTTTTCAGGATGGCGATGACGAGTGCGGCCAACGCGATTTGGAAAAAAATGCGGACGAAGAAGAGTTGTCCCAACGCACCGCGGAACTCGAGCTGCAGGTAGCCACAGTACGCGACCAAGGCCGCGAAGAACAGGAGGAACGGCCAATGCCGCCGGATTCGTCCGCCTCGAGGTTTCGCTCGGGCTTGGTTCGGTGCGGTTGAGTCTTCCGGGGCCGCCAAAGCTATCCCTACCAGGCCGGTGGCTCCGGAGGGGGAGCGGGGACTTCAATCTCACCACGGGCCGCCCTCGGCCGCACGCCCCAGTAGACTTCCACGAATCCGAGGGCTAGCAAGACGATCCCTGCGACAAGTTGGAATTCGTCGGGGGACACGTACGTCCGCTGGAAGGTCACCGCCTGGGTGACGTTCTGGAGTCCGCCTCCATGGAGGAACAAGAGATAGTACGCGTCTGGAACGGAGGAGGTGAAGCTGACACTCCCCGTGGCGGTGTCCCCGAGTGCGTAGAGGCTTGCGTTTCCTTGGCCCGTCTGGAACGCGGCGAACTGCACGCTGCTCATGATCCGGAAGCCGACGGCACGTCCGGAGGATTCCTGGAATTGG
>VBAP01000152.1 GCA_005882335.1 Candidatus Segetimicrobium genomatis
AGCCGCGACACGCGGCGTATCACGCCCAGCCCGATGAACGTCGCGAGCACGAAGACGAACAGCATCGACCAGTAGTCGGTCATGGTTTGAGCACCTTTCCGTCGTGGGTGACGCACGTCGCCTGGGTGATCTCGTCGGTGAAGTCGAGCTGGAGCTTGCCCTCCTTCACGAGGTGATTCAGGAAGCTCGCCACGTTGCGGGCGTACATCTGACTCGCGTGCAGCGGCAGGGTGGCGGGGAGATTCACGGGCCCGAGGATGGTGACGCCGTGGTGCTCCAGGGTCGTCCCGGCTTGCGTCAGCTCGCAATTGCCGCCCGTCTCAGCCGCGAGGTCCACGACCACGGAGCCCGGCCGCATCCCCTCGACGCCGGAGCGCGTGACGAGGATCGGCGCGCGCTTCCCCGGGATCGCCGCGGTCGTGATCACCACGTCGGCGTCCTTGACACTGCGCGCCAGGAACTCGAGCTCACGCCGGTGCTGGTCTGCCGACAACTCCTTGGCGTAGCCCCCCGCGCCTTCGGCCTCCACCTGGTCCGCCATGGCGAGGAACTTGGCGCCCAGGCTTTCGACCTGCTCTTTCACCGCCGGTCGCACGTCGAACCCGGAGACGATGGCGCCGAGGCGGCGGGCGGTGGCAATTGCCTGCAGGCCGGCGACGCCCGCGCCCAGCACCAGGACGCGCGCGGGCGGCAGCGTCCCCGCCGCGGTCACGAGCATCGGAAAGAATCTCGGCGCCGTGTCGGCGGCGAGGAGGGCGGCTTTGTAGCCGGCGACGGTTGCCTGCGAGGACAGCACGTCCATCGGCTGAGCGCGCGTGATCCGGGGGAGCAGCTCGAGACTGAATGCCGTGACCCGCCGCTGGGCCAGCTGCCGCACGAGATCGGCATTGGTCGCCGCCTGCAGCATCCCAACCAGAGCGGTAGCTTCCCGCATCTTTCCGACTTCGGCCGGGCCCGGCTTCTGGACCTTGCAGACGACGTCGGCCGCCCAGGCGTCGCCGAGGCTCGCACCCACAGCCGTGTACGCGTCGTTGGGGAATCCCGCCTCGACCCCGGCGTCTCCTTCCACGACCACCTCGTGCCCGGCCTTCACCAGCCGGCCCACCACCTCAGGCACGAGCGCGACGCGGCGCTCGCCAGCGACGGTCTCTTTCGGGATCCCCACTTTCATCGGTACCCTCTGGTCGGAAAGCATCGGGAAAGTACAGAGGATTGGCGCCAAAGAAAGGCGGGGGGCATCTTACCTTGATGAGGCGTCGGAAGGTCGAATGGTCGGATAGTCGGATGGGGAGGCGACTGCTAGCGATCGTGGCCTTCCTGACCGTCGGTCCGACCGTTCGACCGTCCGCCGCGCAATGCCCCGACGGCTCCGCGCCGCCGTGTGCCACCTCGCGGCCGGCGCCCGTGCGCATCCCCATCGACTCGAACGCCCTCGCGGTCCTCCCCTTCCGCACCACCGGCCCCACCAACGATGTCGCGTGGCTGGGGGAAGGAATGGTGGATCTGTTGAGCGTCTCGCTCGACGGCTTCGCCGGCTGGCGCACCGTGCACCCGCGCACCGTCCTGGCGCGCGCTCAGGCAGCCCCGGCCCTCGGCGACATCGCTACCGCCGCTCGCGCCGCCCGCTCCGCGGGCGCGGCGACCATGGTGCTCGGCAGCGCCGTGGCGGTCGGCCCGCAGCTGCGCCTGCACGCCGAGTTGTATGACGCGGTGGCGTTGCGGCGTATCGCCGGCGTGGACGCGACGGGCGCGCTCGCGCTGCCCGGACCCGTGGTGGACAGCGTAGCCGTCGGACTCGCGCGCGGGCGATTGCAGCAGGGGCCGATGGCCGGCCGCCGCACCTCGAACGAATACGCGACGACCTCGCCGCTCGCCCTGCGAGCCTACCTCTCGGCGGAGCAGCTCGCCCGCCGGGGCCTGCTGCAGCCGGCCGCCGATTCGCTGTTGCGTGCGATCGCGCTCGACTCGACCTTCGGGCTCGCCTATTACCGCCTGTGGGTGGTGACCACGTTCGGCGCCAGCCTGCCTCGCTGGACCACGAGCAGCATTATCCAGGAAGGGCTCCGCCACGCTGCCACCCTGCCCCAGCGCCAGCGCGATCTGCTCACCGCCATGGAAACGCAATACCGTGGACTCATCACCGAGGCCCTGCGTCAGGCGGACGAGCTCCGACGCCGCTATCCTGACGACGCCGAGGCTGCGTACGTCGAAGGCGAGGCTTACTACCATCTCGGGCTGTTCGCCGGCGAGCCCCGGGCACGGGCGGTCGCCGCGTTCGAGCGGGGCGTCCGCCTCGATCCCGACCTGCCCGAGAACTACAACCACGCCATCGAGCTCCGCACGGCGGACGGCGACACGGCGGCAGCCTGGGCGTTGTTGCGGCAGCTCATGGAACGTTCCCCCTCATTCGTGGTCGGCCGGGCTCTCCAAGTGGCGTTGCGGGTAGGACTGCGTGGGCAGGACCCCGTGTCCGCCTTCACCCCGCTCAACACAGTGGACACCATCGCCGTGCTGCGCCGCGCCCAGCTCGAGGCCGTGCGTGCATTCGACGCCGCCCCCGCGCTGGCGATCTCCGTGGCGGATACGATTGCCGCTGTCCTGGCATCCCCCGAGTTCCCGCGCTCAGAGCGAGCAGACGCACTCGCCCGTCGCGCCATGTACCGCCTCGCCGTGGGTCGATACCACGCCGCGGACTCCCTCCTCGCCACCGTCGTGGAGCTTGACCCCACAGGGTTCAGCACGCTCCACGCCCTCGCAGCGCGCTCGCTCTTAACCGGGAGTCATCAGGCCGAAGGCAGGAGCGCCGCGGCGCAGCTGACAAGCGTAGACTCCTCGCTAGGCGGGACGGTGGCCGTCGCTTGGCGGGCCGCGATGGACGGCGACACGGCCGCGGCGCTGGCCGTCCTCCGCGGGAATACGGCGCCGCAGTGGCCAGGGGCGACCGACGCGATCTACGGTGGGCTTCGGGGGCTGACCGCCCTGACCCGCGGGGATACGGCCGCCGCGCGGGCCGGGCTCCGCCTAGGACTGAGCCTCGCCCCCTATGAGCTCTTGACGCTGAGCGGAGGGAGACCGATCCGGCCTTCCGCACACGGCCGCTTCGCCATCGCGCTAGCGCGACTGGATCGCGCAGCGGGCGACCTCGCTGCGGCGCTCGAGGTCCTGCATTTCACCTCCTTCGCCACGGGGCTGGTCTTAGAGCGCGCCGAGGCCGAGGAGCTCCGCGCCCACATCGCCGCGCAGCGGGGCGACACCGCGGCGGCGATTCGCGCTTATCGAAACTTCATCGCCCTGTGGAAAGACGCGGACCCCGAGCTGCAGCCGCGGGTGGCGACCGCGCGGGCGGCGCTGGGGAGACTAGAGCGTCGCTAGCGCCTCCTCGAAATCGTCCACCATCCGCTCCAGAGTAAACCGCTCCTCCGCCCGGCGGCGTGCCTCGGCGCCAAGGGCTTCCCGACGCCCGGCGTCGCCGAGCAGGGCCTGCAATTGGTCCGCGAACGCACGGGGATCCTCAGGCGGCACGAGAACGCCGGCCTCACCGATCAGCTCGGGCGTGCCACCGCCCGCCACGGCGAGCACCGGCCGACCGCAGGCGAGGGCCTCGATCAACACCAGCGCAAACACCTCATCGGGCCGTGTGTGGACGACGCAGGTGGCGGCGTTATACGCGCCCACCAACTCCACTTCACGCATCGCGCCGAGAAACCGCACGTCTACGCCGAGGGCGCCGGCCC
>VBAP01000153.1:0-7021 GCA_005882335.1 Candidatus Segetimicrobium genomatis
CCCCCGCCCAGTTACTATCGGGCCAATCCTGTGTCTTCCCCGGCACGGCGATCGTGAACGTCTTGCCGCGGGCGTGGACTCCTTTACTAACTTCGGCTACAAACGAGCTGAGAGCCGCCCGGTCCTTAGGCGACACGTTCTCGAGGTCGAGACTGACGCCGTCGTACTGGTACGCATCGAGCACCAGGAGGATCCGGGTTACTGCCTGGGCCCGGGCCGTCGGATGCGTCAAAACAGCATGCGCGACCGCGCGGCTCCAATCGCCTCCCACGAAGTTGGCGACCCGGAAGTGCACCTCGCTCCCCAGGCGGTGCGCAGCTTCCACGACCCCGGGGTCGTGCACCCCGTAGAGCCGGCCTGTCAGATCGAGAAGGGTGAAGTTGGTTGTGATGATCCAGCTTATCCGATGGCCGTGGGTGAGTAGCGCTGTCAATGAGTCCTGATCAGCGTCGACATAGTAGGCAACCACGACAGGAGGCGAACGACGTTCGATGTACGCGCCTGTGGCGGTTCCAGCGAAGGCAGTGCTCGTGAGGCCTCCCACCAGCACGCACAGAATGGCCCTGCGAAAGATGTCCAGCAACGCAGACTTCCTCCTATGGGCGGAGCCAAACGGCCGAAAGTAATCGGCTCCTGGGGCTTGAGCTCAGCCGATTCTCATGCGCTCGATTATGTCCAGGGGGGACGAACGGTTCTGTGATCCAGCTGGCTGCGGCCCCGACCGGCCTGCAGCAGCAAAGAACCAGCGTAAGGCTATTGATTGATTCGATGTTATCGTGAAGAATCCTGCCCAGACTCTCGCAGGAATAGGACTCAGCTCGTCACCACGAAGAGGCGCCACTCGCCAGGTACACCCTTCAGCACCTGCGTGCCGCGTTCGGCGAAGGCGAGTCCCGAACCTGAAACAAGGTCGCGCACGGTGCTGGTCGCAAGCACTTCGCCGGCACCGGCCAGATCCTTGACGCGTGCACCGATGATCGCGGCGATTCCTCCGAGCTTGCCCGCGACGATCTCGCACTCACCGGTGTGCACCCCGGCACGGACTTCAAGGCCGAGCCGGCGTACGCCGTCGCGAACAGCGAACGCGCAGCGAACTGCGCGCGCCGGTCCGTCGAAGGTGGCGTAGAAGCCGTCGCCCGCAGTATCCTGCTCCAGGCCACGGTACCGCGCAAGTTCTGTACGCACGAGAGCGTGGTGACTCTCGAGGAGGTCTCGCCAGCGACGGTCGCCGAGCGCCGCGGCCCGCCTGGTTCCCTCGACGATGTCGGTGAAGAGCACCGTTGCGAGGATCCGGTCGTGCTCGGGTAATGGACGCACGCCGGTCATGAACTCCTGGATTTCGGCTAAGATCTCGTCCTGATGCGAAGCCCAGAAGAGGTGGTCGCCGGACGGAAACTCGACGTATCGTGCGCCGGTGATGCGCGCCGCGATGTAACTTCCCTCCGCGGCCTGGACGTCCCGGTCACCGACGGCCTGGAGTACGAGCGTGGGGACGCGCACGCTTGGCAGCACCGCGCGAACGTCTGTGTAGCTATTCATGCGAAGCAGGTCCGCCGCAGCCTTCGGCGATGCGCTCCTGCGGAAGTAGGTGTCGAGCCATTCCTGGAAGTTGACGTCGTCCGCGATACTCGGCGCGTAATAGGCGAGGTCGGCGATTTTTGGGTCCCCCCAGCTGCGTTCGAGCTCCTCGGCGCCACGGAGCCGTTCGTCGAGCGTTGGAGCCCAGGGATAGTCGTCGGAACGGAGGCGTTTCGCGAAGGCGCCGTATGTGGCGAGCGCAATAGTGCGCTTGGGGTAAGTCGCAGCGAAGAGGATGCACATCGAGGCTCCCTCGGAGTGGCCGAAAAGGGCGGCGCGCGCTGAGCCGACCGCATCCATGACTGCGCGCACGTCATCCATGCGCTGCTCGAGCGTCGGGAGCTCTGGGACGCGGTCGGAGAGGCCCGTTCCACGCTTGTCGAAGACGATCAACCGGCTGAACGACGCAAGGCGGCGCAGGAACCGCGCCAGTAGGGGATTTTCCCACATCATTTCGACGTTTGAGAGCCAGCCCGGGACATAAACTAGGTCCGGCGGTCCCGCGCCCACGACCTGGTACGCAACGTTGATCCCGCCGCTCTTCGCATACCGCGTCTTAGGGATGTCGCTCAAGAGTCACCACCTGCTAACTAACTATGTATCTTTCGGCCGGATTGTGGCGCTGCCTGTTAGAGATGGCCTTCACTTGGAGGGGCGGCAGGACGGGCGCGGGGTGATGGCGCACTGGACTGGAAGAGGTGGATTGCTGTGCCGTCTTACAGGATCGTCTTGTGGATCATGGCGGGGGTCGCTATCAGCGTAATCCTGCCGGTTTTGAGGAGAGGTTATCCGAGGGTGACCGCCGCGACCTCTAGAGAGTTCTGGCGGCTGCTCTGGGATGCTGCCAAGCCGTATCTCCTGCTGGGCATCGGATCCACTCTGACGGCCATTCTGATCATCGCCGGCCTGGCCAATGCCGGCATTCAAATCACGACCTGGCATCAGGCGCTGCTACTTGGCTATTTCTCCGACTCCACGCTTCAGAAGTTGAAGCCGGACTGAAGGTCCCTCTGCCAGGCCAAGCCGTAGACGGGTACCTGGCACCGTAAACGCCGGAAAGCGGTACCAGGTACAGTAAACGCCGGATAACGGTACCAGGTACCGTTAATCAGCAAATGCATCCTTCTCGGAAACCCTCTGGCCAGCCTCCTGGTACCGTAAACGTCGAATACGGTACCAGGTGGCGTGGACAGATAACCGATTAAGCGGGTTTCGGAGGTGAGTGTAGATGGGCCGAATTCTTGGGATCCTCGGTATTCTGTTGGTCTGCCTTCCCGGACGGGTACTTGCCTCGCACACGGGCTGGTTGTTTGCCACGGGGAATAGGATCGTCATAACCATGACAACTTACCCTCGCCAGTTCACTCCCAACGCAGTTACTTTAGAGGCGGGGAAAGTTGTTGACTTGGTGCTCGAGAACAAAGGTACAGGTACGCACATCTTCATGGTCTACCCTCCTCCGCAGACGCCACCCAAAGGCTCGCAAGGGTGGTGGGAATACGTGATGGCGAACACATATTTTCAGGACATGGGAGAGGTCTTGGTGCACGGCAAGAGGGACGAATCCTATGTTGCGGCTACTCGACTATTCGAAGTCGGAGTAGAAGCGGGCAAGACCATCACCATCACGTTCATTCCGGCAAAGAAAGGCACATTTGAGATGGCGAGCCATCTTCTGGCGGGTGAGCCTGGAGGCGATTATGAGCGGGGAATGAAAGGAGCATTTATTGTTAAATGAGAGGGTCTCTCCGGTTCAAAAATTTGCCTGCTACGCGTGAGATGGTCTCATTGTGAGGGGCATCGTCACAAGCAAACCCGTTCAAGTCACAATCCTATCCTGGATAGCCCTTTCCATCCTCTTGGGTTTTGCAATCTCAAACAATGGACTGCCGTTTCTTGACCGGCTGCCCATCTTTCACGGCAAAAGTGGTCTTGATGTCTTGACGAGCGCACAGCTCAATGCGGCCTTTGGCCTTGTGATTCTCGGGCTGGTTCTTCTGGTCACGCGTAGTCGAAAGGAAAAACTCTCCGTGCCGGGCAGGATAACAGCGAACCGGGAAATCAAGTACCTTCTAGCGTACCTTGTCGTCGCTCAAATTGCAGGATATACAGTTGGCCGGCTACTCGGAATTCACCCGATCAGCCTCCACCTCCCAGGAACGCTCTTTGGATTATATGACCGGGTTTCACGGTTTGAGGTGATGGTGTGGAGCGTCTTCAACTTTGTCGTTTACGCCGCGCTTCCATACCTGTACTTCCGACGCAAAGGATATACGAACATCGCTCTCAACCTTCGCTCGAAAAACCCCAGAAGAGATTATGTGCTCATTGCTTCCGTTCTAGTCGTTGAAGGTATCGGGGAGCTCGGTGGGTTCTCCCACGCGCTGTTTGGCCTCACGCCACGCCAGTTTGTGGTGGGGGGATCGCTCGCCTTTGTCGCCAACCTCTTTGGCACCGGGCTTCCTATTATGGTGTTTGTGTATGCTCTTCTCCTTCCTCGATACGATCGCTGTCACCGGTTCCCCAATCACGGCCGCTCTACTGGGTGCACTTCTTTGAAGGCTGGACGGACTATACAAGTCTCTTCGGGCTATTCACTTCGGTCGGATTTCTCATCTTGCAATATTTCGTTCCAGGTATGATCAAATCGGCGCTGACTATTCGCTCAGGAAATGCGTGGGTCCACCTGTGGGGTTATCATGCTATTGCACCGCATGTGCTTCTTGATGCGCCGCATTTCGTCGAAATGTTTGATGTCAAGTAAGGTTCGATGACAGCGGGGAGGTTCATATGGCGCGAGTGAGGTATCTGGTCAGTGACGTTGACCGTTCCATCGCTTTCTACACCAAGCACCTTGGTTTCAAACTAGAGCAGCAATCGGGACCGGCGTTTGCCAGCGTTGTGAAAGGCGATCTCACTCTCCTGCTCAGCGGCCCCCAGAGTTCAGGTCACCGTCCTTTGTCGGATGGCCGGCGGCAGGAGCCGGGCGGATGGAACCGGTTCGTCCTTAACGTGGATAACCTGGCTTCTCACGTGGCGACGCTGAAACAGGCGGGCCTACGTTTTCGGAGTGAGATCGTTACGGGCCCGGGGGGCAAGCAGATCCAACTGGAAGATCCCGATGGCAATCCGGTCGAGCTCTTTGAGCCTGCCTCTCCCTGACGCCTAGCGTAGCGGTCTAGGGGGCATGAACCTCCTTGCGTCAATCGCGTTCGGAACCAATCCAGAGAACGCGCAGATCGCCGGGAGGAATAGCCATGATCCGAAGACTCGCACTGCTCATCCTGTTGGTCGCGGTGATCGTTAGCGTCCCCGCTCCTGCCGCGCGCGCAGCGCTTCCGCCGGCAAATCTGGCGAAGGCGTTGCAGCAAGTGGACCAACTCCTGGATCGAGCACTCCGGAACCTCACTGCGGCTGATGAACTCGTCGAGAAGAAGCAGATGGCCGCAAAGGACCAGGCGGTGGACCGAGCGATGCGGCTGACACGAGAGGCTGAGCAAAAGATCCAGAGCGCGCTGGCCATGGTTCGGGCTTTGGGATCAACCAAGCCCTCCAAAGAGCAGTTGGCGCAGATCGAGCGGCTCATTGGGGAAGCGCGCGCTCAACTTCGCGAGGCAGAATCTGCAATCGACCGGGCAGCGCAGAGGACCCAGAACCACAAGCTCCTCCGCGGCCTGGTCACAGGCGCTGACCACCGGATAGACGATGCGGTCAAGATGCTGCGGCGGATCGCCGCGAGCCTCTCCTAACTCTCCGAAAATCACGTTCAGGGGGCCGAGCGCGGCGAGCCGCCGAATCGACTCGGCCCCCCCGGAAAACCCCTTCCGCAAGTTGATCTCGCACTCGCTCACCTGGCCGGGAGAACCTCCTGCGAATTTCTCCGCTCCCGGATGTGCTCAACAAGCCCATCGCGGATGGTGACGACCCGGTGGGCCTGCCCGGCGATCGCCTGGTCGTGAGTTATGATGACGACCGCCTTGCCGTGGAGGAGGAGCTCTTTCACGAGTTGCATCACTTTCTCGATCCCCGCACCGTCCAGTCCAATCGTGGGCTCGTCGAGGATCAGTGTGGAGAGATCCGTGTTACAGGCTGCAATCATCAGCATCCGGACGTCGGCGGGGTGGAGATCGATCGGGCACGCATCCCTCCCGAGTCCGGTCCAGGCCGCGCCCTCCATCACGAAGGCTTTCGCGGCCGGCTCGGGCCATCGCAGGACCCTTGGGCCGAACGCCAACTCTTCTTCAACCGTCATCGCGACCGTTTGTAGCTGAGCGTGCTGGAAGACGTACCCCACGCGGCCGCGTGTCCTGACGGCGCCCTTCTGCGGCTTGATGGCTCCGGCAAGCGTGAGCATGGCCGTCGTCTTCCCCGAGCCGTTGGGGCCCATGACAGCCACCAGTTCTCCCTGCCGCGCGGCAAAGTCGACGCCGTGCAAGATCTGGGTGCCCTCCAACGCAACATGCACCCCCTCGAGCGTCGCGACCACTTCGCCCGCCCTCACCCTTTGTCCCTCTCCCTCCAGGGAGAGGGGAATGAGGTTGGGCGCTGCCGCGCCCTCTCTACTTTGAAGGTGACACCGGGCCAGCCAGGTTTCTGCGAAGAAGTCCTCAGGTACGAGCGGGGCGAGCAGCCGTCCTTCTTCTAATACAATCACCCGATTTGTGTAGGAGGCCAGGTCCTGCCAGAACGGGTCGGCAACGACGATAGTACACGGTCGTCTGGACCGGAGGATGGCCAGCGCCTCCATGAATGCCACCCGCCCTTCCGGATCCAGTTCCTGCATCGGCGCATCCAGCAGGAAAATTCTTGCCTCCGAGGCCAGGGCCCCAGCGAGCACGAGCCGCACCTGTTGACCCCCAGAAAGCTTGGTCGTTTCCCGGTCCCAAAGATCCGCAAGTCCCATGACCCCCAGGGCCTCGTGGGCAGCGTTCTCGTCTGGCGCCAGGAATGAAATCTCCTGACCGACGGTGAGGCCGTGGATCGATGCAAATGGGTCGGGGGCCACGTAGCGGGCGCTGGCGGTGAGGACCGCGAGTGGCACCTCGTGGGTGGCCATACCCGAGACAACCACGCGTCCTCGAAATTCACCCATGACGCGCGGGATGACACCCCCCAGGGTCCGTAGCAGCGTCGTCTTCCCCGCGGCACTCTTGCCGGCCAGATAGAGAAATTCGCCCGAAGGGACGGCGAGATCGATTCCCTGCAGCACGTCCGGAAGGTTGGCGCCGTAGCGAACGTAAAGGTCCCTGACGGCAATGGTTCCATCGTCCTTTGGCGCAGATCGCCGGTGCGACTGGCTGGCGAAGGTGGCTTTCTGCGTGTTGTCAATGATGCGGGGGATGATCGCCACGCCCAGCGGGACGAGATTTCGAATGTTGGCGATGACCGAGTCCCACCGCAGCCCGCGGATAAGGAGAGACTGCGTCAGCGCCACCACCTCGCG
>VBAP01000153.1:7032-8807 GCA_005882335.1 Candidatus Segetimicrobium genomatis
TTGAACCAGGCGACGCTCCGGTAGATCTCAGGCAGCGGGGTGGAACCCAGCCATGCAAATGATAACAGCATGACGCCCGCCAGCCGCAGGCCGGTCACCAGTCCCCGCTCGAATCCGGCCGCGTTCACGGTAAAAATCCACCACTGGTGCCCGCCGGCGGACGCGGGGGAGAGAATGGTGTTGTAGAAGAGCATCAGCCCTGCGGAGAGCGGAGCGCTCGCTGCGAGTTTCCAATCACGCGTCTCGTTGGCGAGGAAGAGGCTCAATCCCACCAGGAGCAACAGCAGCGCGGCGGGGCGCGTGTTGATGAAGATAAAGAGGACGCCCGCGGCAAAGACAACGGCCAGTCTCAGTCCCGGGGGGAAGAGACCGAGTCCCAATCCTTTCCCGCGTCTGCGCTCCGTGGGGGTCATAGAATGACGGCGGGGCAGGAGCGTCACGCCTGCCCCGCGCGTAATTTTGCTTAGCTAGGACGCGACAATTCCCGCAGCGCGGGCGCGCTGAGTGAACATCGCCAGGAGGTACAGCCCGAGGAATGCCGAGATGGTGTCGCCGATGAACCAGCCGATTCCCGGGTCAACGAGCGCGGCCGCGAACGGCTTGCCGCCGACCGTCGCCCCGATCGCGCCAATCAGCGCGCTGGCGGCACAGGACACAACCGCGATGCCGACCGCGGCGAGGAAACTGGCCTTGTTGAGCGCGAGGCTCCTCAGGAGGACCCGCGCACCGACAAAGAGCGCAATGAGCGGCAAGATGAATCCCCACTGCCCCGGCAGTTGGAGCAGGCGGTTCAGGTAGCCGGCCACCAAGACCACGATCGCCAGCACGACGGCTTTGACGACGCCTGAGAGCACATCGGCCGGACGCTGCGCGCCGAGGGTCGGATCAACCCGATACATCCGAAACAGTATCGCGGGCAGCATGGCGTTGGCGACGCCGCCGGCGATCGGATTCATGATGATGTCGACGATGCCCCATCCGCCGTAGGCCAGGATCCCGGCTGCGTAGGCGCCCAGCCCGCCAGCCAGCAGTCCCAGCCATGGTCCCAGCCAGACCCCGGCGACCAGCTGCAGCGCGGCGGGGAGCCAGATGAAGCTGGCGCCTTTCACGGTCGGTGATGAGCCGACGGTCATCGCCACGTAGCCGATGAGCGTGATGAAGACGGCGATCATGACCGCCGTAATCATCCGTAGCGAAGGGTCGCGTTCGCGAATGTATTCAGCCTGAATCGACACTCTCACACCCCCATTCTGAGGTCGCAGTCACGGCCTGCTGCCGGTTCCTTCTAGCGCACCACCTCCTTCGCCACAAACTGCTTGAGGTCGGCCAGATACGGGATCGCGTCCAGCATGCCCGGCTCGAGCCGGTCCCAGTAGATTCGCTCGGGCCGGGGATAGCGCCGCGAGACCTGGATCGTGCGTGTCGGTGTGACGATGATATCGACGATGGTGTCGATCGGCTCCGGAGCCAAGTCTTCGTCCACCACCTGAACGTCGTGGACCACGGCGATGACCGGAGTATCTTCGTGAATGACACCGAGCATGCGCAGCATGGCCCATTCCAGGTCGAAGTAGCCGTGACCCTTTCCGACGCGGACCCCGTTGGTGCAGACGGCCGAGGCACCGGTGACGAGCAGGTCAAACTGGCCAAGCCGTTGCACCTCCCGCAGCGCCAGGTACCGCACCACCCCCTGCTGCGCCAGGCGCTCCATCCCGTCGAGGGTGGCGGCAAACGCTTCCTGATGCTTCACCTCGCCGATGGGCTCCAGCAGGATC
>VBAP01000154.1 GCA_005882335.1 Candidatus Segetimicrobium genomatis
TGGGGGACCAGCCCAATCTGACGCCGCAGTGAACGGAGCTTCACCTTTCTGACTTCCCGGCTATCAATCTCGACTGTCCCGTCCGTGGCGTCGTAGAATCGGAGAAGTAGGTTCATGAGCGTCGACTTGCCGGCGCCGCTGGTGCCCACGACGGCGATTCGTTCTCCGGCTCTGACCTCCATGGAAATATTCTGAAGCACCGGCGTCAGGCCATCATAGCTGAATGAGACGTTTCGGAACCGGATGTCTCCGCGGATCGACGGCGCATCGAGGGCGTGCGGGGCATCGGAGACCCCTTCGGGCACCCGCAGCAATTCCAGCACGCGGTCCAGCGCCCCCAGCCCCTGGCGTATCCCGCTGTACAGGCGCGTGAGCGTGGTCGCCGGTTCCACAGCCATGCCGGCGTAGGCCAGGAACGAGACCAGCGTGCCGGCAGTGATCTCGCCGGCCGTGACCATGCCGCCGCCGCGCCAGATGACCGCGACCAGCCCGAGCGCCGTAAAGAAACTGACGATCGGCACCTGCACGGCGATCAGCTGGCTGATACGGAGGTTCTCGTGGAACGTGCGCTCATTCTCCCGGAGGAAGCGGCCAATCTCGCGTTCCTCCTGGACGAACGCGCGGATCACACGCGCCCCGCCGAAGGACTGACGCAGGAGAGAGGCCAGATTTGCGATTCGTTCCTGCGCGCGTTGCGACACATATTGAATTTCATGGCCGAAAAGACGCGCAGCTGTCAGCAGGAGAGGAATGACGATGAGGGTAAACAATGCCAGCCGCCAATCCAGAATAAACAGCATCGCTGCGATGCCCGCGACCGTGAGCGCGGTCCCGAAGAAATCCAGCAGACCCACCAGGAGCGCGCTCTGCACGACCTGCGTGTCTTGCAGGCTGCGGGCGATGAGGTCGCCGCTGGTCCATCCCGCAAAGCGGTCCAGTGACCAGCGCTGGACCCTCTGGAAGACCAGCCGGCGAATGTCGGCAATGACGCGGTGCCCGAGGAAAAGGCCGAAGTACAGCTGCCCGTACAGTAATACGCTCCGCAGCCCTAATGCCGCGAGGGCGACTACTGCCGCGCGGTTCAGGACCGTCAGGCTTCGCGTGCGGATGATCTCGTCAACGGTGAGACCGGCGTACCGCGGCACGAAGAGCTGCGTGCCGGTGAGGAGGACAACAGAGATCATCCCTGCGGCGAGATGGGCCCAGTAGGGAGTGATGAACCTGACGAGTCGTCTCACGGGTTCTCCGGTTGCGTCGCGGCCAGTGTCAGCGCGCGTTCAGCAATCCGTGTGGCAGCGCCACTCGATGATGAGTACAGGGAACGCAACTCGGTTCGCATCGCCTTCCGGCGCGTTTCATCGTCCAATAGATCCGATACGCGGTTCGCCAGTTCTGTGGGTGTCCACCTGCCAATCCACTCCGGTGCAATGGCCCGACCGGCCCGGATGTTCGGCAGCGCCATCAGCCGGGGTCGTGCGAAGTATCGCCAGGCCGCCACGCGCTTGACCATCCGGCCGATGCCGGGGATGCGCCCGATCCATTCCACTACTCCTTCAGCGGGTACACGGTCCACGAATTCAAGCGGCACGATCGCCGCGAATGGCACACCGAGCATCGCCAGTTCCACCGTGCTGGTGCCGGGAAAGGTGAGCGCCAGGTCGCTGCGCGCCAGGGCCGTCCATGGATCGCTGGTCACCCAGACGGCATTCAGCGCCGGCCACCGGGCGGACGCAAGCGCCCGCATCGATGCAAGCAACCCCGGGGAGAGGAATTCGGCCGCAATAATCTGGAACGTGACGCGCGGCCGGCTAGCCCGCAGCGCGTCGGCGACCCGCAATAGGTAAGGAAGCAGCGCGCGGACATATCGATCCCGACTCCCCGGGAGCAGGGAGACGACAGGGATGGGGCGGGGCGGGCGGTTCAGAGGCGCAGGAGACTCTCGTGTTGCTCTCAGCACCGCGTCAACTCTCGGATCTCCTGTGACGACAATCTTTTTTTGGGGCACGCCGCGCGTACCGAGCTGCTTCGCCAGGTCTTCTGACGCAGCGAAGATCTCGGCAAACGCCCCGTGCCTGCGGGCCACGAGAAGAGTTTCTGCGAATGCGCATGCCGGGATCCTGAGACGCCGGGCGATCCAGGCGGAAAACCACAGATCTCCTCCCAGGTGCAGGACTGATCCCCGAGGACCAGCTTCCAACCTGAGGCGCCCCAGGGCAAGGCGAATGCCCTCGGCAGGAGTCAGGATACGGTCGAATAGACCCCAGGACTTCACCACATCTACTTCTCTGCCCCCAGCGAACTGGGTGGGAGACAGCACGAGTGTCAGCCGGAGGTCGGCGGGGCCGATGTCTCTCGCCGAGCGGGCCACCGGACGCACCCAACCTGTGAGTTCTCCTGGGCCGTTGCCGGCCAGCACAAGGTCGACGCTCACCGCCGAACCACCTGGATTCCGGGTACGTATATGGCGAATGGCACGTCCTTCGATTATAGTTTCCGCCGCGGAGGTGGGCAAATGAGGATGCTCCGGTTCGCAGTACCGGCATGGGTGGTGATCCTCGTGCTCACGAGCGCCCTGGCCGTCTCTGCCCAGGACATAATTGGATTGATCAAGGTGTTTGGAGTTGGTTATGTCGTCAATCAATACGCCGGACCCCTGAACAACTTCGTCAACACGCTATTGGACAACAAGGGCGTGAAGGTCCGCGAGCAGACGAAGGTAGTTCCGGTCTTGAGTGTCGGCGTGGGACAGGCCAGTTACATCGGGGCGGCCCAGGTATCAGGCCCGAAGGACCGGTTGCAGAAGGTCAAGGCCGTCGCGCAACTTGAGGCCGATTTCAATACAGTCTTTCGGGTGAAAGCACTTGTTCCAATCGACAGCGTCAACCCGATCGCGGACGGCATAAGGAGGGTGTCCGGAGTTGGCGTGACAGCAGTCATAGATATCAAGATCTGACCGAAGAAGTGACTGGTGACTAGTGACTGGTGACTAGTGACTGGTGACTGGCTGGGAAAATGATGCCGTTATCAGCCGTTACGGAGAGCTTTAATTAGGGTTGTCAACATCCGGCCGATACTCCCTGCCTCGGGATTAAGTTTTCCAAACTCGGTGGCCGACAGAATCCCCAGATCTCTCGAGACCAGAAGAAGGTAGTCAGATTCCGAAGCAGAACCTCTGGCGATGTAGCAGAATCGAAGGAACTCCCTTCTAGATTGACGGGCTCCGCCTTCGGCTATGTTCGCGGCGATGGCCACAGCAGCCCGCCGCAATTGTGCCGTCAGGCCATACATCTCCTCTCGCGGGAATTTCTGTGTCGCCCGATAGACGTCCAGAGCGAAGCGGTGAGCTTTCTTCCACACTTCGAGCTCGCCGTGGTGGCTGACCATTTAGAATCCTCGATGTTCGACGACGATATTATCGGCCGCCCCCCGACGATTGCACATGACTCATTTGGGTCATTTCTCACAGCAAGCAACAACGGATGGGAAGAAGGACGAACGTTCGTGCGACACAATAAATGAGATGGGACTAGTCACCAATCACCAGTCACCAGTCACTCGAGCGTTAGTCGGCGCCCTCGTGCTGCCTCTCTTCCTGTCGTTGTTCTCACAAGTCGCCGCTGCTCAGGAATCTCCTCCGCTTGTGGTCGACGCCCAGCAGGTCATTTACGATGACGTTGCCCAAACCATCGAGGCTACAGGCAACGTGTCCATGAGTTATCGGAGGAACCACATCAAAGCAGACTTCGTCCACGTCGATCTTCGTGCAGAGCAGTTAGAGGCGCGCGGGCACGTCACCATTATCGACAGCACAGGCCGGGAGCTCCGCGGGGAAATGCTGACCTTCTATGCACGCGGTCAAGTAATCGAACTCTCGCCCGCTGAAGCCATCATCGACGGTGTTTACATCCGGAGCGATCGGATGCGGTCGCAGCCGGGACTTATTGCCGCGGGAGAGAGCACTCTGACGACCTGCCATTCCGGGGGACCGGGCGGTCGTCAATGGCGCGACGCTATGGGTGGGCCGGTATGGGATAATTACATTGCCCACATTGATCGTGTCTCTGCGGAGCCGGAAGGCCACAGCGGGCAGCTTCCCCAGCGTAGGTTACACCAGCATTGAGGGTCTGTACTTCGCGTACAGGTTCGCCTTCTTCGTCGGCGCGCCGCTGGCGTACTTCTCAGCCAGTCTTGGCACACTGGCGCAGCGCGCAGAGGTAGGGCTTGAGCTGGAACGGCCGTTGGGGTCACTGCCGCTCTCATTGACTGCTGCCGGCAGTGCGGGGTGGCACCACGAATCAGGATTAAACATAGAGACCACACGACTTCAATACAAAGTCGGACTCGAAACCTCAAGCATCCAGTTTGGTCCCCAGACCGACTGGCGGGCGAGCTGGACCTGGACGGACGCCACGTATGGAACCGGTGACCGGCAAGGCGTACTCCGTTTGAATTCGGCGGTCACGCACCACCTGAGTCCCGACGCGACGCTCACGCTCAGTCGTAATGTGCTGCGTGTATATCCCCCTACCCTGGCGACCCCTCCGCCACCTCCTCTCGCTTTAGACTTCATCAACCCTGAGGACTTGATTGATGAGCTCCGCCTGGAGTATGCGAAGACAGGCATGCGGGGGGATGCCATCGCCACGACGTTCAAGATAGGCGCCTTCTACGACTACTTGCCAAACACCCTATCCACCAACACGACGTCGGTAACGGTCACGTACGGGGAACGGCTGCCCAATCTCTACCACTGGCAGTTCGAACCAGAGTACAACTTGGACAAGCAGTTCGTGACATTGATCACCGACACTGGGGTCGCGTTTGGCGCCGACGTCTACTTCACCGTGCAAGCAAAGTACGAGACGGCCACCCCACGGTTTGAGGACCTAGACTACATCGTGACGGCTCAGATTCGCAACTGTTTTGAACTCTCCGTCAAGTATCGGCAGGTCCGTCAGGAACTATGGATCGCTCTTGGCATCTCGCCATCACCTCAATGGCAGACGCAGTATCAGTCTGAAAGACCTAATCGCGTGATTTGTGATTCGTGATTAGTGATTCGTCCAGGACACTGTGTGGGGATGGATAGTCGCAGATCTGTGTGGGTCCGCCAAGCATCGAGGGGTGCGAATCACAAATCACGAATCACTAATCACAATGAAGGTACGCATCAACCCAAGTATCTTTCGCGAATACGACATCCGCGGCGTTGTCGGCCACGATATCACTCCGGAAGTAGCCGAGGCGATCGCCCGGGGATACGCAGTATATTTGAGGCGTTCCTCTTCTCCCTCTCCCCTCCTGGGGGGAGAGGGTGCGCCTGCCCCGCGCCCAAGTGGAGCGCGTGGTGCGGGGGGTGAGGGGGGTCGGCTCCCGGCTCCCGTATCCCGTATCCCGGTAGTTGTCGGCCGTGACAACCGGGAGAGTTCGCTCTGGATCCGCGACTCGGTAGTGCGGGGGTTGGCGGCAAGCGGCTGCGACGTTGTCGACATCGGAACGGTCATTACGCCTGTGTTTTATTTCGCCCGGGTTCACGACGGCATCGACGGTGGCGTGATGATCACCGCCAGCCACAACCCGCCCGAGTTTAACGGCTTCAAACTCGCCCATGGTTTTGGGACCATCTATGGAGACGAGATTCAGGCGGTCCGTCGCTTGGCCGAGGCGGGAGAGAATGTCT
>VBAP01000150.1:0-3862 GCA_005882335.1 Candidatus Segetimicrobium genomatis
TCGAGGCGGAAGACCTCGCCCACGGCCAGCGGAGGGCGGCCCGCATGGCGTATGAGACCTATCACACACCCGCCAAGTACCTCGAGAATTACGAGCGATTGATTGAGGCCACGTGGGAGCGCAAGCTGTCGTCGCGATCCGTCCATTTCTCCGAGTCGCCCGAGATGTCCGCCGGATCGACGGGAGGACCTAGCCCGATTTCCTCGGGGGAATCGTTTGGCGCCCATCCCAAGATGAGGCCCTTTGCGCACCGAGACGAGTCTCACGACCCGTGAGGCAACTCGACCGAATCCTCGTTGCGTCGAAGGTGGAGAATTTCGCGGAAGGCGCGCTCCGAATCGTCCCAACCGAATTGGAAGCCACGCCGTCGGCACACGCCGCGTTCTTCGTTGGAGCCACAGGTCTAGGAACGTCGCTTCCCAGAGCGAACCGGATCCCGTCCATCCAGCGGACTGCGGGCGGTCAGCATGGCGAGGGCCAGAACCGCCCAGAGGACGAGGAACATCCATCCGTATCCGAGGAACAGCATGAGAGCCGTATTCAATTGGAAGTGCGAAGCGGCGAAGGCGTCGGACCCGGGCAGCATGGCGCCGGCCGCGGAGGCGAACAGGAGCGCGACGACGATCGGCCCCGCGATGCTCGGAGCCGCGGCCTCCCGAGCCACTTCCACTCGGGCCCGTTCGATGAGCAGCGCTTTCATGAGCTCCTTCCGGGTCCGCGCGGCCGTCAGCGCGGCGGACACCTCGACGAGGGTTCCGGTGATCTCGATCTCCATCCCGGGCGGCGCGCCGGGCACCGGCGTGGCGAGGGTCGTGAGCAGGTCGTCGACTTCCTCATCGCTCGGCGGCATCATCCTGATCGCCTCGGACGTGACGAGGGTCGCCTCGCCGGTCGGCAACAGGTCCGCCTCGGGCATCTCGGCGATCCGGAGGGCGATGCTGCGACGCGCGTCCTCGAGTCGTCCCAGGTGACTCACGGCCGCGGTGGCGAGGGCAATCGCGACGACGACCGCGCCAATCAGCGATGCCGCGTACGCCTGGGAAGAGAGGTCCGCGGAAAACCACGACGCGGTCGTCCCGGACGCCGTGGCCCAGGCGAAGATGGCGATGACCGCGAAGACGGCGGCGAAGGCCGAATGAATGAGAATTGGACGGGATGGCAAGGTCGTCCCTCCGATGTTTCGTCCGTTTGCCTGGGGCTATTAAAGGCTCAACCTCGGATTCTCGCCGGCGATAGATTTGCGCTGGGTGAAATGTGGCGACCCACCGATGCAACGCGCCATCACACCTCCGCGGGTCATCCTCTGAATCAATCTATTTCGTGGTCGGACCCATTGTGCGATCTCGTCGGCTCGCACCGGCACTCATTCGCAAAGACGAGAACGAGAATCCATGTGGAGGAATCCTTTTAGCCCATGCCATCGCTTTCTGTTCTGGATTGGAGGGGAAGAGGTGCGGAGTTTTCTTCGGGCGATCAGCGTCCTGTGTCTCACGGTCGTGATGGTTGGTTCGTTCGCGGTGCTTCCGGTTTCGGCGCTCTTGCGAGCGGCCCCCGCATCGACGAGCGCGCTGGACACGCTCGCGACTGCGAGTGCGGACGTGTCGGACTACCTGAGCTCCCTGGAGCGGTGGGACGGCGGGTCCGTGGCCATTCATGCGGCTCTCTCCGGTGCTTCCAATCCGCTTGAAGTGATCATCCAATTCCAGGGTCGCTCCCTCGCGGCGGAGCAAATGTACCGGGCGGCGCAAGGCGTCGCGAAGCTCGATAGCGCCGCACAACGGGCATACGTCGCGGACGTCCGCGCGTCCCACGCGGACCTTCGCGCCGCGATCATCGCAGCGGGAGGCACCGTCCGCTACGACTATGCAATCGTTTACAACGGGATCGATGCGGTCCTGGACCGCGCCTCATTGTACCACGTCTCCGGACTCCCAGGAGTCGTGCACATCCAGCCGACACAACTCGCGGCCCTCGAGCTCGACAACAGCGTGCCATTTATTCTCGGCGGCGAGACATACACGCAACTCGGGGCCGACGGTACCGGCGTCCGGATCGCGGTCATCGATACGGGAATCGATTACACGCACGCCGCGTTCGGTGGCAGCGGGAACCCTGCCGCGTATGCGGCGAACAATCCGACCCTCATCGAGGCCGGGACGTTCCCGACTGCGAAAGTGATCGGCGGGACGGACTTGGTTGGCGAGGCATATGACGCGCGCGGCGCGAGCGCTCCCGGTGGCCTGTGCAGCGCGACGCCGGCGCCGGATCCGGATCCACTTGACGTCAACGGGCATGGGACCCATTCGTCCGACACAGCCGCCGGAATGGAGGTCAAGGACGCCAGCGGCAAGGTGCTAACGCCGCACGGCGTCGCACCCGGCGCTTCGCTCTACATTATCAAGATCTTCAGCGGCTGCGCCGCAGACGGGACCGCAAGCACGTCCACCGCGAACGTCGTCGCGGCAATCGAATGGGCAATGGATCCCAACCACGACGGGGACACGTCGGACCACGCGGACGTCATCAACATGTCCCTCGGCGGCGCTTTCGGGAGGGACACGGAGGCGTCTTCCGTCGCATCGAATGCGGCGGTGAACCTCGGGGTGATCGTCGTCGCGGCAGCGGGTAACGCGGGGAACATTCCGTACATCACCGGCTCGCCGGCGGCGGCGAGCGGCGCGATCAGCGTCGCGGCAGGCAACGACCCGGGTGTCAAGGTGCAACTCCTCGCGGTGGCGGGCTCCGGAACGGCGAATGGCAACTACGAGTCCGTCCCGGCCGCGTTCGGCCCGAGCCTCGTGGACACCGGGACCAAGACGGGACCCACCAGTTTCGTCGGGCAAGCCTGCACCGCGCTCCCAGCCGGCTCCCTCACGGCTCAGATTCCGCTCATCGAACGCGGTACGTGCTTCTTCGTCGTGAAAGTGAAGAACGTCCAGAACGCGGGGGCCATCGCGGCGGTCGTTTACAACAACGTCGCGGGAGATCCGATCGTGATGGGCGGTACGGACCCGACGATCACGATCCCCTCCGTCATGGTCGGGAACGCGAACGGTCTGACGATCCGCGCGGCGCTGGGAGCCTCTTCCACCTTCGCGCTAGACCCAGCGAACCAGGTCTCCATCGAGAACCGCCTCGCGCCGTTCACCTCGCGCGGTCCGCGCTTCAACGACGCGGCGATCAAGCCGGACGTCACTGCGCCGGGGGTCGCGATCTTGTCCGCGGAAGTCGGCACGGGGACGGGGACAACCTCCGTTTCAGGCACCTCGTTCTCCTCCCCGCACGTGGCGGGTGCCGCCGCGATACTGAGGCAACTCCATCCCGACTGGAGCGTCGAGGAAGTAAAATCTCTCCTGATGGACACGGCGACGAATGCAAGACCGGATGGGTCGACGCCGTATTCCGTATCTCGGATGGGAGCGGGCCGGGTCCGCGTGGATGTTGCAGCGGCGACAGGTAGCATCGTCGTGCCGGGAGGCGCCTCGTTCGGCGTCGAACAAAGCAGCGCGTCGGGCGTTCAACAGTACGATGTCACCCTGCAGCTCCGGAACAAGGGGTCCGCCTCGAAGACGTTTGATCTGAGCTCTGCGTTCCGGGTGCCCTCGGACGTCGGGAGTGCGATCACCCTCGTCCATCCGGCCACCGTGACGGCGGGAGCGGGCGGATCGACTTCGTTCACCCTGAGCCTGAGAGTCGATTTTGCGGCCCTGGGCGGATCCCTGTTCGAGAAGGACGGCTTCCTGACCCTGACGCAGCAAGGCGGCGGGGACGTCCTGCGGGTGCCGTTCCTCATCATTCCGATCTCGCGGGCGGCGGCGCACGCCTCAACCGGCGACGTGAGCCTCTCTTCGCCGATGTTTAC
>VBAP01000150.1:3881-5566 GCA_005882335.1 Candidatus Segetimicrobium genomatis
GGCCGAACGTGGACCTGATTCACGAGCCGACCGGAGCGCCGAACGATCCGGACGACTGGTTCGACATCCGCGCCACAGGAATGCGGTCCTTAGGCATCCTTCCCGTGAGTTCGCATCCGGACCAGATCCTCGAATGGGCCGTGGCGACGTGGGGCCTCCGGAGCGCGCCGAACTTCATGGTGACGGACATCATCGTGAACGTGGACGGCGGCGCCCCGGATTACCTCGTCGAGGTCGCGGACCTCGGGCTCTTCACAACGGGGACGATCGACGGACGCATGGCCTCTGCCGTGTTCAGCCTGAACCCGCGGCCCGGAGCGGTCTCCGGATTGCTCGAGTTCCTCGTGCCGAATACGCTGCACGCGTCGTGGCAGAGCATCCCAATCCTCTTGTCGGACCTGAACTTCCTCGCTCGCGTCAATAACCAGCCGAAGATCGGCCTCGCAAACGAGCCGTTCACGTACTTCGTCGTGACGACGGACCTCGAGACGGGTTCGTTCGACGTGTCCGGGTTGGGCAGCTTCAACGCGAAGAAGGCCTCCCTGGACGCGTTCCCGAACATCATCGGCAGCCTCGCGGCGGGGGCAAGCGTGTCGATCACCGCGATTGGCGGCGGAACGGGTGGGCTCCTCCTCGTGTACCGCAACAACGTCGGGGGCCCGGGCCAGAGCGAGGTCGTCACGGTTCACACCTGAGACGCGCGGCGTCGAACAATGTGAGGATGTCGCGGTCAGCGGAAGCGCGCCTAGCCGCGAATAACCTAGAAATAGGGTCCCCTCCATCGAGTCGGTCGTGCTCGATATCCGGCTGGTGCGCGAGGACCCAGCGAGGATTCGCAGCGACCTCGCGAAGCGCAACGCCCCGGACAAAGCGAAGTTGCTCGAATCTGTGATCGAATTGGACAAAGCGTGGCGCAAGGCCCTCGCCGAAGCCGAGGCCCTGAAACGCCGCCGAAACGAGATTACTCGCGAAATCGCGGAGGCAAAGAAAGCGGGCAAGTCGACCGACAAGCTCCGCAAGGAGGCCGCCAGCCTACCGAAGAAGATCGACGCGCTCGACAAGACGATCGATGAACTCGCGACGAAGGTCCGCGAGGGACTCCTCCGGCTGCCGAACCTTCTCCATGAGAGCGTCCCGGTCGGCAAGGACGACACGGAGAACGTCGAGGTCGCTCGCTGGGGCACCGCGCGGAAATTCGACTTCGAACTCAAGTCTCACGGCGAGCTGCTCGAGGCGCTGCGGCTCGCGGACTTCGAACGCGCGCGGAAGATCGCCGGCGCCGGTTTCGTCTACCTCCTCGGAGACCTCGTGCGCTTGGACCAAGCCCTCTTGACGTTCGCACTCGACTACATGCTCAAGCAAGGATTCACGCCGGTCTTCCCTCCGTTCATGATGCGCCGCGCCGCGTACGAAGGCGTCGTCGACCTCGGGGACTTCGAATCGGTCATGTACAAGATCGACGGAGAGGACCTGTTCCTCATCGCGACCTCGGAACATCCGATGGGCGCGATGCACATGGACGAGATCATCGACGAGGCGGACCTCCCGATCGCGCTCACCGGACTCGCCACGCAGTTCCGGCGGGAGATCGGCGGCCACGGCGTCGACACGAAGGGCTTCTTCCGGATGCACCAGTTCAACAAGGTCGAGCAGTTCGTGTTCTGCCGCCCGGAGGACAGCTGGAC
>VBAP01000151.1 GCA_005882335.1 Candidatus Segetimicrobium genomatis
CTGAATGGCGTGCGGGCGTAGGAGTATCCCTTGGCGGAGAGGGCGGCGCCCGGCCGGTCCAGGGACAACAGGGGCACGTGTGTCCCAAGTCCCAACACAACTACGCTGCCGAGGAAGATGATCTGGATTTTCTTCTGGACATTCGGGAACGCCTCCTGACAGCGCGCCAGCGAGTGGGCGACGAGAAAGAACAGGAAAGGATAGGCCGGCAGGTGGTACCTCGTGGCTCTGAAATCGCTGAATTGCACGGCCAGGGCGAACACGACGACGTATAGGAGGCTAAATCTCACGAGCGCGGGTCGGGGCGGGCTGGGTCCGGTCGGTGCGGAGCGGACAGTCTTCAGACGCAAGATCCCCACCGTCAGGATCGGGCCAAGGTACAGGAGGGAGTACAGGAGGTTAACGGCCCTCCGTGGCAGATCCCGTTGATCATCGGATGCAATATCGGCGAAGAACTCATACAGGGAGAGTCGCCGGGGATGGGACAGGCCATCCCACAGATAGGCAAGGCCAAAGTGCTCCCACACGTTCTTGTCATAGACCACGAGCCCGGCAAAGTGAGTCTGCGCATTGAAGAGGATCCAGGGGGCAAAGCCCACGGCAAAGCCTAGCGCGAACCACAGCACACGTGCTTGCCAAAACCTCCCCTTATCGTGCCAAAGCCAACACCCCAGGGTGGCCAGGAGGGTGAGCCCATGGATATAGGCGATCCAGAGCCCAACCCCCGCGGTGAGTCCCAGGAACGCAGGGACAGCCAGCGAGCCCTGCTCATCGGAGAGCATCCTGAAGAGGAGCAATACCGTCAGCGCGGAGAAAAAGATCGACTCCGAATGATACCCCATGGCGGTCACGGAGTAGTCAGTGAACAGCGGCGGCGAGAAACAGAAGAGCATGGCAAAGTACCCTGCCACGCGCTCGCCGGCAGCGCGCTGGAGGGTCCAATACCAGAAGGCCAGCGCGAGCGTGAAGAGCAAGAGCGGCGCGAGCTTCAGGGCGAACACGGTCGGCCCGAACAGCAGGAAGAAGCCTGCGGCTAGAGCTCCGATCACTAACGAGCCTAACGCATAGTTATCCGCGCGGTACTCGAGGAAGGGCAGTGTAAGGCCCGTGACGAGTTCTTGCGCGATGATGCCCCGGTACAGTTCTTCGCCGATGTAGTAGAGGTGGCCTGGATCGATCAGCATCAGGTACAGGAGACGGCTCGTGACGAACAGAAGAAGGAATCCTGCGAGCGACACGTTTATCGTGGGAGGAGGCCCCGCGTCTCCACCCGCAAAGCGGGTACCCGGCCCTCCCGTACCCACTCGGGAGGTGATGTTGGCGAGCACGGCTTGGGTATTGCCTGACGGCGTCATCATTGGTTGAGCGGCGGGTCCAGCGCGCGCGCCGCCGCTCACTCGAAGAGTGCCTCAAATTGCGCTTTCCCCTGCTGAACGAACGCGAGGCTCCTAGCTGAGAGGCCTTTTGTCGATGCTAGCCACAAGAGACTTTCATGACCTGTCAAGAGAGATGGGGAAAAGAGCTCCTCTCCCGCCAGTTCCATTCCCCAGCCTTCCAAGAGGCCCTCTTGATAGGCTTGCGGGAAGCGCTCCAGCTCGGCTGGCGAGACCCAAGGAGTATTGCCGAGGTGCACAAACAGGAGT
This sequence comes from Candidatus Segetimicrobium genomatis, assembly GCA_005882335.1. Taxonomy (GTDB): domain Bacteria; phylum Sysuimicrobiota; class Sysuimicrobiia; order Sysuimicrobiales; family Kaftiobacteriaceae; genus Telluricultor. The sequence goes on from VBAP01000151.1 coordinate 1,644, forward strand.
TCCCCGACCCCTTGGAGAAACGATCGCTGCACCGAAGGATCGAGCCGTGGCACGAAGGATTGCAGGTGGGCTTTGAGAAGGCTCAGGGATTGATCAGTGCCATACCAGGACCGGCCTGCCCAATGGCCGAGGGCTCGCCAGTAATATGGCTGTAGATCCGGAGCCACCCGTCTTGCCGCCGCGGCGAGTGATTCAGGGCTGGCATCAAGGGCAGCGTTGGGAGCCCAAGACTGGTAGATCCCGATGAGGGCCAGGTGATGCGCCGCGGCCGAGCGGTGACGGACAAAGTACACCGACGCGACCGCCTTGGGCAACTCGTTGGGCTGTCGGACCATAGCCAGCGCTCCCAACTTAGAGAAGAAATGTTTGTCGAAGCCGTGAGGAACCAACCGCTGGATCCGGGCGAGGTCCTCGGCCTGTGCGTTCAACGGGACCGCCCTGGCGAGCATCCGAGCGATCACACGGGAGAGCTCCCGCCGATCGTCGGATGACAGTTTGGGGAGGATGTCGGAAAGGAGGGGCCGCTGCACCACTTCGAGGATGAACTCGCGATCGCCCAAGCCTGCCGGTGCGCGAGTGCCCCAATAGGTCCATGGCAAGACGGCGTAGGAATATCCCTTGACGGAGAGGGCAGCAACCGGCCGGTCCAGGGACAACCGGGGCGCGTGCGTCCCAAGTCCTAAAACAACTACGCTGGCCAGGAAGACTGTCTGGATCTGCCTCTGGAAACGCGGGGCCAGGTCCTGACAGCGCGCAAGCGAGAGGCCGACGAAGAAGAACAGGAAGGGATAGGCCGGCACGTTGAACCTGGCGGCCCTGAAATCGCTGAATTGCACGGCTAGGGCGAACACGGCGACGTATAGGCCTGCAAATCCCACGAGCGTGGCTCGGGTCGGGTGGGTACGGGAGGGGCGCGTCTCGCGGGGCCCCCTCCCGCCATCGTTGACTCCGGCCGGGTCGGAGCGCCCCATCTTCCAACGCAACACGCCCGCGGTCAGGATGGGGCTCAGATAGAGAAGGGAATAGAGCAAGTTCACGGCCCATCGGTACAGGTCCCAATCATCGTCGGACCCAATCGTGCGGAGGAATTCAACCGGGGCAAGTCTCAGGGGATGGGCCAAGCCCTCCCACAGATAGTCGAGGCCGAAGTGCTCCCACACGTTCTTGTGCTGGACCACGAGCCCGGCAAAGTGAGTCTGCACATTGAAGAGGATCCAGGGGGAAAAGCCCACGAGAAAGCCCAGAGCGAACCACACCACGCGCGGTTTCCAGAGTGCTCCTCTGTCGTGCCAGAACCAGAACCCCAGCATGGCCAGGAGGGTAAGCCCGTAGATGTAAGCGAACCAGAGCCCGACCCCGGCGGTGAGTCCTAGGAGGAGTGGGATCGCAAGCGAGGGCTTTTCCTCCGAGAGCATTCTGAAGAGGAGAAACACGGTCAGCGCGGAGAACAGGATAGATTCCCCATGACAACAGGGCGTGGCCGTGGAGTACGCGGTCAACAGCGGGGGCGAGAAGCAGAACAGGAGGGCGAAGTACCGTGCCACCCGCTCGCTGGCATATCGCTGGATGGTCCAGTACCAGAAGACCAGCGCGAGCGTGAACATTAAGAGCGGAGCGAGCTTCAGGGCGAACAGGGTCGGCCCGAACAGCAGGAAGAACCCTGAGGCGAGGGCCCCCATCACCAAAGTTCCTAACATATAGTTATTTGCGCGGTACTCGGCGAAGGGCAGTGTAGGGCCCGTGACCAGTTCTTGCGCGATGGTGCCCACGTACAGTTCGTCGGCTAGTTGGGGGGACAGGAAGCCTGGATGGATCAGGACCACATCCAGGAGACGGCTCGCGACGAGCAGCAGTAGGAATCCGCCGAGCGCAGCGCGAGCATTGCCTGACGGCATCTTCTGCTCAGGGACGCCCGCCTGAGAGGCCTTCTGGTGGCTATTGGGGTTCAAAATGGACTGCTTTTGATCTTCGAGTAACTTCCCAACAAGGTCTGCAATTCGGCAGAAACTGTCGCGAACACGCCAGGCCAGTCCCCAGGAGCATCCTGACGAAATAACCGCATGCTCGGATACCAAGGGCTGTCTTCACGTCCGTCCATCCAGCGCCAGTCCACGCCCACATGAGGTAACAGTACCCACACCGGCCGGCCAAGCGCGCCGGCCAGGTGTGCTACGCCTGTATCGACGGTGAGAACAAGGTCAAGTTGGCAAATGGCTGCTGCAGTGTCAGCCCAATCACCAATCTGGTCACTGAGGTTATAGACGGGCATTCCAGGGGTTACTTCACCCAGGCCTGTTGCTCTGGGCTGTTTCTGAAGACTATACACGGCAACACCAGGCAGCTCAGCAAGTTCTAGGAAATAAGACAGGGGACACGACCGATTCCGATCATTTCTGTGGATCGGCAAGCCTGCCCATAC
>VBAP01000155.1 GCA_005882335.1 Candidatus Segetimicrobium genomatis
TACCAGACGCTCTCAGAAAAACTGAAGTGGCTGAACACCGCGAAAGGCCGGTTCGAGGGGACCTACAACACATCGACGGGCGAGTTCATCGCCAAGGTCTTCGCCCTCAAGTAATCGGAGAAACCGTCTGCTCCCTGGCAGTCGATGACTACAGGATAGCGCGAGCGCTCGCTTTCGATGAGGCCTTTAAAGCGCCCCGAACGATTCGGCAATCCATGGCCCTTCAGACGCGGCAAGCGCCCTCTCCTCCGTTCGAATCGTGGATTCCGCTCGCTCGCCAAGTCGTCCACACGTCCCTCCGCCTCGGATGGAAGGACGTCTTTACGATCTACACCTATCCGCCGACCATCCCACTCGCTGAAGCGCTGGCCCTCGAAGCGCGCCGGGCAGGGAGCGACACGCACCTCACCCTCATGACGGACGACCTCTGGTTCACGTCGATGGAAGAGCTGTCGACGAAGTGGCTTAGTACCGCCTCCCCAATCGAACATGCCATCGCCGAGGCGGAAACCGCGCACATTTACCTCGGCGGCCCCGCGGACGCCCGTCGAATGCGGGACATCCCACCCGAGAAGTTTGAGGCGAATAGCTTGGGGGGCGACCGACAACACGAACCGCGGAGGAAGCGGCGGGTCCGGGACATCGACTTGCCGATTGGGCGCATCACCCCGGAGCGGGCAGAGACCTACGGCCTCGACTACGAGAAGTGGTCCGGTAGCTACCACAAGGCGCTCGCCGTGGACTTGAAGGAAATCCAGCGGGAGGGCGCCGCGCTCGCCCGGTCGCTCCGGGGTCGGAAGAAGGTCCGGATCGATTCGGATGCGGGGACCGACTTGCGGTTCGAGACGAAGGCCGTTGCCCCAATCGTGAGCGACGGCATCATCAGTGCCGAGGATATCCGCCGCGGATTCGTTCGAACGGCCTTGCCCGCGGGCCGTCTCGAGGCGGCCGTCCGGCCGGAATCGGTCAACGGGGAGGTTCGCGGGACGGACTCCATTGCCTTCGCTGGACGGGCGATCGTCCGCCCATGGTTCCGGATCCGCTCCGGGAGGATCGTCGAATCGGGAGCCGCCGAACACCAAGAGCTGCTCGATCGGCTGCTGCGGCAATCGAAGTCGGAGAGCGCGCGAATCGGTTACGTCACGATCGGCCTGAACACGGCCGCGGAACCGTGCATGCTGGACAACAGCATCGTGAAGGATGATGTCGGCCTCGGCCTCGGCCCTCACCCGCAGCTAGAGCGGCGCATCGCGGATCCGATGGTCTCCTTCGACTGCACCGTCGGCCCGGTTCGGATCGAGATCGGAGGGTAGGCGGCTCGCCTTCGCAAGTACGCAGGACTAATAAACTCGGGGCAGTTCCTCGAAATCGAACCATGGAGCCCTGGGATGTCACGATCGTCGGTGGCGGGATCCTCGGGACCTCGTTCGCGTACTGGCTTGCGAACCGCTACGACGGCCGCATCGCCGTCCTCGAGAAGGAATCGCAAGTCGCGGTGCACACGTCGCGTCGGAACACGGGCGTCATCCACCGGCCGTTCTACCTCGACCCGGTCGGGCGAAAGGTCTTCGCGCGTTCATCCCAGGTCGCGTACGGAATGTGGAAGGCGTTCGCGGCCGAACGCGGCCTGCCGTGGTTGCCCGTCGGCACGTTCGAGGTCGCGACCCGTTCCGATCAGCTGTCCCATCTCGAGAAGTATCGGGACTGGGGCCTCGCGAACGGGATGGGCGAAGACGAGCTCGCATTGCTGACGGCGGAGGACGTGCGACGACTCGAGCCGAACGTCCGCTGCCACGGCGCAATCTGGTCGAAGACGGACACGGCCGTGGACTACCGGGCGTTCACCCAGGCTCTCCGGGAGGACGCGGAGCGCGCGGGGGCGAAGTTCCTCTTGGGCTCCGACGTCGAATCGATCGAGGTCACGGAGGATCACCTCGAGGTCAGGCTCGCGCACGAGACTGCGACGGACCGCGTCTACGTGGACCCGCGAGGGAAGATTCGTGTGAACGTCGGCCTGCAGGACGAACCGCTGCCGACCCGATTCCTGATCAACGCCGCCGGCGGCCACTCGATCGACATCGCGCACGCACTCGGCGTCGGCCTCGAGTATACGGACCTCCATTTCCGCGGAGAATACTGGGAGGTCGGCGCGGAGTGGCACTACCTCTGCGGCCGGAACATCTACGCGGTCCCGCGGCATCCGGAACTCCCGTTCCTCGACCCGCACTGGATCGTGCGCGCGGATGGACGGAAGGAGATCGGCCCCAATGCGGTCCCGGTCCCCGGTCCGTATACGTACCGCGGATTCTTCGATGACCCCGCGGACGCGGTGAAGAAGCTCCTCGAGCGGCCAGTCGGGAACAAACTCGCGGCCCTCGTCAATCCGGACTTCATGATGCTCGCGACGGAGGAATGGGCCTCGTCAATCTCGAAGCGGGCGATGGCGAAGCGCGTCCAGGAGTTCCTCCCGGCGCTTCGTGTGAAATATCTCACGCGACCGGGGACCGCGGGTGTGCGCGCCCAGGTCGTCGACCCCCACGGGAACTTCGTGAAGGAGGCGATCGAGATGCCCGGGCCGCACTCATTCCACGTCGTAAATTACAATTCCCCCGGCGCGACCGGATCGCCTGCCTACACCGCGTGGATTGTGAACCTCCTCGCGAAGGCCGGCCACCTCGACCATCTGAAGGCGAAGGCGGCTGAGCCCGCGGGAGTCTGGAATTTCGACCGGGTCTGCGCCGCGGTCGAGACGCCAAATGTGGCTGCGTGATGCCCGGACGAACCCCATTCCCGAATTCGCTCCATGCCCTCAAGTACGGCCCTGCCGCCGAATGACGGTGGCAACTACATACCGCCCTTGCGAGGTGAAGCCTCCCATGAAGTACCGCTTCTACTACACGGGCATTCGAGTGCGGAACCTGAAACGGTCGCTCGCCTTCTACACGAAGGCGTTCGGGATGCGGGTCGTAAATCGGGGGACGATGCCGCACGGCGGTCAGTACGTCCAACTCGAGGGGACCGGCTCCCGCCAAAGACTCGAACTGAATTGGTATCCTCCGGGAACCCGGTTCTACTCTCCCTATCGGAAGGGCGAGGAGATCGACCATCTGGCGTTCGTCGTGGACGACGCGGAGAAAGCGTACCATGAACTGATCCGCAAGGGAGCGAAGCCCGCGGTGCCGCCGAAGAAGGCGGAAGGCACGGAAATCTACGTCAAGGATCCGGACGGGATCTGGATCGAGCTGCTCGACTGATCAATCTGTTCGGGTCCGCCTTGAGGGGCCCGCGCACCCAAAACCTCAGATGCGGTCTCCCAATGCCCCCACCGTGCAAGAGCACCTGCGGCTCACCGTACGTCCAATCGGCCGAAGGGATCCGATCGCTCTCTTCCGTCGCGTGCAACGCGGTCGGTGGCCTTTCTTTCTCGATTCCTCATTGCCGGACCCGGAGCTCGCCCGATATTCGTTCCTCGGATCCGACCCCGTCGGATGGTTCCGGAGCCGCGGTCCCCGCGCTGCGTACGCGACGCCGTGGGGCGAGTCATCGGCCTATCGAGATCCGCTCGAATCGTTTGGCCAGTTCCTCGACGCGCTGCCTTGGGCGACCGCGGGCACGCCTGCGTACCCGTTCCTCGGAGGAATCGTGGGCTACTTCGCGTACGACCTCGGCCGTCAGGTCGAACGATTGCCAGATGAGAAACCCTCGGACCTACGGCTCCCGGACATGCACTTCGCCGTCTATCCTCGCGTGTACGTCCTCGATCGAGTGTGGGGAGAGATCTTCGTCATCGCCCCGCGCACCCGAATCGCGTACGAGCCTCCGGCGCTCCCGGACGAGCTCACGGTGCCTCCCGAACCGCACCCGATCGAACCCCTCGACCCGGAGGAATACGTCCGCACGATCGAGGAAGCGAAACGGGCGATCTATGACGGGGAGATCTACCA
>VBAP01000006.1:0-10581 GCA_005882335.1 Candidatus Segetimicrobium genomatis
CAGTTTGTCCAGATCGTAGATGGGGGCCGACTTGTCCAGCAGCCGCAGCACCGCCTTCTCCCCATAAAACGACGGGATGGTCGACACTCGCACGTCGATGGCCCGGCCGTCGACGCGGGTCTGAAAGCTGCCGTCCTGCGGCACGCGGCGCTCCGCGATGTCCATGTTGGCCATGATCTTGATGCGCGAGACTACCTGCGCCTGCACGTATTCCGGCAGCGAGCCCCGCGTCAGCAGCACACCGTCGATGCGGTAACGGATGCGGATGTGCCGCTCCTGTGGCTCGATGTGGATGTCGCTGGACCGCTTCCGTACCGCCTCTTCCACGAGCCGGTTGACCAGCCGCACTACCGGCTGCTCTTCCGCCAGACGGCGCAGCCGTTCCAGAGATATCTCCTCGTCGATCACCTGCGGCCGGGGGAGATCCCGCACCAGTTCCTCGGCGACGTCGAGGGCCGGGTACTGATTGAGCGCATACTGAAAGTCCTGGGTGGTGATGACGGCGACCTTCACGTCCAGCCCTGTGTGGCGACGGATGTCGTCGATGGCGACCACGTCGAGCGGATCGACCATGGCCACGGTGAGCACGCCGTTATCTTTGGCCACCGGCACAGCCTGGAGGCGGCTGGCCAGCGTCGCTGGGAGCATTTCCAAGACGTCTTCCCGCAGAGATTGGCCGGTCAGGTGCATAAACTCAATGCCGATCTGCTGGCTGAGCAGGCGGGCGACGTGTTCCTGATCTACGACACCCATGTCCAGCAGCACCCGCCCCAGCCGCTCCCCGGTGGCCCGGTGGATCTCCAGGGCGCGGTTCAGCTGGTCGGGGGTGACCAGGTGCTCTTTGAGGAGCAGTTCACCGAGTTGCCGCCGCCGGCGAGCGGGAGAAGACTCAACCATGTGAAACCTCCGGGGAAGAGGGAAGAAGGAAAAAGGAAGAGGGGAAAACCGCTGCCGCGCTGGCGAGGACATCGCCACTTCTTCCCTCTTCCTTCTTCCCTTTTCCTTTGCTACTCGACGTAGACGACGCGCAACAATTCGTCGATGGTCGTGACGCCCTCCAGCACCTTGAGAATACCATCATCGGCCAGGGTCTTCATCCCCTCCGCGATCGCCTGATCACGGATCTGGGCCGCGGAACCACCCTTCAGGATGATCTCCCGGATCGGCTCGCTAATCGGCATGAGCTCAAAGATGCCCAGGCGGCCCTTGTAGCCGGCGCCCTTGCAACGATCGCACCCGCGGCCACGGTAGAAGACAATCTCCTCATCCTGCTCCGGCTTCAGTCCGAGGCGCTGCAGCGCTTCCACCGGGGGCGTGTAGGCTTCCTTGCAATGCAGACAGATGGTCCGCGCTAGGCGCTGCGCCAGGACGCCGATCACCGATGAGCTGATCAGGAACGGCTCGACGCCCATGTCGACAAGGCGCGTCGCCGCGCTGGGGGCATCGTTGGTGTGGATGGTGGACAGGACTAGGTGGCCGGTGAGCGAAGCCTGGATCGCGATCTCGGCCGTCTCTTTGTCGCGAATCTCACCCACCATGATGATGTCCGGGTCCTGCCGCAAGAACGATCGCAGGCCGTTGGCAAATGTCAGGCCGGCCTTGGGGTTGATCTGGACCTGGTTCACCCGCGGTAGCTGGTATTCGACCGGATCCTCGACGGTGACGATGTTCTTGTCAGTCGTATTGATCTTGTGCAGCGTGGAGTACAGAGTGGTCGTCTTGCCGCTTCCGGTCGGACCGCTGACCAGGATCATCCCATACGGCTTGTCGGCCATCGCCTCCCACACCTCGAGCGTCGCCGGCGTGAAGCCGAGTTTGCCCATCCCCAGGCGGGTGCTGCTCTGATCCAGGATGCGCATCACGACCTTCTCGCCGAACACCGTGGGCAGGGTCGAAACGCGCAGGTCGAACTCCTTGTTCTCGATCGCCACGTGGATCCGCCCGTCCTGAGGGAGGCGGCGCTCGGCGATGTCCAGGTTGGCCATGATCTTGATGCGAGAGACGATCGCGGCCTGCAGGGCCTTGGGCGGCGTCATCACGTCGTGCAACAGACCGTCGACCCGGTAGCGCACCTGCACACTGCGGCGGTGCGGTTCGATGTGAATGTCGCTGGCACCGTCGCCGATGGACTGGCTGATGATCACGTTGACCAGCCGGACGACCGGAGCCTCCTCGGTGAGGGTGCGGAGTTTTTCGATCGAGAACTCCTCACCCTTTTCTTCCGGAATCTCGACGTCTTCTGCGACGGCGGCCTGACGCATCGCCTCTTCCAAATTCACGCCGCCGGCGTAGTGCCTGCCGATGGCGGTCATGATGTCTTGCTCGGCGGCGACGACCGGTTCGATCTCCAGCCCGGTGACCAGCCGCACGTCGTCAAATGCCACGACGTTCAGCGGATCGGAAATTGCCAGCTTCAGCTTCTTCCTGGTCTTCTCAATCGCCAGGACTTTGTGCCGGTGCGCCAGGTGCTGGGGCACGACCTTCACGACGTCGGAATCAATCTCCAGCGACGCCAGCTCGACATACGGCATGCCCCATTGAATGGACAGCACTTTCGCTAGTTGCTGTTCAGACAGCGCGCCCTGCTCCACCAGGATCCGGCCGAGGTGACCGCCGGAGCGGTGTTGCATCTGAATCGCCCGGTCCAGCTGCTCTCGGCTCACCATCTTTTCGTCCAGCAGAATCTGGCCCAGCGATTCCGAGCGGGGGCGCGGCCGGGCGCGCGGAAGCTCCGCGTCCTTGGGTGGCGGCACGGGCTGCGGTCGACCCGATGGTCTCGGAATCTGACGCTCCCTGGGCGGCTGTGGGCGCGCTGGCGCCGGCGGTTCGGGCGGCTTTGGCACAGCCCTGGGAGGTTCTGCCTGCGGTGGTTCAGCCCGCGGCGGTTCGGGCCGCGGCGGTTGGATCCTGGGCGGCTGGACCCTGGGCGGCTGGACTCTGGGCGGTTGGATCTTCGGCGGCTGTATCCTCGGCGGGGCCGGCGCGGCCGGGGCCTGTCCTACCGGAGGCATCGCCACAGATGCGGGAGGCTCGCCGTTGGGTGGCGCCGACGGCGGGACTGGCATCCGCGGCAGCGTGTCAGGCGCCTCCGCCCCCGGCCGGCGCGGGGAACTGACCTTCCGGTCGATCCGCTCCTGGACCTTCGACGCGTCACGGAGCCTGCCGAGCTTGATGTACACGTCACGCAGCCCGGTGTGGATCTCTGCGTCATCCGGTGCCAGCTCAGACCCTTTCTCGTACGCCAGGGCAGCCTTCTCCCACCGCTCCCCGGCTATGTGCATCTCAGCGAGCGCGACGTACACCACCACGGCTGCGCGCGGCGTCCGCCGCTGGACGTACAGGGAGGCCAGCCGGACATAGGCCACCGCGTCATCCGGCGCCAGCTCGAGCACTTTCTTATAGGCATTGACCGCGTCGTCGAACTGGCCCCGCGCCTCCAGGCCCCGGGCCTCATGGAAAATCAGCGCGCACTCCAGCGTCATATCGCTCGCGGGAATATTGAGCCTCTGTTTGAACTCCTCTAGATCAACTGCCATCAGTGTCTCACCCGCTTACCACAACGTTGGAACGTTGAAGCGTTGGAACGTTGGAGCGCCCCCTGTTCATGTAGTCGCGTGCCGGTACGGTTCAACGTTTCAACGCTCCAACGCCTCAGCGTAATTAGAGTTGAGTGGCCACGGCCTGGCGGACCTTCCGCATCTCGATCCGCACACGGCCCAGATTGGCCCCCTGGCTGCCGACGACGGCCAGCACCGCATCCGGGCCAGCCGGTGTAACGGCCACCGGGCCAAGTTCGTACTCGATCAGGATGGATCCCATCGTTCCCAGCTTAAGGGCCTCCCCCATCGCCTCGGCTGCCGTCAGGCTGCTCGCGGCGATCGCCGCCACCGAATCCGTGTCGACGGAGTTCGACGAGACCGATTCGATGGCGAACCCGTCACGGCCCACGACCAGCGCGGCCGTAACGCCTTCCACCTTGAGGAGCGCGTCGAGGATCCCGCGCAGCCCACCGGCCGCCACGTCAGCCGTTTGCACGCTCCCACTCTCCTCAGCGTCGTTTAAACGTTGGAATGTTGGAGCGTTGGAACGGTTATCCGCCATCGGTGTCCTCGCGTTTTAACATTTCAACGCTTCAACGTTCCAACGTTCATCGGTGGTTACGTCACACTTGCGTTGAGGACGGAGGCAATCTCCGGCATAAACCGGCGTAGCTGCAGCCGGGCCTTGCCGACGTTTCCTCGCGGATTGATCACGATCCCCACATAGTAGTCCTGGCCGGCCATGGCCAGCAGCACGATGTACCGTTCCGCAACCAGCATGATGTGGTCGATCGGGCCCCCGTCCAGTTTCTGACACATATAGTCGAGTACTTTGCTGGCGACGGCACCTTCCTCAGAGATCTCCTCGACGGAGAAGTTGGGATCGACTTTCAGCGCTTCGATGGTCGCACCGTCCATCCCGACGACAACGGCGCCCACCAAGCCTTCGATCCCGCCCACCAGCGATCGCAGCAGGTCCTTTACGGTCCCAGCCATTTCTACACCTCATGCGTTGAAACGTTGGAACGTTGAAGCGTGGCGGCGGCTCTTCTCTGCTGCGGTCACGTTCCAACGGTCCAACCTTCAACGGTTCAACGTTTTGAATCGCCGTTGCTGGCCGACTCGGCTTCCAACAGCAGGCGCACGCCCTGGAGACGTAACCCTTCCTCGTCAATCAGGCGCTTGATACGCCGGATCAGCTCCAGGTCACGCTGGCTGAACAGGCGATGCCCTCCACGGGTGCGGGCCGGGCGGAGTAGCCCGTACTGGCTCTCCCACGCCCGGATCCGCCGCGCGTCCACGCCGGTCAGCCGGGCGACGGTGCGGATCGGGTAGATCGGAAGTTCGGGTGCCACCACATGCTCCTCGGTCCTCACGTCCAGTCCCTCCTTGCTACTCACTCAGACAGCCTCTGGATGCAACGTCTCGCGCAGCCGTCGCAGGGCGGCGTGCATCACGCGTGACACGTGCTTCTGCGAAATGCCCAGCTTCCGAGCCGCCTCGGTCTGCGTCAAGTCCAGATAGAACAAGTAGTAGATCACCTTACGCTGCAGGCCCGACAGGCGCTCAATCGCATCGGCGATCAACACGCGATCCTCGACCGCCATCGCGCCGCCGGCGTGTTTGTTCGTGATCCGGTCCCGTTGGGCAATCGGCGCGCCGTCGTCGCCTTCCCGCTCCTCGTCCAGGGACACCAGGCGCAGCGACTCGCGCGCCTGGAGCACTTCAGCCACCTCGTCCACATCAGCCTGGATCACACGGGCAATCTCTGATGGCGTCGGCGCGCGTCCAATGCGTTGAGTCAGCTCAGCCATGGCCCGCGTGATCCGATGATCCATCTCGTAGAGCCAGCGCGGGCGGCGGACGGTCGTCCCCTGGTCCCGCAGATAGTGGCGGATCTCACCGGCAATCAGGTGCCGCGCATACGTCTCAAACTTCACGCTCCGGTCGGGGTCGAAATTCGTCACGGCATTCATGAGCCCGATGTACCCGATCTGGTGGAGGTCCTCCACCGGAATCCCCGATCGGGCATAGCGGCGGGCCACCTGATGAACCAGGGGCATGAAGAGCGTGGTCAGGCGAGCGTGCAGCTCGGCGCTGCGGATGGCGCGGTAGGAACGAAAGAGGACGACAACATCATCCGCCGGAGCGGCCTCCCGGATCGGATGCGCAGGAGCCTTACCTCCCATAAAAATGCCCCCCCTTTACCAGCCCGAAAATCTGCGCCGCAGACTTCCGGGGCATCTGAGCCGCCGAAGGAGGGGAAACAAAACTCCTCGTTCGGCAGCCCGGCCGACCTCCCGGCGATTTCACCGGCAGGTCCCGTAGCTTTGCGCCCCCAGGTCACCCTGGGTTAGCCTTTGTCGCGAGGACGTACAGATTCTAACAAAGTGCCGAACAACTTGCAAGATGCGAACGGCCCCTGACCATCTCCTCCTCGCATCCTCTGGCCCCTACCCCCGGGCGGTTTCATGGAGATTTCTAGCAACTTCTGTGCCAGGGCCCCCAAAGAGGTTGAAAAGTTGGAAAGTTGGAGAGTTGGAAAGGTAAAGCACACGAAACAGCATGGCTCTCCAACTTTCCAACTCTCCAACTCTTCAACTGTAGTGCAGGTTCAGCTTCCGACAAGATGCCGGTAGAGCGTCATCACGTTGTAGACATACCACTGGGTTTCCCGAAACGGAGGGATTCCATTGTAACGGGTGACGGCGTTGTGACCGGCGTTGTACGCCGCCAGCGCCAGTTGGAGGTTGCTGCCATACCGATCCAGGTGGCCACGCAGGACGCGTATGGTCGCGTAAATATTCCCAACGGGGTCGGCAGGGTTGATCCCCATGGCGCGCCACGTTTCCGGCATCAACTGTCCCAGACCCGAGGCACCAGCCACCGACTCTACGCTGACACGGAATCCGGATTCCACGGCGATCAAGGCCATGACCAGCCGGGGATCGACGCGGTAGGTTGTGGAGTAATACAGCACGCTCCGGACGATGGCATCCACTTGAGCCGGATCCAGACGGGGATTGTACCAGCGGACGACGTAGGCATAGGCCGCAGGCGCCATCTCCTCCTCTAACACCGGCACCTGGCCCCCGGCGGCGGCCCGAAGCCACTGCTGAGCCAGGAGCGCGGTCTGCGGTCGCGGGCTATGGCTGGCCCGCACAAACGCAGCCTTGGCCTCATTCTCCCGGCTGGCCTGTGCGTAGGCGGCACCTAACCAGAGTGCGATCTCGCCGGATGGCTGTAAGGCCATGGCGCGCTCAAAGCACGTAACGGCATCAGGGACTCTGCCCAGCTGATAGTACGATCCGCCCAGCCAGACCCAGGCGTCTGCGTCCGTGGGGTTCTGCGTGAGATAAGCCCGCAGGGCGACGACGGCATCGAGGTGCCGGCCGGCCAGATGCGCCTCGCGGCCGACGGTGAACAACGACTCGGCGGACGCCACAGCGGGCCGCACGGTCACCAGCGCGACCACCACCAGGATAAAGGCGCACATCCGGTGCACGCATGCACGGCTGAGGAGTGTCACTTCTCTGTATTACCCGCCGCTGCACGCGTTAGGCCACGTGCGTCGTGGGAATAAAGGCAGTCGCGCCGTCAGGCGGTCGCGAGCTCAGCATCTCTTCGACTCCGCGACAGCGCGACCGCGCCACGGCGTACGGTCAGTGCCGTCTGGCTGCCAGTTGCACCACCCGGGCCCGAATGAGCCGCTCAAGGCGCCGGACGAGGCGCGTCGTGGGAAACTCCTGCTCGGAAAGTGGTTCCACCAGAATCGTCCGCACCCCGAGGAGGTTACCACCAAGAATGTCAGTAAACACCTGATCGCCGATGAGCGCGGTGTGTTCCGCCCGCGTGCCCATCAATGCCATGGCGCGACGAAATCCCCAGGGGATCGGTTTCACCGCCGCCGCGACGACCGGCACATTCAGCGCCCTGCCGATGACCTGCGTGCGGGATGAAAAGTTGTTCGAGACGATGCACATCCGTACTCCCGTCTCACGAACCCGACCGATCCACTGCCGCACCGGTTCCGTGGGCGCGGAGGCGTTCCACGCGACCACCGTGTTATCCAGGTCGAGAATCAGTCCCTGGATGCCTTCCGCGGCGAGCGCCGGGGGATTCAACGCCAGCACCGAGGGCGCGTAGCCGCTGGGGATCAACCATTTCAGCATTTAGGGCACAGACCGGTAGCGGCGGATGGCGGCCAGGTGCTCTTGGTACGTACGGCTGAAGACGTGGGACCCGTCCGGCCGGGCTACATAATAGAGGTAGTTGGTCGTTGCCGGCGCAAGGGCAGCGCGAATCGCCGCCAGCCCTGGATTAGCGATCGGACCCGGCGGCAGGCCGGCGTGCCTGTACGTGTTGTACGGCGAGTTGACCTCCAAGTCTTTGTACGTCACGACGGATTTGTGGCGGCCCAGCGCGTAGAGCACGCTCGCGTCGACTTCCAGCCGCATGCCGCGGCGCAGCCGATTATACAGCACACCCGCGATGAGCGCCCGCTCCTGCGGCAGACGCGCTTCCCGCTCCACAAGTGACGCCAGGGTGATGACCTCGTGCAGCGAGCGGCCTCCTCCCTCCGTCTTCCACATCGGCACGACGACCTGCTCGAAGCGATCCAGCAACGCCCGGATCACCTCGCGCTCGGGTATCCCCCGGGGAAGCCGGTAGGTATCCGGAAACAGATAGCCCTCCAGCGAGCGGATCGGCATCCAGTGCAGAAACTCGTGCGGGAAGAGGTCGGCACCCCGTTCCACGATCTCGGCCAGGCGGGTACGCTCACCGAGTCCCTCCAGCACCAGCCCATCCACAATTTCGGCTGCGGTAAATCCTTCCGGGATCGTGACGGGATGCAGCACAACCTGGCCGTGGGCGATGACGTCCACGGTGTCCAGCAACGTCATCGACGGCGAGAGCAGATACTCGCCGCCCTGCAACGCCCGCGTCAGTCTCCGCAGCCGGACCGCGAGGACAAAATACGATGAACGCCTGATCACACCGGCAGATTGCAGGACCCGCCCAATCTCGCCGGAGGAGGCCCCGGGAGGGATCACCACGATCCGTCCCTTGCCGACGGGGTCGACGCCACGATTCGCGGCGGTGATCCCGGCGGCGCTGAGCGCGACGATCACCACGAGGACGCCCGCGGCCCGACGTACCCGTGCGTCAGCTGGCGCGCGGCGTACCCAGCGGCGGAAATTACTCAACCCGCTCACGGGACCGGCGGCGAGGTTACATCACCGGCCCGCCGCCGCCCTCCTGATGAGCATCGTCATCGAGATCGCCGTCGTCCGTCGCCTCGTCGTCCACGATCTCGACGTCATCGTACTCGGCCGTTTCCTCGATAGCCGCCGCGACCTTGCGAAACTCGGCTTCGTCCTCGACCGCAACCAACGTCTCTCCGTCCACTCGGAATACGACGGCCGGGTCTGCTTGATCCGACGGCTGCAGAATTGCGTACCGGGTCCCGTCAACCTCAACAACGTCCACCAGGCTGAACTCGTGGGTCTTTCCGTCCTCGTCGAGCAGCGTGATGCCGTCACTGCCTTCCGTCACGTACGCACCTCACGCGTTGTCTGTGTGAGCGTAGCACCGGCGGCTCGGGGGTGTCAAACCCCTCGACATGGGAGCACGGAGAGTTTGTGTGCCCCCTCACCCCTCGCCCCTCTCCCTCCAGGGAGAGGGAAAGATGGTTGGCGCCTACCGGCGCCTCTAGTGTCGCCGCCGGTCCAGGTAGGTTTGGAGAAAGAGCGCTGCCGCGACTGCATCTCGCGAGGCGCGGCGACGGAGGCGGCGCACACCACCCGCGATCATGGCCCGATCCGCCTCCGCGGTCGAGAGACGCTCATCCTGGACATCGACCGGGACCGGCACGGCCTCGCGCAGGAGGTCAACGAACTTTCGCACGCCGGCTGCGGCCTCTCCCTCTGTGCCGTCCATGCGCACCGGCAACCCGACCACAATGCGTCCGGCGTCACATGCGACGACGCGGGTCCGGATCTCTGCGATCGCCTGCCGCCGGGACCGCCGGATGATGACGCCGGCCGGCTGCGCAATCATTCCGCCGGGATCGGAAACGGCGACGCCGATCCGCTTTTCCCCGACGTCGAGCGCAAGAATCCTCACCGTGATTTCTTCGCCGCCCTGATGAGGTCGTCGAGGACGCTCTCGGTCACCACGTCCTCTACGAGTGTGCGCACTAATGCCGGATCCTTGACACCACCTTGCCCCAGCCTGTCATGCCCGCCCCCGCCGCCGCCGTGCTTTTTCGTCAGCGCCTCGACAAATTTTCCAGCGTGAATCTCGGGGTCAGACGTCATCACAATCACCTGGCCGGTCGACTCCGAACCCACCACAGTCAACACCCGGCCGCCGGACATGCGGCTCAACCCGTCCGCAAAGCTCCGCAGTTGTCCCGGGTCGGAGAACGGCACGACGGTGCTTCGTACCTTCAGGCCGTCGCCGCGATCCAGCGCGTGGTCCGCCTGGAGCGCTTGCTCCCGGATTTGGGTGCGCACCTGGCGTTCAAGTTCGGCGATCCGTTCCTCCAGCCGCTTCACGCGATCCGGCAGCGCCTCAGGCTCCGCATTCAGTTCGTGTGAGAGCGCGTTCAGGATTGACTCTTGCCTGGTCATGAGCGCGTAGGCGCCCCGACCGGTCACGGCTTCAATCCGCCGCACTCCCGCAGCCACCCCGCTCTCCGCCGTGATCTTAAAGAGCCCAGCCTGGCTGGTGCGCGACAGATGCGGGCCCCCGCACAACTCGCGGCTGTATGCATCGATGCTGATGACGCGGACTCGGTCCCCGTACTTTTCACCGAACAAGGCCATGGCGCCGAGCCGTGTGGCTTCTTCGTAGCTCATCCACCGTGTGCGCACCGGCAGGTCGGCCAGGATCTGGTCGTTCACCCGGCGTTCGATTGCGCCGCGCTGCTCCGCGGTCAGCGCGGCGAGATGCACGAAGTCGAATCGCAGGCGGTCCGGAGCCACCAGCGACCCGGCCTGCCGCGCGTGTTCACCCAACGCCTCGCGAAGTGCCCGGT
>VBAP01000006.1:10594-50185 GCA_005882335.1 Candidatus Segetimicrobium genomatis
CGGTGTGATTTCGCATGATGTCCCATCGTCGAGGCACATCCACTTCGGCGCGCACCGTTTGCCCGGCGCGGATCGTCCCGCTGGCCACGCGACCGCGGTGCACGATCAGCCCGCCCGCCGGACGCTGTGTGTCGACGACCTCCACCGCGCCGGTGGACGCGCGCACGCGGCCGGCATCCCCGACCTGGCCGCCACCCTCCGCGTAGAATGGGGTACGATCCAGGATCACCTCGACCTGCGCGCCCGTGTCCGCCTGGCCGACCGGTTCCCCGTCGACAAGCAGCACCACGAGCCGGGCCCGCGCCGCATGCTTCGTGTACCCCACAAACTCGGCGCTGACGCCTTTTTGGACAAACTGGGCATACCGGCGGTCGTCGCCCGGTCCGCCGAACGACTGCGCAGCCCGCGCTCGCTCGCGCTGCGCCTCCATCGCGCGGGCGAAGCCCTCTTCATCAATAGCCAGCCCATGCTCCCGCGCGACGTCGCGTGTCATCTCCACCGGGAACCCGAATGTATAGTACAGCCGGAACACCTCCTCGCCGGAGAGCACGCCCCGTGAGGCGGCCAGCGCGTCGCCGATCAGTTCTTCCAGCCGCTGCAGCCCGCCGGTCAGCGTCTGGGCAAACCGCTCCTCCTCCTGGCGCGCGGCCGATTCGATGAATGATGCCTGCCGGCGCAATTCAGGGTACGTGTCACCCATCTCATCTGTGACGGCGCCGGCCAACTCCGCCAGGAACGAATGGGTCACGCCGGCGGAACGTCCAAAACGCATGGCCCGACGCATGATCATCCGCAGGACATAACTCCGGCCTTCGTTCCCGGGCACAATACCGTCGGCCATCAGGAAGGTCATGGCGCGGCCGTGATCAGCCATGACCCGATACGCCACGGTGTGCTCGGCCCGCTGGCGGTCGGTCTGCCCGAGGATGCGCTGGAGGCGATCCATGAGCGGCATAAACAGATCGGTGCGATAATCGTCGTGGGTGTCCTGTAGCACGGTCGCGATGCGCTCCAGCCCCATGCCCGTATCGACCCCAGGTTTCGGCAGTGGCAGACGCGTCCCATCGGCGCGCTGGTCGAATTGCATGAAGACGAGGTTCCAGATCTCCAACCACCGCAGACAGCCGTTGTCCAAGGCGACGCTGCAATCGGACCGGCCACAGGTGCAGTGCTGCGGCCCCCAGTCGTAGTGCAACTCGGACGTTGGGCCGCATGGCCCCACGTCGGCCATCATCCAGAAGTTCGTTGTATCACCCAGGCGCAGGATGCGCGAGTCGGGTACGCCGACCGCCCGCCAGGCGGCAGCGGCATCCTGGTCCGTGGTGTGCACCGTGATGGTCAACCGCTGCGGGTCGACCCCGTAGCCCTTGGTCATCAGCTCCCAGGCGTACGCGACCGCTTCTGGCTTGAAGTACTCTCCGAAGCTGAAGTTGCCGAGCATCTGGAAGAATGTATGGTGCCAGGGGCTGGGCCCGACGTTGTCCAGGTCGTTGTGCTTGCCCTGGACGCGCATACACTTCTGTAACGTCGCGGCGCGGGCGTAGGCGCGCCGCTCGCGGCCCAAGAAGACATCCTTGAACTGCACCATCCCCGCGTTGGTAAAGAGGAGAGTGGGATCGCCGGCTGGGACCAACGACGAACTCGGGACCACCACGTGGTCCCTCGTCCGGAAGAACTCGAGAAACGCATCGGCGACGCTGCGCCAATTCATATGAGTCTGATTGGTCATAACAACCACCTATTGGATTGTCGAATTGTGGATTGCCAATTGTGAATTTGACCTGCCATCGTCATTTTCGCAATTTACAATTCACAATTCTCCAATTCACAATAAAAAAGCCCCTCGTCACTAGGGACGAGAGGTGCGCTCCCGCGGTACCACCCCGTTTCCCCACTACAACGACAAGTTGGAGAGTTGAAGAGTTGAAGGGTTGGATCCAACTTTCCAACTCTCCAACTTTTCAACTGTGTCAAGTGGGGCTCTCTATGTGCCGGTAACGGCGGCGCCGGCCTACTCAGGGGCGGCGAGTCCCCTCATCGCAGGTTCAGTATTCCCGTTCCTACTCAATCTACAATCGGCTCCCTGGTAGTGTCAAATGCCAACGACTCACGAAGGCGCCGTGGCCTCCGATGCCACCTCTGCCAGCAGCGCTTCCGCAGCAGCCACGGCCTCCTCCAGAGCCTCCACCGCCCGGTCCAGTTGCGGCCGGGTGATGACCAGCGGCGGCGCAAGACGAAACGTCGACGGATTGTTGAGACTGTAGAACACGATCACGCCGCGCTGCAGCGCCTCCGCAGTGACGAGCAGGACGATATCGGGATCGGTGAATTCTACTCCGACCAGCAATCCCTTCCCCCTGACCTGTTTCACCATTGCAGGATGCCGTCGCGCCAGCGCCGCCAGGCGCTCCATCAGATACGTTCCAAGATCGGCAGCGCGCTCAATCAGACGTTCGTCCTGGATGACACGGATCGTGGCGATCCCCGCCGCGCAGGCCAGCGGGTTGCCCCCGAACGTAGACGAGTGCAGATAGGGGTTAGTTTCCAGCGCCTTCCAGAGCGCCGGGCGGCCCGTGAAGGCGCCGATCGGCATCACGCCGCCGCCCAAGGCCTTCGCCATGGTCAAAATATCGGGCACCACCCCCCAGTGCTCGCAGGCGAACATCCTCCCGGTCCGGCCCAGGCCCGTTTGGACCTCATCGAGGATGAGCAGGGCCCCCCGCTGATCGCAGATTTTACGCACGCCCCACAGATAGCCGTCCGGCGGAACGATGACGCCGTTTTCTCCCTGGATCGGTTCGAGGATGACCGCCGCGGTCCGGTCGCTGACAGCGCGGGCCATGGCTTCCAGATCGCCGAACGAGACGTGGGTGAACCCCGGCACGAGAGGTTGAAATGGAGCCTTGTACTTCTCTCGCCCCGACGCTGACAATGCGCCCATCGTCTTTCCGTGAAACGCGCCCTCCGCGGCGACGAACTCAGTCCGGCCGGTGGCGAGGCGGGCGAGTTTCAGGGCCCCCTCATTGGCCTCCGTCCCGCTGTTCGCGAAAAAGGTATACTGCAGTTCGCCGGGCGTGATCTGGGCGAGTAATTCGGCCAAGTCGGCTTCGGGTTTGCGCGGCATGGCCCGGACCGACATCGGCATCCGGTCCAGTTGTTCCTTTACTGCCGCGATGACCTTCGGGTGCCGGTGGCCGACGTTAAAGATGGCCGGCCCGCCGGAACAGTCGATGTATTCCTTGCCGTGAAGATCGTGGATGATGGCCCCGCGGGCCTCCCACTCCACGGTCATCACATTGGCGAAGCGATACAACTTGGCGAGACCGGCATTGACGTAGCGAGCGTACTTGTCCAGCGTCTCCTGCACAAGTCGATCGCGATGCTCAGAGCGCATGCCACCCTCCCTGTGGATCCGTCGCGGTGCGGCGAGGGCCGTACCAGCCGCCTGCCTGGAGCGTGCCCAGACGCGTCACCGCGGTCGAGCGCGTGGCGACGCCACTAGGACGACGCGGCCAGGTCGGGTTGCACCAGTCGCTCCTTGGCCCGGCGTACGACCTCGCGGGTTTCCTTGTATTTGATCCGCTCGATGGCATCGTCGAGGGGAACCCACTCGCAGGTCACGAATCCCTCCTCGGCTTGCGGGCGTGCTTCCTCGCCGCCCAGGAACTCCAGGAGAAAGTAGCGCACGGTCTTGTCGTAGTATGTATCCTCGGAACGCCAGAAGAAGTAGTAGCGCTCCTCGCCGAGGTCCGCTACGACGCGGACATTTGAGATCCCGGTCTCCTCACGTACCTCCCGCAGCGCCACCGCCTCGGGCGTCTCGCCTTCCTCGATGGTCCCCTTGGGAAGCATCCATTTTCCGCTGGAGTGCTTAAGCAGTAGGATGCGGGGCGCCCCCCCATCGCGGCGGAAGACGACGCCGCCCGCGCTCTGTGCGCGCTTGACTGGTTTTCGAGCCCGCCCGCCCTGACCTTTCTTCACAGGGACACTCCGCATCACCTGGAGTTGGAAAGTTGGAGAGTTGAAGAGTTGAAGAGCCGGGACAGGAGTCTATTATGGGCTCGCGGCTGACTCTCCAACTTTTCAACTCTGCAACTCTTCAACTTGTCCTGGGCAGCAACTCGCGCGCGAGCTGGTTCACGGCCGCCCCATCTGCCCGCCCCTTCACTTTCGGCATCACCACGGCCATGACCCGTCCAATGTCGCGGACGTCCTTCGCCTGCACCTGAGTGATCGCCTCCGCGACAATGGCACGGAGCTCTGCGGGGGAAAGCGGCGCCGGGACATATTCTGCGAGGATCGCGAGTTCCAGGGTCTCCTTGCGAACCAGGTCATCGCGTCCGCCCTTCGCAAACGCCTCGATCGACTCCCGCCGGCGCTTCATCTCACGGCCCAGCGCCTCCACGACTTCGGCATCGGTCAGGTCGCGGCCGCGCTCAATCGCCGCGTTCTGAATCGAGGCGCGGGCCAGACGGATGGTGGAGACACGTAACGAGTCCCCAGCCAGCATAGCCTTGCGCTGGTCACCGGCGAGTCGGTCTGCTAGGGTCATCGCGGGATGCCTGTAAGAAGAATCATAGAAGGGGGACGACGGTCCCCCTTCTCGTTGAACACCAAACGCCGCCAGCAAGAACGCCCCACGGTACCGGCAGACACTCCAGTTGGCGGCGGCCCGTATGGGCCTAGTAGCCTCCGCGCCGCTTCCGGCGTGCCAGCTTTCTGCGGCGCTTCGCGCTCGGCGATTCGTAATGCTCATGCCGCTTGGCATCCGTGAGAATACCGGAGCGCTTCACCTGCCGCTTGAACCTCCGAAGGGCGCTATCCAGGCTTTCGTCCTTGCCAACACGGACTTCCGTCATCCCCCCACCCCCTCCCCGCCACCCCGGCCCAGCGATGACCAATTGGGTTAGATCGGAGCCACCCCGAAAATTCTGGACTGCGAATTTTCTGGGACCCCCGGACCCACCGGTCGGGATGAACGAAACTTCCGTCATTATACTACGGCGGGGCGGTACGGTTCAAAGGTGGCATGGTTGAGCGCTCCGCGGTCTCACTTCCTCAATCAGCGCTTCAACCAAGACGTGTGACGCCGACCCCCTCACCCTTCATCCCTCTCCCTTCATCCCTCTCCCTTCAGGGAGAGGGAAATGAGGTTGGGCGCTGCCGCGCCCGCACTTAGCCGGGAGGCCACCCCATTTTCCGGCCCCCAAGGAGATGGTAGTGCAGGTGCGCAACCGCCTGACCACCGTCGGGACCGGTGTTGGTCAGGAGCCGGAACCCGCGCTCGGCGATGCCCTCCTGCCGTGCGATCTTTCCTGCCACCAGCGCAATCCGTCCCAGGAGTCCCCTGTCGCTCTCCTTCGCATCGAGAACGGACGCGATGTGCTTCTTCGGCAGGAGAAGCACGTGCACCGGTGCCTGCGGATTGATGTCTCGGACGGCGATGACGTCTTCATCCTCGAACACCCGCTGCGACGGAATGGCGCCAGCGACAATACGGCAGAACAGACAGTCGGACATTGCCCCACCTCTATCGTAGAACGCAGACCGCAGATGGCAGAACGCAGACTGCAAGTACGCCAGCTCCATCTGTTTCTGCGTTCTGCGTTCTGCACTCTGCGTTCTGCATCTAGTCCCACGTCCGCAAGTCGACAAGTTTCTTCTCATCCGGTCCGATCGTTCCGGGCGGTACCACCTCCACGACCGCACGCAGGCGAGTGACCTCTCGCACGCTGTCGGCCACGGCACCCCCGAGCCGTGTCTGCGGTCCACCGGTCTCAAGCCGCACCGTCAACTCGTCCTGGTGCTCGCGGCGCGTGACCACCGCCTGGTAGCGGGCCACCTCAGGATGCCGCGCCATCGCGCGGTCCAAATCGTGTGGATGCAGAAAGATACCGCGGACCTTCACGGCATCTCCGACGCGGCCGAAAATGCGTTCCAACCGCGCCGACGTGCGGCCGCACGCGCAGGAACCCGGGGCGATGCGCGAGAGGTCGCCGGTGCCCAGCCGCAGCAATGGGTACAGGTCGCTGAGAAACGAGACCGCCACCTCGCCCATCTCCCCGTCCGGCAGCCGCGCCCCGGTGGCAGGATCGACGATCTCCACCACCACGCGCTCGGCAACATGGAGACCGGTGCGCTGTGAGCATTCGTATGCGAGAAGACCGATGTCACCAATCGCATAGGCCTGGCCGATGCGCATCCGGTGGCGGCGCTCCAGATCGGTGCGCAGCGACTCGGAGAGTGGTTCGCCGGAGACGAATCCCACCTCCAGGGAAGATCGCGTTCCCCGCTCACTCACCTTGTCAAGAACCAGTGCGACAAAGCTGGGGGTGCCGATCAACCCACGAGCCCGGACGTCCTGCAGCGTCTTGACCTGGATCTCGATGTTCCCCACACCCGTGGGCACAACCACGGACCCCAGGGCCTCGAGCGCGCCGTCGAACATTGCGCCTGCTGGCGTGAGGTGATACGAGAAGGTGTTGAGCACGACGTCGCCCCGCCGGAAACCGGCGGCGAACAATGCCGGCGCAAACCCCCAATAGTCCGGCATCCGTCCCTCGGGTTCGTAGATCGGGCCGGGCGACACGAAAATCCGCCGGACATCAGCCAGCGGCCTCGCCAGCCAACCGCCCCATGGGGGGGCCTCACCCTGTCTAGTGGCTAGCGATTCCTTCTTCAATAGTGGAATTCGCGGCAAGTCGGCCAGGGTGACCGTTTCCGGGCTCACCCCCGCGGCTTCGAGCGCCTGACGCAGCGCCGGCGACCCTGTGACCGCGCGTTCGACGACCCGGCGTAGCGCGACTTCCTGCGTCCCGGCCCGCTGGGACGCCGGCTGGAGTTCGGCGGGATCATAGACGTCGTGAACGGTCGCCACCCCCTACCACATGCGGTCGCAGCGGGTACGCCCGTGCCCTTACCTTTGACTCTCTCCCACCGGGAGAGGGGAATGAGGATGGGCGCTTCCGCGCCCTCATCTTTCCGCCTGCGAGCGACCGGCTCCTGTGGAGGAGGGAGTTACTGGCGGCCCGTAATTAGTCCGCGATGACACCTGAGCCGGTGCTCTGCGTGGAGGACCTCCATCTGCGTTTCCACGGGATCCAGGCCATCGCTGGAGTTGAGTTTGTGCTGGCACCGCGCGAGATCCTCGGCATCATCGGTCCCAACGGCGCTGGGAAGACCAGCGTGCTGAATTGTATCAACGGCTTCTACCGGCCCCAGCGTGGCCGCATCGTGTTCGGCGGCGGTGACATCACGCACCTCGCCCCGCACAGGCGCGCGGCGTTGGGCATCGCGCGCACGTTCCAGAACATCGCACTGTACCCGGGGATGAGCGTGCTGAACAACATCATGACCGGCCGGATCATCCGTATGCGATCGGGCCTCTTGGCCTGCGGCCTGTATGCTGGGCCGGCGCAGCGCGAGCACGTGACACATCGTGGGGTGGTCGAAGAGATCATCGACTTTCTGGAGATTGAGGAAGCCCGCCGCCACCTCGTGGCCGACCTCCCCTACGGCATCCAAAAAAAGGTCGAGCTCGGCCGGGCGCTGGCGATGGACCCGCAGGTGCTGATACTGGACGAGCCCATGGCCGGCATGAGCGCAGACGAAAAGTCGGACATGGCCCGGTACATCCTTGAGCTCAAGGAGGTCCGCTCGCTGCCCATGATCCTCATTGAGCATGACATGGGGGTGGTGATGGATCTATGCGATCGCCTCATCGTGATGGATTATGGCAAAAAGATCGCCGAGGGCTCCCCAGACCAGATCCAGCGCAACCCTGATGTGATTCGCGCCTATATCGGCCACGCCGACGAGGGAACGGCGCACTAGCCATGGCGACTCTGTTAGAGAGCCCGACGCATCTTCCTCCCCGATTCGCGCTCGACGCGGCGGTGGACACTTTCCCGAAACTGCTGCGCCGTAATGCAGGATTGTTCGACGACCGCATCGCGTTCCGGGAAAAGGACATGGGGGTCTGGCGGCCGATCACCTGGCGCGAATACTATCGCCACGCCCAGGCCTTCGGGCTCGGGCTTGTGGCTCTGGGACTGCGGCGGGCGCAGATCCTGGCGCTCGTCGGCGACAACCGCCCCGAGCTGTTCTACGCGGCACTTGGAGCGCAGAGCGTGGGGGCCATCACCTATGGGCTGTACCAGGACAGCCTGGCCGAACAGTTAACGCACCTGGTCGACTTCTCTGACGCTCAGTATGTATTCTGTGAGGATCAGGAGCAAGCCGACAAAGTCCTCGAGATGGAAGCGCTGCTGCCGAAGGTGGGGCGGATTGTCGTTGAGGACTGGCGCGGCATGTGGCGGTACGGCCATCCCAAACTGGTGAGTTTCGCCGAGGTGCTGCGTCTGGGCCGCGACCTCAATACTTCACAGCCCGAACTCTTCGACCAGCTGGTGAACGCGGGGCAGGCCGACGACATCGCCATCTTCTGCCAGACTTCCGGCACCACCGCGCTGCCCAAGCTGGCCATGCTCTCGCACCGCCACCTGATCGCGCAGGGGATGAACTTCCACGCCGTCGAGCCGCACATCGGACGGGGAGACGATTTCGTCTCGTATCTGCCGTTCGCCTGGATCGGGGAACAAATGGTGTCCACCACGCTGCACCAGTTGGTGGGGTTCACCGTCAATTTCCCCGAAGAGCCGGAAACGGCACAGCGGGACTTCCGCGAGATCGGTCCACAGTTCACCTTCGCTCCGGCCCGCATCTATGAAGCCTTGCACACCGCAGTGACGGTGCGCATTCTCGATGCGGGCCAGCTGCGCCAGCGGGCTTGCGCCTGGGCCCTTGCCGTGGGCGGTCGCGTTGTGGACCTGCGGGCGCAGAGCATGCCGGTGCCATGGTGGCTGCGGGTGCAGCACGCGATGGCCCGCTGGCTGGTCTACCGGCCGGTGCTGGACAAGATCGGCTTCGCGCGCATACGCGTGGCCTGGAACGGGGGGTCGCCGCTGGGGCCGGATTACTTCAAATTCTTTCACTCCCTGGGCGTCAACTTGAAGCAAATCTACGGACAAACTGAGATCGCGGGCATCTCCTGCGTGCACCGCGACGGCCGGGTGCACTTCTGGACGATGGGATTCCCCATCGCGCATACAGACCTGCGGATCACCGACGAGGGGGAGATCATCAGCCGCAGCCCCAGCGTGTTCCTGGGTTACTACAAGAATGCGGACGCCACCGCCCAGGCGCTGCGCGAGGGCTGGCTGTACACGGGCGATTACGGGGCCGTCGATCCCACCGGCGACGTGATCATGTTCGATCGGATGTCCGACGTGATCACCCTGGGGGATGGCAGCAAGATGAGCCCCTGGGTAATCGAAGCCATGCTCAAATTTACGCCCTACATCCAGGAAGCGATGGTGGTGTGCGCTCCCGACGGCAGCACGCTGGCCGCGATTCTGAACATCGAAATGCGCAGCGTCGGGAAGTGGGCCGAAGATCGCGGCATCGCCCACACGTCGTATGCCGATCTTTCTCAGAAGCGTCACGTCCTTGATCTGCTGCACGGCATCGTCCGCGATGTGAACCGCCGCCTGCGGCCGGAATGGCGAGTGCGGCGGTTTGTCTCACTCTACAAGGAGTTCCACCCCGACGACGATGAGCTGACGCGGACCCGGAAACTGCGCCGGCGGTTCATCGCCGAGCGTTATCAGCACCTGATCACCGCCATGCATACCGGGCAGGCCACGTTTGACGCGACCCTCCTGGTCCGCTACGAAGACGGGACGACTCGAGCGATCAGGACAACCCTTCAGATTACGGACGTGTAGATCAGAGTGAAGAGTGAATAGTGAATGGTGAATAGTGAATGGTGAATAGTCGAAAACCAACACGTCACACGTCTGATCCTGTTGGCGGACACGACGCAAACAAGGTTGTTCCACTATTCACTATTCACGATTCACTATTCACCCCGGTTGGAACTTTCGCCCAGTATTCGAATATCCGGCCGTGAAAGAATTCATCCTCAGCGGTCTGGTGAACGGCCTGGCGGTCGGCAGCATCTACGCGCTGATCGCTCTTGGCTTTGCGCTCCTGTATAAGTCCACAAAGATCCTCAACCTGGCGCACGGCGAGCTCGTCCTCTTTGGGGGGTACCTGGCAATTGCCTTGACGCAGTTTGTCCCATTCGCGCTGGCCGTCGTGCTCACACTCCTCGCTGCGGCGCTGCTCGGGTTCACCGTGGAACGGGTGATCATGCGGCCGCTGTTCGGCCAACCCTTGCTGTCGGTGATCATCGTCACGTTAGCGCTGGGTTACGTCGTGCGCGGCCTCATGGTCGGGATCTGGGGAGGGAGCACCCGTAACTTCCCGGCGGCTCTTCCCGGCGGGACCCTCCGCATCGCCGGTATCCCTATCCAGAGTGTGGGCGTCTACAGCGCCGCCACGGCGGCATGCCTGCTGTTGGTCTTCTGGCTCTTCTTCCGTTACTCCCTGGTGGGAATCGCGATGCGCGCCGCGGCAAACGAACAGCTGACCGCCAGCACGCTGGGCGTCAGCCTGCGCCGGGTCTTCGCCTATGCCTGGGCCTTTGCCTCGATGGCCGGGGCGGTCGGCGGGATCCTGCTGGGACTGTGGCTGGGCGTGAACTTTGCGCTGGGGTTCGTCGGTTTGAAAGCGCTGGCCGCCGTGATCCTGGGAGGACTCGATAGCATCCCCGGCGCGATCCTGGGCGGCTTCGCGATCGGCATCATCGAAACCATCGCCGGCGGCTACATCGACGCCAACATCATCTACGGATTCAAAGACATCACAGCGTTCGTCGTGATTTTGCTGGTCTTGCTCGTCCGGCCGTACGGACTCTTCGGGACGGAACACGTTGAACGACTCTAACAGACGGGAACGCGGGAACGCGGGAACACGGGAACGCGACGACTACGCCCAGACTGTTCTATCCGTGTTCCCCCGTTCCCGCGTTCCCGCGTTCCCGGTAGGTCCTCTATGAGCCTCCGCCCTTCTGGCGACTTCAAGACTACATACGTCCAGGACATGGCAATCCTGGACACGCGATTTTACCGCATCGGGTTCGGCGTTCTTCTCGCCGGCCTGGTGCTGGCACCCCTGTGGGCGGGCCGGTACATCTTCCTGCTCAACACCATCGGTATCTACGCCGTGGGGGCGTGTGGGCTGGCACTCTTGACCGGATTCACCGGGCAGATCTCGCTCGGCCATGCCGCGTTCATGGCCATCGGCGCTTATTCATCGGCCTTTCTCAGCCAGGCGCTCCGGCTCCCCTTTGTGGTGGCCTTACCGGTGGCCTCGTTCATCACATTTCTCTTTGGCATCGTCGTCGGTCTCCCGTCGCTTCGCATTAAGGGACTGTACCTGGCCATTGCCACCCTGGCGTTTCAGTTCCTCACCGAGTACGCGCTCATCCATGCGACCGGAGGGATCGGCGCCACCACTGTCCCGCCGGTGTCTGTCGGAGGATGGACCGTGCGCACGGACCGGCAATTCTACTACGTCGTGCTGGTGCTCTGGGTCGCGGCGGGGGTCTTCGCCGCGAACCTGGTCCGCAGCCGTATCGGCCTCGCATTCATGGCCGTGCGCGATCGCGACTATGCGGCCCAGGTTCTCGGCATCCACCTCCTCTACTACAAAGCCCTCGCGTTTGGGATCGCCGCTTTCTACGCCGGCGTCGCCGGAAGCCTGTGGGCCCACTACAACAGGCTCATCACCACAGAGCAGTTCAACGTCGGGGCATCCATCGACTACGTGGCCATGATCGTGATCGGCGGGCTCACAAGCGCCTGGGGGCCACATCTGGGGTCGGCCTTTGTGTGGATCCTCTCCCAGGGGCTCCGGATCATCGCCCCGACCGTTCTCACGGTGTTCCCTGCCTTTGGCAAAATCGCCACACCGCTGCGGGAGATTGTCTTCGGGGTGACGCTGATTGCGCTCCTGATCTGGGAGCCCGGCGGACTGGCGATGCTGCTCCGGAAACTGAAACGGAAACTCGATCTCTGGCCGTTCGCCTATTAACAATCGGGAACGCGGGAACGGGGGCACGTGGGAACGGGGGAACGCGGGAACGGGGGCACGCGGGAACGGGGGAACGCGGGAACGTCACGAACCCTCCAACGGTCACTGCCGCGTTCCCGTGTTCCCGCCATCCCGTGTTCCTTTTTTTGGTCTGTCAGGCCAGCCAGCGCTTCCGCCGCTTGTAACTCTTCACTTCCGTAAACCGCCTACGCTCCGCCCCGCGGATGCCCAGATAAAACTCCTCGACGTCGGCATCCGCCCGCAGCTTCTCCGTCGGCCCATCGAGCACAATCTTGCCGTTCTCCATTACATAGCCATAGGAAGCGAGCTGGAGAGCCATTTTGGCATTTTGCTCGATGAGCAAAATGGTCATTCGTTCGTCCGCATTCAAGCGGTGGATCAGGCCGAAGATTTCGCGGGCCACCAGAGGCGCGAGCCCGAGGCTGGGCTCGTCGAGCAGCAAGAGCCTGGGGTCCGCCATCATCGCACACCCGATAGCCAGCATCTGCTGCTCGCCGCCGGACAGGTACCCGGCCCGAGTTTTGCGCCGGTCCCGCAGGCGCGGAAAGTACTGATAGATCAGCTCACGCCGCGCTACCCGCGCGCCGCCGGCGCCGGCGCGCAGTGCGGCGCCGACCATCAGATTTTCTTCCGCCGTCAGTTCCTCAAACAGCCGACGGCCTTCCCGGACCATGACGATCCCGGCACGAGCGGTTTCTTCCGGGAGTTTGTTCTCGATTCGCCGGCCGGCAAACTCGATGGTGCCGCGGGTGACCTCACCCCGCTCCAGGCGGACCAGCCCGGTGATCGCTTTGAGCGTGGTCGTCTTTCCGGCGCCGTTCGCCCCAATCAGCGCGGTAATCTTCCCCTCGGCCACGGACAAAGACACGCCCTTGAGGACCAGGATGCTCCCCCAGTAGATCACCTCGATGTTGTTGACGGTGAGCATGGCCGAAAGAGACGGGAACGCGGGAACTGGGAAACGCGGGAACAATCGATTTGTCGTGTCATGCTCCGTGCCGCGTTCCCGTGTTCCCGCGATCCCGCGTTCCCGGCCTTCCGTTACTCAAAATCCCAGCCAGTCCTTGCGCCGCTCAACAGTCACCAGCTTCACGACTGTGATCCGCCCGTTGCGCACGGTAACAATGCGCGTGGTCGTGGAGGGCCGGTGGTCGTCCCGTGCCAGCGTGACCGCCGGCGCCAGGCCATCAGGATCCCAGTTCTTCAGCGTCTCGATGGCCGACCGGACTGATGGCCCGCTGAAGCCACCCAACCGGGAGTAGGTCGCCCAGTTGTCGACGATGGTCTCCAAGCCCTTCTTGAGCAGGTAGACGTTCAACCAGCCGCGGATGTACGAGGCGATGAACGGCGTCTGGGTCGTCCCCCAGGTGAACTCGGGCTGCTTGTTGTAGAAGCGCCGCAGCGCGTCAAAGATCTTGTTCATGCCGGCCGCCGGCTCGCCGTAGTAGACGTGGGGGGTCGTGGCGATCACGCCGTCTGCATCCTTCCCGATGAGCTTGATCATGTTCTCATCGAATCCCCACACGTTGACCGCGAACCGTGTGGTCAGCCCGGCTGCCCTCGCATCGCGGACGATCACCGAGGCCGAGTTGGTGGTGCCGCCGATCCAGGCGAAGTCGGCGCCGAACGCCTTGACGGCCGCGACCTGAGAACGCGCCTCCAGCGCCGCCAGGGCCACGATCTGATCCGCCCCGACCACAAACCCGAGCTCCTGCGCGTAGGCCTTGCCCGCGGGAATCGGCGCACGTCCGTACGGATGATCTGGATAGAGGAAAACGAGTTTCGGCTTGCTGATCCCCTCCTGTTCAGCGACATCCTTGAGGTACTTCAAGACCGCGCGGATTTGATCCGAGTAACTTGAGACCGGATAGAAATTGTATGGCGTCTTGGAGGGATCATTGAGGTGAGACGAATAGCTGGCCGAGATGTATGGGATCTGGTCCTGGCTGATGGTCTCCTTGAGTGCCTCAGTGTCGCCCGTGCCCCAACCGACAATGGCGTTGACCTGGTCGACATCGCGGTACTTCCGGTAGAGCGAGAGGGCGTCTGGAATCCGATAGCCGTAGTCGGACCATACCAGGTCGATCTTCACTTTGCTGCGAACACCACCCTCGACCTCGTTGATGTACCGCACGTGGTCCAGCACGCCTTTGGAATAATCCACGCCAACGTCGGACGTCGGGCCGGTGGTGTCAAAGAGCGCGCCGACCTTGATAGATGCCGGGATCGCCTGCTGGGCGATCGCCGGCGTATACCCGGCGGCTGAGACCGCCAGCAGGACGACGACAGCGGCGCATACCGCAGTGACGCGCGCATCCCTCTGCATCGCTCTTCCCCCTTCCTGGAGTGTGACAGATGTGCCGGAAGAAGATGGTTCGGGACGAGGGCGTGCAACTTCCTTCTGCTCCCCGGCACCAGGAATTTACGGGGTGACTTTCCTGACCGTCACGCTCCTGATCACAAGGTCTTCATTCCGGTTCCCGGCAGCGTTGATGGCGAAGTCCCATCCCCAGGTGTTCGCAAACGCTGCGTCGGGGAGGCGGAACGTGTAGGTCAGCCACCCCGGCGAGGCGTTGACCCACTGCCAGGGGGTAAAACGATAGCCGCTCATCGAATCGTACCAGATGTTGAAACCCAGCTGCTCCGGCGCCGATGCGCCCCGTACTTCCACACTGATTTCAACCAGGGCCCGCCCGTCGACGAAGAAGAGGAAGGTATCGTCCACGTCAAAGTGCACGTACACGCGCTCTTGCGCCGAGTTCGCGCGCAGCGCCTCGCCGCCGTCCACGTCCACCACCTCGGCGGCATCGTTGCGCCGCTCGCGGAAGGGCGAGTTGTAGAGACCTCGCTCCACATTGGTCCGGCCCAGGCGAGCCGAGACGTCCCCGGCCTGCCGGTAGTCGGTCTCGACGGGCAGCGCCGGGAACGCGCCGGTCTGATCGGCCTGCCTGGCTTCTGCCAGGAGCGCGCTGCCGATACCAGTGAGCAGCAGCGGCTCGTTTCCCACGGTGAGGCTGGACTTCTCACCGTCTCCGCTCACTGGACGGGTGTCGCCGGTCGGTGTGTAGGCATGCAGCGGGCTCCCCTCGAGAGTGAGGGTCGTGTCGGCCGCGCCGCTCCAGGCAACAGCCACTCCATCAGAGTCGCCGAAGATCAGCAGCAGAACACGCTGCCTCGTGATGTATCCGGCGAAGGGGTGGCGTCCGATCTGCGCGCCCAGCGTGTCGAGCACGATCCGCGTGATGGCCGAGCCGTCGGCGACCCAGAAGATATAGTCGATGCCGAACGCCCTGGCCTCGGCCTGCAGCTTGACCATCTGGCCAGGCCAGCTGGCACGCTGGCCGTACGAAAAGGGATCCCACTCGATCCACAGGGGCTTCGATCCCCGCGGCAGCAATCGCTCCCGCAGCACGCCAAGAGGCCGTAGCAGGGCATCCGGGGACACCCCGCGCGGCGACAGCGAGATCACATCGAAATCATCAGACGCGTCGGTCAGCATCCGCCGCAGATCCACCAGATCGAACCCGTACGGCGTACTGAGAACGATGCGTGCGGAGGGATCGGCAAGCTTGATGAGCACGCGCGCCGACCGGAGCAGATCGATGTACTCGCGCGTCGTGCCCCGGAAGAGCGGCAGACTGCGTGCCGTCCAGATCTGCCAGTCCTTGACCCGGTCCCGGTACCGCGACGAGGCCGCGGTCACAAATGTCTCCCAGTCCCCGATCCGCTTCGGTGGCTCTCTCGCGTAAATCGCGGGATCGAGGAGTTCACTGCCGGTGGCCTGGGAGGCCCACTTCGGCGTGTACGACAGAACCAGGATGACCCGAAGGCCTGCGCTCTGCGCGGCGCTCACGGCGTCGTCGAGTGCTTCCCACTGGAACGTGCCCTGCCGCGTCTCGACCTCGGACCAGTTGATCACCAGTTTGACCGATGTCGCGCCGGCGCTTCGCAGGGCGCCAAAGTCAGCTCCCTCCGCGGCGCGGACTCCAACCGGCACCGGCGGTGCGTCCGGCGCGGACGCGGGCAGCGCCGGCCACGCCGCCGTCGCGAGGATGAGCACAAGGAGCAACGGCACAGATCGCATCAGCAGCATCCCGATCCTTTCAGGCGGTGCGGTCCCGCCTGGAAGAGACTAGCTTCAATGTGCCCCCAGGACGGTTGCCATAGTACCCCGCGTGCCAAAAATCGTCGCGGGCAGGAGCAGTCATCGGTGGATGGAATAGGAATGCGGCCGCGTCCCGTACCAACGCGGCAGATAAGTGGTGCCCTAAGGTACGCGTACCAGCCGCGCTGGTACGGGAGACGCACCGTTGGTTTGCGAGGTGGTCTCGCATGTGGGAACAGCCCAAAGCCATCTCGATCGTGGCCGGCAGCGGCGAGGGGCGTACCGAGCTGACGGCGTTCGATCGAGCGCTCATGGACGCGGGCATCGCCAATCTGAACTTCCTTCGTGTGACCAGCATCCTCCCTGCCGGCGTCACGATCATCTCCGTACCCAAGTTCGTGCCTGGGACGGTGACGCCTGCGGTGTACGCGCGCATCGCCAGCCACACCCCCGGCGAGCGGATCGCTGCCGCAGTCGGGCTGGGATTCTCCCACGGGAATTACGGGGTGATCATGGAGTATGAACACACCGGTACTGGGGAGAACGCAGAGACGATCGTCCGCAAAATGGTGGAGGAAGCCCTGGCCGTGCGCGACCTGCCCCCGGATGAGATCCGCGTGGCCGTGAAGGAACACGTGGTGCAGCGGATCGGCTGTGCGATCGCGGCCGTGGTGTTTTGGCCGGAGGAGAGCGGCTTCGCATGATGACGGAACCAGGGTGCCAGGCGACCAGGGGGACCAGGGGGACCAGGCCAGACTGACACTGCAGAGACGCTTGCCTGGTCCCTTGGTACATGGTCCCATGGTGGCGTCGTTAGGGGGTATCCCTATGGAGTGGATCGTCGATCTCGTCGGGCCCGGGGTGGCCCAGGCCATGCAAGTAGACGCAATTCTGTACGATGGACGATCCGCGTTTCAACGCATCCAGGTCGCCGCCAGCCGGCTGTTCGGCCGTATGCTGGTCCTTGACGATGCGATCCAGACCACCGAGCGGGACGAATACACCTATCATGAGATGCTTGTGCACCTACCAGTGGTGACCCACCCCTCACCACGCCGCGCGCTGATCATCGGCGGGGGTGATGGGGGGACGCTGGAAGAGTCTCTCAAACACCCTCTCGAGCACGTGACCATGGTCGAGATTGACCGGGACGTCGTCGAGGTGTGCCGGCGCTTCCTGCCCGGCATCAGCGGCGCGGCATTTGACGATCCGCGAACGCGTTTGCTGGTCGAAGACGGCATCGCCTACGTGCGGACAGCGCGGGAGCGGTTCGATGTCATCCTGGTAGATTCGACCGACCCCAAAGGCCCGGGCGTGGCGCTCTTCTCTCAGGAATTCTACGCGGCATGCGCGACGCTCCTCAGCGACGACGGGCTTCTCGTTGCGCAAAGCGGTTCCCTGCTCTACCAGCGAGACCTCATCGAGATGGTGCGCCATCATCTACACGCCGTGTTTCCGATTGTGGGCACGTACTGGGCGCCCGTACCTGCCTACCCCGGTGTGTTGTGGAGTTTCTCGTACGGGAGCAAACGATTCGATCCGGGACGGGTGGCGGGCGACACAATTCGGCACCGCCTGACATCTGTCCAGACCCGCTTCTACGGTCCCGCCACACATGCCGCCGGGCTGCAACTCCCTGCGCTCCTCTGACGATGGCCTTCCTGAGCTCACGGCCGGCGCCGCGTCCCGCTGCCACCATCATCGGTGTTCCCTTTGACGCCACTTCGACGTTCCGGGCGGGGAGCCGTGAAGGACCCGCCGCCATTCGCTGGGCGTCGCAGAGCATCGAAACTTACAGTCCGGTGCTCCAGCGCGACCTCGACGACGTGACGTATGCCGACGCCGGCGACCTCGATGTGGCAGGGCTGACACCGGAGCAGCTGGTCACGGCTGTGAAGGATCGCGTGGGCGCGCTCGACGCGTCCCTCCCCCTGTTGCTGGGCGGTGAACATACCATCGCGCTTGGCGCTGTCCTGACGCTGCAGCGGCGCCATTCCGATCTGGCCGTCATCCAGGTGGACGCCCACACCGACCTCCGTGACACCTACGAGAACCAGCCGATCTCCCACGCCACGGTGATGCGGCGGCTGCTCGACGTCGTCGCCCCCCTGCACGTCCTTCAGGTGGGCGTTCGCGCGGGAACCCGTGAGGAGTTCGCCGTCGCCAAACGTCTACGGTACAGCGCTCCGCGACTCGACATCCCGGGCGCGGTCTGGTCCTGGCTCGAGCCGCGGCCCGTCTACGTCACGATCGACATCGACGCTCTCGATCCGGCGGAAGCGCCGGGGACAGGCAACCCGGAACCCGAAGGCGTCCGCGGCCAGGATCTCCTTGCGTTCGTGCGGCGGCTTGGTCTGCTTCGCGTCGTGGGCCTGGATCTTGTGGAGGTGTCGCCACGCTACGATCCTTCGGGACGGACAGCCGTGCTGGCGGCGACGATTGTGCGCGAGGCGATTCTTGCGATCATGGGGACCGACAAACGCTAACGGACGGGAACAGGGGAACCCCCACGCCGGCTTCACCGGCTCGGGGCGGAGCGGGAACCGCCACGCTTCGCTCGCGGCGGAGCGGGGGAACGCGAAACAAGCCGGAGACGCGTCATGCTTTGGTACCGCGTTCCCGTGTTCCCACGATCCCGCGTTCCCGTTAGTTCGTGGTGATCAGCGCCCCCACACTTCTCGGAACACGCGCAGCGCGTTCCCGCCCAGTATCTGCGTGACTGTTCGGGCATCAAAACCACGGGCCAGGAGTCCTGCCGTGAGGTTGGGAAGCCGGGCCACATCCTCTAGATCGCTCACCCGGCCGTCGAACCCATCGAAATCGGATCCCAGCGCCACGTGGTCCGGACCCATGACCTTGCTCATGTACGCGACGTGATCGAGGATGCGTGACAGCGCCGGCCCGCCGGTGAACGTGGGATAGAAGTTCACACCCACTACACCGCCGCGACGGGCCATGACGCGGAGCTGCTCATCATTCAGGTTGCGCGGGTGCGGAGTGAGCGCCGCCGCATTAGAATGGGTGGCTACGATGGGCCCTTGTGTCACTGCCAGCGTGTCCCAGAAGCTTTTCTCGGACAGGTGCGAGACGTCGACGACCATCGCCAGGTCCTGCATCCGGTTCAAGACCCGCCGACCCAACGGCGTCAGCCCGCCGTGTCGCGACTCCATCGCCCCATCGGCCAACCCGTTGCTATTGTTCCACGTCAGGCTCATCATCCGCACGCCGCGTTCGTACACGGCGTCGAGATGATACAGATCGCCCCCTAGCGCCGATCCATTCTCAATGGCGAGCACCACGGCTAACCGTCCGGCTTGCTGCAGGCGTTCGATCTCCGCCACCGAGGTCACCCGACCCAGAACGGCGTCGTTGGCCGCCGCCAACCGGTCAAACGCGTCGAGCAACTCGGTGACCCGGGCGAAGCCCCGATCGGCTTCCTTGGGATGGACGAACAGGGCAAAGCATTGCCCATCGACGCCACCCTCACGCAAGCGCGGTAGATCGGCGTGCCCAGCGGACGATCGGATGGTGATGTCCCGCTTGGCCGCCTGCACCTCCAACATGAGGTCGTTGTGCAGATCCACGACCGTCGCCTCCCGGTGCACGGAGAGCGCGGCAGGTGGAAGCGCGGGTCCAGGAGCCATGAGCGCAGGGGGGAGAGCGGCGGGGTTAGAACCGCGGCTCGACCGCGCACACGCATGGGGCGTAATGACATTTGGGACAGACCTGCGCGTAGCGTGAGGCGGCCTGCTCGACGTCGACGCCGCACAACGACGCAACGCTGACCGTCCAGGCCAGCACGTCCGAAATCTCCATCTGCGCGGCATCGGGGTCACCGTCCCGGATCGCGCGCGCGAGCTCACCGACTTCCTCGACCAACCAGCGAAAGGTGCCATCTGTCCCCCGCTGGCGGTCTCGGGCGCCATAGATGGCCTCGATGCTTTGCTGGAACTCGCGGAGGTGCACGCTGGGCCCCCCTGACTTACGGGAACACGGGAACGGGGGAACGAGGACACATGATCCCGGATTGTGAGCAATGTTCGGGAATGCTTTGTGCGACCCCTCTGTGCAGTTTCGATGATGCGCTGCGGCGTTCGGCCCTGCGAGTTCTTGCCGCGTTCGCCTGCTCCGCCCCGAGCAAAGCGTGGGGGTTCCCCGCGATCCCGCGTGACCGTCTTTCCGATCAGCGCGAGGTCATCTCGTCGGCGATCACAATCAGCGCAGCCGCCGGCAGGCTTCCCGCGAGCGCGTAGGTGATCCCCCGCCACTGCCAGATCAACACTCGGACGTAGCCGAGATCCAGCAGTCGTGCCTCGGCGGCCTCAAGCTTCACCGGCATTCCCACGCGTGGGAATGCCATCTTCGAGGATGGTGTCTGATACACCGTCAGGGCGCGCATGCCATCCGTGTACGTTGCGGCAGACGTGGCGAGCGCGCCATACCGCGAGACGGTACCATCGCGAAAACGATAGCCGTACGAGAGGGATGCAGGCATGGCGGCACCAAACCCGGACTGCCGCCGCAGCGCCGCGGGGGAATCGACCGGATCGCCGGAGAGAAAGAGCGAGATGATTCGGGCTCCGGCCGGCAGGTGGAAGCGGAACAACGCGGACGGGAGGTTCAGCCCGAAGCTGATCCTCGTAAAGAAGCTGGTGAACACGATCTCCCCCGTCGCGTCGCGTTCTTCCATGCGGAGCACCGCACCGGTCGCCTGGTCCACCCAGTATCGCCGGCCGGCGCCGCCAGCCCGCGGCTCCATCGCGACCACGATCGTCTGCCGCCCGATGACCTCTTCGGCGCCGAGCACCGCCACCAGGTAGCCCCGGAAGATGTCCTGCGCCTGCGCGGGGCTCCCCGGCGGACGGAGGAACGACGGACCGCGGATCACCAAATGATACGATGGTTCATATTGCCAGGACGACGCCCCATCGTCGACGATCAGCCGGCCGCTCACCGATTCGGGTGAAAGGAATTCCAATCGCAGCTTTCCCAGCCGCTTGTAGGATTCCAGAGCCGTCACACTCTCGGCGCGGTCGCCTCGTACGGCGCTCAAGACCTTCGTCCCCTCATAGTCCACCAGGGCAGGCGCCGTCAGCATTGCGGCCACCACCGCGGCAGCCGATGGCCACGGGGGCCGAGCGGGCGCGCCAAGACCCGGCACCGCCAGGACAGTCACCAGCCACACGACCAGAACCCCTCCGCGGCTCATCGGTCCTCCCGGCTCTCCTGGCGCGGCGTGCCGGCCAGCGCGAGGTTGGCGTCGCCAATCAACAACCCCAGGTAGGCACGGTCAGAGAGTGGATCATCGGCGGACGCCAGTGCGTGCTCACGAACGAAGAGGTCCGCGCCGATCTCCCCCGCCCGGAGTCGTTCGATGCGGCCGCGCACCAGCGGGACGGCGACCAGCGCGACGATGAGCACGGCGGCGCCGAGCGCCAGGGCCGGCCTGCGAAGCATTCGGCGAAACACCTCGCCCAGCGACTCGACCGTCGCCGTGGGAGGTGACCCGATGCGAGGATGGATGGCCGCCCAGAGGTCCCGGGGGACGGACCGCTCAGGCAACCGCTGCAGGAGGGACTTTACGTGCTGCAGCCGTGATAGTTCCTCCCGGCAGGCCGCGCACCCCGCCAGATGGGTCCGTACCTCGTCGGCTTCGGCGGGCGCGAGTTCGCCATCAAGGTACGCTGAGAGCTGGCGCTGCAATCGGGCGTGTGTCACGGGATCTTCTCCAGCCGATGCGAGGCCAGGTGGCTGAGCCTGGCCTGCAGTGTCTTCCGGGCTCGATGCAGACGCGACTTGACTGTCCCGACGGGGATGCCCAGCGTCTCAGCAATTTCCTCGTAGGCGTATCCCTCGATATCGCTCAGCAGGACCACGGCGCGCAGGTCGTGGTGGAGCGCCACCAGCGCCCGCTGCACGTCCGCTTCCATCTGCTGGTCCACGACGTCGGCCTCGGGGCCGGCGCGGTCGTCGGCAATCTCTCGTACCATCTCGCCACCGCTCCGCGCCGTCACCGGCGCATCCAGCGACTCCATCCTCACCCGGGGACGCCGCCGCAACATGTCAATGAACAGGTTGGTGACGATACGATACAGCCAGCTGTCGAGATGAGCCGACGGATCGATGGAACGCCATGCGCGGAAGACGCGCAGGAACGCCTCCTGCGCAAGGTCTTTCGCGTCGGCATCGTTGCCGGCCATACGATACGCCATGGTGTACACACGCTGGCCATAGCGGCCCACCAGCGCCTCGAACGCCGCAATTTCATCTCGATTGTAGCGGGGCGGGGTGTTGGAACGAGTCACACCAGGCTCCAGGGTCGCCTCGCCCCCGATCTGTCTGTTACGCAGGGCGGAG
The DNA here is from genome assembly GCA_005882335.1 of Candidatus Segetimicrobium genomatis. Taxonomy (GTDB): domain Bacteria; phylum Sysuimicrobiota; class Sysuimicrobiia; order Sysuimicrobiales; family Kaftiobacteriaceae; genus Telluricultor. The sequence goes on from VBAP01000006.1 coordinate 33,075, forward strand.
CGGTTGAGTTCCCCTCATTGGACGGTGACCACAGACCGAAGCCGTTGCAGCAATCTAGGGCCGATCCCTTCGACCTGCAGCAACTCCTCTAGACGCTGGAAGGCACCGTGACGGGTACGGTATTCAACGATCCGCCCGGCCAGCACCGGGCCGATGCCCGGCAGCGTTTCAAGTTCTGCGGCCGTGGCGGTGTTGATGTCGACGAAACGACTGGGTGATCCACCGGCGGCGCGGGGCTGTGCGGAGGGTTGAGCCGGGACGGTTACCCGGTCTCCGTCGTGCAGCAGACGCGCCCGATTGAGCCCGCGGAGATCGGCCTCGGCGGTTACCCCTCCTGCGCCCTGGAGAGCGTCCTCCACGCGTGAACCACGAGCCACGCGGTACAGCCCGGGTCGCATGACTTCACCGTCGACTTGCACAAAGAGCTCGGCAGGAAGGGGGGGCTCGACAAACCGGACAGGCGGGGACGGCCGGCGCATGACCAGCAGCAACCCGCCCGCCAGGACGGCGGCGCCCATTGCCAGTGCCGCGACCAACTGCTCCGGGCGGTTCCACCTCACGCTCGCGCCCCGCCCTCGCAACCGACCCTACTATACCATGCTGATCTCCCGCCCCCCGTTGGACGGGCCGGATGGGAGCGGGCGGCAGCGTCTCAAGCTGGTGAGCCAGGAGGAGGTCCGGGCGGCGTCAAAAAACGGCTTAGCCGTTACACGGCCTTCTTAAGGGTTAGAGGGCTTTACTTATTGGTAGAAACTTCGATACACTATATGGGAGTGGGTTTAACGGCTCATCTGCCCGCGCCGGGCTCTCATCCTTCCTGACGTGTGCCGTGATGCTCATCTCGTTCCCGCTCCGGGCTCCTGGCGTACGCTGGTGCGCTCCCTTACGGAATAGGAGGAAGACGAAATCGTGGACGTGCAGCTCAAGACGCGGACCGTAGACGGTGTTTCCATTCTCGAGGTTGCCGGCGAACTCGATATCTACACCTCACCAAAGCTGAAATCCGCCATCCAGAATGCGCTGACTTCAGGACGGGCCCGTCTGGTGGTGAACCTGCTGCGGACCACCTATCTGGACAGCACAGCGCTCTCGGTATTGACTACGGCTCAGAAGCAGGCCCGGGAGGCCGGGGGCAATCTCGGGCTGGTTTTCGACCAGCCGCAAATTGAAAAGATCTTCACCATCACAGGCCTCCAGCGTGTCTTCCCGATCTTTAGAACGGAAACAGACGCCATGAACGAGGCCCGGAGCTGGATTGCCGCAGTCCCCCCGAAGCGCAAGTAGTTACGTCCCGCGTCGACCCAACAGCCGCTCCTCGTTACATTAGCTCAAAGACCTGGAGCAGCGGACTTGTGGCTCCGGAGTTCTCCTACTCTGCCTCGCGCGAACAACCGCTCCTAGTTACGCTGGTTGCAAGACTTGGACTAGCGGTCCTGTGGCTCCGGAGCCTTCTGTTACGCCTCAATCAAAAACCTTAGCCGGCGCAACGCCTCGCGCTGGATTCGTGACACGTGAATCTGGGAGATCCCGAGCCGGGTGGCGATGTCGGCTTGCGACAAGCCGTCGTAGTAGCGCAGACGGATTACTTCGCGCTGCCGGTCGGACAGGCGTTGCAGCGCCCCCTCCAGGGTGTGGCGGTCTTCCATGCGGACCAGTTCGGGATCTTCGCCCCCCAGGCTGCTCGCCACCGTGCCGTGTTCGTCATCGCCTTCGGCATCCAACGAAATTGGACTGTAGGCATGGCCCAGTTCAAATGCCTCCACGATGTCCTCGAACGGTATGCCGGTCTCCTCGACAAGTTCGGGAATCGTAGGAGAGCGACCGACCCGCTGCGCGAGGGTCTCGACCGTTTTCATCAGGGAGTTGTTGAGCTCGCGGAGCCGGCGCGGAACGCGGATGGCCCAGAACTTGTCACGGAAGTGCCGCTTCACCTCGCCCACGACCGTGGCCGTCGCATAGGTGGTGAACTCGGTCCCGCGCGTGGGGTCGAAACGATCCATGGCCTTCAACAGCCCGATGTTGGCGACCTGGATCAAGTCCTCCACGGGCTCCCCACGATTGGCAAACTTACGGGCCAGATAGGCCGCAAGATCCGAGTACGCGAGGATCAACTCATCGCGCAGCTTCGGATCCCTGGATTCGTGGAACTGCTTCAGCAGATCGCGCAGGACGGCCTTACTCGGCCGCTTCGCTCGGCGGCGTCGTGGCATGCATCACCGGGCCAACCGCTTCACCATCCGCGTCACCTGGTCGGCACCGTCGGCGCGGGTGTCAACTTCATCCATCAAGACCTGCATGAGCAACCGGTTCAGCTCGGTCTCCTGCGACCGGGCGTCCTTTGCGGGCCGGTGGGTGATCTGGACTTCCAACCGGTCACTGGCGATCAGAAACGACACGCCCACGGTGGGCGCCCCGGTCAGGATCGCCGCGGAGCATGCCTCCCCGACTGCCACTTTGAGGTCCTCGATATCATCGTAGGACAGGCCCATCCGGCCGGCCACAGCGGCGGCGGTCAGGCGGACGACAACCACATAATCCGGGCGGCCTGGAATCTTCAAGTCGATCCGGGACGTACCCGCCTCGGTCGTGGTGGAGCGCTGCGCCTTAGTCACCTTGCCGGCCCCAGCTTTGGTCTGATCGTCCATGGGAGCTGTCCCTCGCTCCTGCTATTTTAGCCCAAAGATCAGCGCGCGTGTTTGTCCAGAGCGCCCCGATTGGGGGACGGTCACGCGGGGCTAATTTCCTCCGGCCGACCCTGTTTCCGCGTCACGAAGTTCACGAGCTTTCCGGGTACCACGACCACGCGGACTACCAACCGGCCGGCGGTGGCGGACACCACCCGGTCCCGGAGCCGGGCCTGTTCGACCAGCGCATCGGGGTCGATCCCGGTGGGCACCGTGAACCGGTCGCGCATCTTCCCGTCCACCTGCACGACGACAGTGTTCTCGGTATCCGCAGCCAGAGTCGGATCGTACTCGGGCCACGCCTCCTGGTGGACGCTGGCCGTGCGACCGAACCTTGCCCATGCCTCGTCGGCCGCGAAGGGCACGACCGGTGCGCAGATCCGGATGAGGGTCAGGATCGCCTCATGCCACGGCGCGGTACCCGCCCAGGTGGGCTCCCACCGCTCGGCGTCGTGCAGGAACGTCATCAACTCAGCGATTAGGGCGTTGAAGCGGAACCGTTCGACCGACTCGCCGACGATGCGGATCAACCGGTGCAGACGGGCCGGGAGCGGGTCGGGTAAGAAGGGAGACGGTCTGGTGCCGGGGGAATCTTCCCCCGCCTCGGCCGCCCGTACCCATAGGGCGAACAGCCGGCGCACAAAGCGCGCGGCGCCGGCGGCCACCTGGGGATCCCAGGTCACATCCTGGTCGAACGGTCCGATGAACATGACCGCCACCCGCAGGGCGTCGGCGCCGAAGGCCGCGACGACCTCGTCCGGCGTGACGATGTTACCCCGGGATTTGCTCATGCGCGTGCCGTCCAGTGGTGAGAGCATACTCCCCTGATTCCGCAATCGCAGGAATGGTTCGGCAAACGCCACCAGGCCTTCGTCGTAGAGGACCTTCGTGAAGAAACGCGCGTACAGCAGGTGCATGACCGCGTGCTCGGCTCCGCCGACGTACCAGTCCACTGGTAGCCAGTACCGGACCGCGTCCGGATGCCAGGGACCATCAGGGTACGATGGCTCAGTGAACCGCAGGAAATACCAGTTGGAATCCGCGAACCCGTCCAGCGTGTCGGTTTCGCGCGCAGCCCCGCCTCCGCAACGAGGGCACGTCGTGCGGACGAACGACTCGATCCCGGCCAACGGCGACCGGCCTGTGCCAGCGGGTTCGTATCGCTCGACGTCGGGAAGCAGCACCGGCAGGTCGGCGTCCGGCACCGGGACGATTCCGCAGCGGTCGCAGTGGATGACAGGAATGGGCGCGCCCCAGTAGCGCTGCCTGCTGATCAACCAGTCTCGCATCCGGAAGCGCACCGCCGGCTCGCCGGCATCGCGGGCACGCAGCGCCTCCGCGATCGCGGCCCGCGCGGCTCCGGTCAGCAGTCCGCTAAACTGGCCGGAGTCTCGCAGCACACCCTCACCGCCGTAGGGCAGGCCCTCTTCGCCTGTCCCTCCTTGCACGACGCGCCGGATGGAAATGTGCCGCGCTGTGGCAAAGCGGAAGTCACGCTCGTCATGGGCCGGGACGCCCATCACCGCCCCGCGACCGTATTGCGCCAGCACATAGTCGGCGACGTACACCGGAAGACGGTCGCCGGTGAACGGGTGGGCCGCGTGCGCCCCAGTGAAGACGCCGGACGGCACCTGTTCTGCGTTCATCCGGTCAACCTCCGGCCTGCGCAGCGCGCTCTGCAAATACGCGGCGACTTCTGCGCGGCGCGAGGGGGTGGCGATACCGGTAGCCAGGGGGTGCTCGGGCGCCAGCGCAAGGAAGGTCGCCCCGAAGATCGTATCCACCCGGGTCGTGAACACTGCCACATCCTGCCCCACCGCGCCGGGATCCCCCTCCGTGATCCGAAACCGCACCTCCGCTCCTTCAGATCGGCCGATCCAGCCGCGCTGCATCGTTTTGATCGATTCCGGCCAGTCCAACTCAGCCAGATCGGTCAGCAACCGCTCGGCGTACGCCGTCGTGCGAACATACCACTGCTCCAGGGCGCGGCGTTCCACCGGTGTGTCTCCGTGCCGCCAGCAGCGGCCGTCCTCCACCTGTTCGTTGGCCAGGATCGTCCGGCATTTGGGGCACCACCACTGCCACCCGGTGGCGCGGTAGGCCAGGCCCCGGCGCAAGAGCAGCAAGAACCCCCACTGCGTCCACCGGTAGAACCGCGGGTCGCTGGTGGTGAACTCGCGCGACCAGTCGTACGAACAACCGATGAGCTGCAGCTGCCGGCGGTAGTTGGCACCGTACTCGCGGGTGGTGTCTCGGGGGTGGCGACCCCGCAGCAGGGCCTCATTCTCGGCTGGCAGGCCGAACGCGTCCCATCCCATCGGGTGCAGGACGGCGTGGCCGCGCATCCGGTAATACCGTGCCAGGACATCGGTGGGCACATAGTTCTTTGCGTGCCCGACGGAGAGTCCGTCCCCCGAGGGGTACGGGAAGAAGTCGAGGACGTAGGCCTTCGGCCGGCCGGAGGGCACAGGCGTGCGGTAGACGCCCCGCTCCTCCCAGGCCCGGCGCCAGTGTGCTTCGACGGCGCCGTGATCGAAGTGGACTCTTATTCTGGCTGCGCGAGTTCCAACGGCATCACCCCGCTTCGCGGGATCGCGGGAACGCGGGATCGCGGGAACACGGAACTGCTCGCCGTGGCGCGGTGTCGCGTTCCCCCGTTCCCGTATTCCCATGTTCCCGTCATTTCGTTACAACGTTGACCAGTCTCCCCGGCACCACGACGATGTCCGCCACCTGCCTGCCGTCCATGAACCTCCGCACCTTTTCGTTATCCAGAGCCATCTCTTTGGCCTTGGCGTCGGTCAGGCCGGAGGGGACCTGGATCCGATCGCGGACTTTGCCGTCCACCTGCAGCACCAGGGTCACCAGTTCCGCGCGGGCCAGGGTCGCGTTGTAGGATGGCCATCGCTGCTGGTGGATGCTATAGGACTCGCCCATCGACGCCCACAGCTCCTCTGCGATATGCGGGGTCATGGGAGCCAGGAGCAGCACCAGCGACCGGATGGCTTCCCGCCACGCGGTCGTCCCCGCCTGCTCGTCCCTCATCTTGTACATGTAGTTGACGAATTCCATCAGCGCGGCGATGGCCGTGTTGAAGTGGAAGCCTTCCAGGTCCTCGGTCACCTTCTTGATCGTCTTATGCGTCCAGTGCGTTAACTCCCGGCTATCACGGGAGCGCGGGATCGCGGGAGCGGGGGATCGCGACCCGCGAGTGGGGGCCGTCTGCATTGCCGCGTTCCCCCGTTCCCCCGTTCCCGCGCTCCGCCCCGAGCCCGCGGAGCGGGCGCGGGGGTTCCCGTTGGTTTCGTTTACCAAGTTCCACACGCGCTGCAGAAACCGATGCACGCCCTCGATGCCGCGGCTGTTCCAGGGCCCGCCGCCTTCCCAGGGACCGATGAACATCAGGTAGGCTCGCACCGTATCGGCCCCAACCGAGTTGACATACGCATCGGGGTTCACCACGTTCCCCCGTGATTTGCTCATCTTCTCGCCATCTTCGCCCAGGATGACACCCTGGTTGAATAGACGCAGCATCGGTTCGCCAAAACCGACCATGCCCAGATCTCGCATCACCTTCGTCCAAAAGCGCGTGTACAGCAGGTGCATCACGGCGTGCTCCACGCCGCCCGTGTACTGGTCCACCGGCAGCCAGTACCGGCCCGCCTCCGGATCGAACGGACGGCGCATGTCGTGTGGGCTGAGGTAGCGGTACTGGTACCAGGACGAATCGATGAACGTGTCCATGGTGTCTGTCTCCCGCTCCGCCTGGCCGCCGCACTGCGGGCAGCGCGTGCGCCGGAATCCCTCATGCAGTTTCAGCGGGGACTCGCCCGTGGGCAAAAACTCGGCATCTTCCGGTAGCCGCACCGGCAGATCCGACTCCGGCACCGGCACGGTCCCACAGTGGGAGCAGTAGATGATGGGAATCGGCGTGCCCCAATAGCGCTGGCGGCTGATCAGCCAGTCGTGCAGGCGGTAGTTTGCCTTGCGCTGACCGATGCCGCGCTCCTCCATGTAGTCGGCGATCCGCTCCCACCCTTCGCGCGAGGGTAGGCCGGTGAATGGCCCTGAGTTCACCATGGTGCCTTCACCCAGATACGCCTCCGCAAGCGGCCGGCCGTCCCACCCCGGTGGAGCAACCACGACGGGGATGGGTAGCTGATATTTCCTGGCAAAGTCGAAGTCGCGAGCATCGTGGGCTGGTACACCCTGGATGGCCCCGGTGCCGTAAGTCAGCAACACGTAGTCAGCGATGAAGATGGGCGCGCGTTCCCCGTTCATGGGGTTGATCGCAAACGCGCCGATCGCGACCCCGTCGCGCTCCTTTTCGGTGGACAGCCGCTCGATATCAGACTGGCGCGCGGCCTTATACTTGTAGGCTTCCACTTCCGCGCGGCGGTCCGGGGTCGTCAGCTGGTCCACCAGCGGGTGCTCCGGGGCCAGCACGGCAAAGGTCATGCCATGGACCGTGTCCGGCCGCGTCGTGAAGACGCGGAACGATGCACCCGGATGCCCCTGCACCTTCAACTCGAACTCGACGCCGATACTCTTGCCGATCCAGTTTTCCTGGAGGGTCCGGACGCGGTCCGGCCATTCGATACCGGAAAAATCCAGCAGCTCGTCGGCATAGGCCGTGATCTTCAGGAACCACTGCTCCAGGTTCTTCTTGATGACCGGCGTGCCGCAGCGCTCGCAGACGCGCTCCTCGCCGACGACCTGCTCGCGAGCCAGCGTCGTGTGGTCCTTGGGACACCAATCGACCGGCGCCAGCGCGCGGTACGCCAGGCCGCGGTCGTACATCTTCAAGAAGAACCATTGGTTCCAGATGTAGTATTCGGGGTCGCAGGTGACAACTTCGCGCGACCACTCCCACATCGCGCCCATGGACCGCAGCTGCCCCCGCATCCGGGCGATATTGTCCATAGTCCACTTGTAGGGATGGATGCCGTGTTGAATCGCGGCGTTCTCCGCCGGCAGGCCGAATGCGTCAAAGCCGATGGGGAACAGGACGTTGTTGCCCTGCATGCGCCGCCAGCGCGCGGCGGCATCGGACGGCGCCATGGCGTACCAGTGTCCGATGTGCAGGTCGCCGGATGGATACGGGTACATCGTCAAAAAGTAAAACTTCGGCCGGGGGTCGAAGTCCCGGGTTTCGTGCAGACGGTCCTTCTCCCAGCGGGTCTGCCACTTGGCCTCGAGTGTCACCGCATCGTACCGCTTCATCTTCTCGATATCACCGGAAATCCATTGGATCTATTGGATCTACATCTATGTTCTTGTCCCTGATTCAACAGATTCAACGGATCCAATAGATCCAATGGATTTCTTTTCTGTGACTAGGGTCAGCCAGTTATGCCGGTCGGGTTTTCGTCCTTCAGTGATGCCGAAGAACTCTTCCTGAATCCGCTTGGTGACCTGGCCCCGGCCGCTCCCGATGCGGATCCGGTCCACGGATCGAATCGGCGTGACCTCGGCCGCGGTGCCCGTGAAGAAGACTTCGTCGGCCACATACAGGATGTCTCGCAGCAGCGGCTGTTCCCGTACAGTAATTCCGAGATCCCGGCACAAGGTCAGGATCACCCCGCGCGTCACCCCGGGCAGGATGGCGCTGGTCAGCGGCGGCGTATACACCTCGCCGTCCTTTACCACGAAGATATTCTCGCCGCTGCCTTCGCTGATAAAACCGGAGGCATCCAGCGCGATCCCCTCCGCATAGCCGAGGTCGGCGGCTTCCATCGTGATCAACTGTGATGTCACGTACTGCCCTCCGATCTTCCCCATCGGCACGCCGGTGTCGGGTGCCATGCGACGCCAGGAACTGACCATCACGTCCACGCCCTGTTCAATGGCCTCCGCGCCGAGGTAGCGACCCCACTCCACAGTGATGACGGCCACCTCGACAGGCGATTTCCGCGGGTCCAGGCTGAACGAACCCGCGCCACGGAACGCGATAGGCCGAATGTAGCACTCTTTGAATTGATTGATGCGCACCGTCTCCGTGATCGCGTCGGTCATCTCCGCCGCCGTGTAGGGCAGCTCCATCCGAAAGATCCGGCACGAGTCGAACATCCGCCGGACGTGCGGGGGCAGGCAAAATATCTCCGGACCCTTTGAAGTGGCGTACGCGCGGATCCCCTCGAACACGCTCGAGCCGTAGTGGAGCGCCTGGGCCATCACCGACACCTTGGCTTCGTCCGCCGGCACCAGCTTCCCGTTGAACCAGATGTACTTACCAGAATTCATCGCTTACCCCCCAACTGCGTCTACGATGTCTACCAGGTCTACTAGGTCTTCAAAGTCTACAGGCTCCACCTTGGAGAGGTGGCGATCTTTGGAGGCGTGTAAACATTGTAGACATTGAAGACCTTGTAGACGCCTTTAAAGAAAATGCCGCCTCCATCCAAGTTGGGGACGAAGGCGGTCTCCGTGGTACCACCCCGGTTGATAGCCCTGAACCACTCGCCTCGCTTGGGTTCAGGGCATGCACCACTCGGAGAACGTGTCTCAAGTGGCGCCGCCGTGCACCCGAGCGTAGCGAGTGGTGCATGGTGGACCTGGCGGGAATTGAACCCGCGACCTCCCGCACGCCAAGCGGGCGCTCTCCCCCTGAGCTACAGGCCCGATGCTATCCGCTCACGCCACGTCTCGTGTGGTGACGGCCCAACCTACCGCTCGCGCGGCCAGTTTCGGTTGTGCGGCTCCCGGATGAGTTCGGCTGGCGACCTTGGCGCCGGCTCCCACTGAACGCCCCGGCTCGCTTGCCCTGCACCCATCAGGGTGCGGGGGGTCTGCTCGAAGGCCAGCCTACTACTTCCGGTCATCGCCTCACTAACTGTGTCATTATAGCCATCCGCCAACAAAGGCGTCAACCTGAGATGCCGGACGCCGGGAAGGAGGGAATGGCAGGCGTTAGTTCTTCGCCGCTTGTGCCTGCCCTTGAATGACGACGACGTCGTAGTGGTGGTTTCGGAGCTGGTTGGCGAGACGGGCGGCATCCTTCTGGTCAGCAAACGTCCCGATGTATACAATGTACAACTTTCCCGACTGGAGCACGTTCGCTTTGAAGCCGTCACGGTCCAGCAGCTGGATCAGGGTGTCCGCATTCTCTCGCAGCCGGAATGCTCCGATCTGGACGTGATACACGACTGCTGGCGCGACAATGGTCCGAGCCGCCACCTCCGGCGAGACGGTCGCGGGCGCTGGCTGGGGCTCTTCGGCAGGGGTCGAGGAAACGGAAAGGTCCGCCGCGGGCTGCGGGCCCGCCTGGGGAGTCGTCGCCTGGGGTGTCGATGCCGGATCAGCGCGGAGCGCGGCCGCAGTCGCAGGCCGGTCGACCGGCGAGGAAAACACGGTATACGCCCTTGCACCCAGATAGCCGGCAATGAGACCCGCGGCGAACAGCGCCGCGAGGAAGAGCACCACGACAGGCGTACGGGCCCGTGGCGGTGACGGGCGTGCACTCGAGGCACCGCTCATGGCTCGAAAGATTTCTTCGATCAGCCGTTCCGCTGTGGACCGGTCCGGCCACTGGGCGGCCACGTCATCAGGCACCTGAATCGTGATGCTGAATTTCTTTCCCGATACGGTCTTCGGACGTTCGTTCACGGTCACGCCCCCCAGTTCGGTTTTCAAGACTCGGCGTCTTACTCGACTTAGGACCTCGGCCAAGACGTGTGACTCTGACCACTCACCGTTCATCCCTCTCCCACCGGGAGAGGGGCATATAGTTGGGCGCATCTGCGCCCCCACCTGCCGCGCCCACTCCTACCGCCCACGACTTGCCAACGAGGCGAGGCCAAAGAAAACCGCAACCGACCCAGCAACAATAACGGCGATAGATGCATAATACTGCTGACGGAGCTGGGCCACCTGCTTCGCGGCGTCCGGATCGAGGGCCGCGGCGAGCTGGCGCCCAAGGATCAGCGCCTCCTCGAGCTTCGGAATCGTCAGCACAAAGACCGCAAACCCCAGCCCCGCGATGACCAGGCCCAGAATGATCCAGCCTCGTGGCGTCACGTTCACGAGGGCCCTCCTCTAAATGTGCTTCTCGAAGTACAGGTACGCCCGTTCGGTCTTCGCATCAAGACTCCGCACAAATCGGGCGGTCTCCGTATCCAGCGCCCAATAGGTTGTGATCGGAGTGACCTTCTTAGAGGCGAAGAACTGCAGCGTCTCCTGAGTCAGCGCCAGCCCGAGCCCTTTACGCCGGTGGGCTTCCCGCACGCCGACGGTCCAGCGCCCGACGCCGTCCTTGGCCTGCGCCAGTGCCAGGCCTACGGGAAACTGCTCACGCTCCGCCAGGAACACGCGCGTGTCGGCGTGTTTCAAGAGGTGGTCGAGGTCCTCAGGCCGGACACGAACATTCAGCGTCTCCTCATGGAGCCGGGCGACGCTGCGCGCATCAGCGTTCGACGCCCTGCGGAACGCGTAGCCGTCCGGCGCTGACGTCGCGCGGCGGGCCGCCCCGCTTGCGACCACGAGCGCATTGGCGAAGCTGAACTCATACCGGCGCGCCAGAAGGAGGCCGGCAGGATTTGATTCCGTGCAGCGCAGCCTGACCAGCTCCTGTCGCTCCTCCTGGAAGCGCTTGATCACGAAGTCGTGCACGCTGTTCTGGACCGCCTCTTCGAGCTTCGCCCGTCGGGCTGGCTCGCGGCCGGCATCGGGCGTGTCGACAAGCACCTCCTCGACGAGCCATTGCCGGCCGGCCCTACCCAGGATGATCAGCCCGCACGGCTGCTGATTCAGATCGATGAGATACACCGGCTTCTCGGACTGGATCCACCAGAAGTCCTGCGGGGTTGAGGGGCCATAGCGGTCGAAGCACGCCGAGTAGCCGCCATGATAGGCGCGATCGTAGATCTCCACAAGACTCGGGACATCGCTGGGACCTGCAGGTCGGATGGTTAGACGCATCCTGTCCTGCCCTCACCCTACCCTCTCCCTCATCGGGCGAGGAGAAGCGGATTGCGTTTCAGGACACAGGGCTTAGCGTTCTGCAACGATGGGCGCGTCGGCCCAGAGACGCTCCAGGCTGTACAGGGCCCTGGCCTCCGGGCCAAAGATGTGGGCGACAATGACCCCGAAATCGAGCAACACCCACCGGGCGCGGGCGTGGCCTTCTTTGCCCAGCAGCCGGACGCCGGCGCCTTCCATCGCTTCCTCGACACCTTCGCTGATCGCCCGGATCTGGACGCTCGTCTCCGCCGAGCATATCACGAAGTAGTCGGCGACCGGGGTGACCCGGCCGATCTCGAGCACCATCACGTCCTCAGCTTTCCTGGCCTCCATCGCCTCGGCGGCGATGAGGGCGAGTGCTTTCGTGGCGGTCACCGCCCCGGGCCTCTGTACAGCTCTTGTTTCATGATGTAGGTTTCGACCGGCTCGGGAACGAGGTAGCGGATCGGTCGGCCCTCGGCGACGCGCCGGCGGATATCTGTCGAGGAGATGGCCAGCGCGGGAATCTCGATCACGTGAATGTTGGCCAGGCGATTGCCGGTCACGTTGTACTTGCGCAGGTCGTCGACGTCGATGGGGAACCCCGGGCGGCCGGCGGCGATGAACTGGCACAGTGTCAGCAGCTCGGCTGCGCGCTCCCAGGCGCCGCGGACGATCTGCAGGATGGCGTCGGCACCTGTGATGTAGAAGAGGTCCCCCGCCTGATACGTGCGTCGGAGTTCCAGGATCGTGTCGATGGAGTAGGATGGCCCGGGCCGGTCGATCTCGATCCGCGACGCCGCAAAGTATGGATTCGTCACGGTGGCGAGCAGCGTCATGTGGTACCGGTGCTCGGGCGGGGTGACGCCGTCGAGCGCCTTGTGCGGAGGGTAATGGTTGGGTACAAACAACACCTGGGAGAGCCCGAACTGTACGCGGGCTTCCTCTGCCGTCACCAGGTGCCCGTAATGGATGGGATCGAAGGTGCCACCCATTACGCCAATGCGCGCCACACGATCTCCCCTTCAATAGCGGACATTGGAAGTTGGAAAGTTGGAGAGTTGAAGAGTTGGAAAGTCAGAGCCAACGAGGATGAGCTACGCTCCAACTCTTCAACTCTCCAACTCTCCAACTCTCCAACTCCTTCCGCCGCAATCAGCGTACTGTGGTCGAACTCTCCTGGCGGAGGCGCGCCGACAACAGGTCGGCCACCGCCTTCACCAGCACGTCGACGCCCTCGCCGGTCGCCGCTGAGATGGCGAAGACCCGGTAGCCCAGGCCGCCGATAGCCGCACTCGCCGCCGGCAAGCGCGCCTGCGCCTCAGGCCGGTCAATCTTGTTGAGCGCCACCACCATCGGTCGCTCTTTGAGGGACGGATCATACAGCCAGAGTTCATTGTTCACAGCCTGAAAGTCAGACACGGGATCTCGTTCGGACCCCAGATCAACGAGATGCACCAGCACGCGGGTACGGGCGATGTGCCGCAGAAAGGTGTGCCCCAACCCGGCTCCTTGATGCGCGCCTTCGATGAGACCCGGAATGTCGGCCAGCACGAAGCTACGGCCGTCCGGAAGGCCAACGACGCCAAGGTATGGCTCAGTCGTGGTGAACGGATAGTCAGCGATCTTGGGCCGTGCCGCCGAGACACGGCTGAGCAGCGTCGACTTACCGGCGTTTGGGAATCCGACCAGGCCGGCGTCGGCGATCAGCCGCAATTCGAGCTCGAGCCGGCGTTCCTCCCCAGGCATGCCGGGCTCCGCCTGCCGCGGAGCACGGTGCGTGGACGTCGCGAACCGCGCATTACCCCGGCCTCCCCTGCCACCCCGCGCCACGACGACCTGCTGCCCATGATGGAGCAGATCTCCCAGGAGCTGCCCGCTCTCCGCGTCCCTGACCACCGTGCCGACCGGCACCGGAATGACCAGGGAGCCCCCCCGCCGGCCGTGGCGAGTGCTTCCTTCCCCGTGGCTGCCGCGCTGCGCGCGGTAGTGCCGGCGGTATTGAAAATCCAGCAGCGTGGAGAGGCTCTCATCGGCCACCAGCGTCACGTCGCCGCCGTGTCCGCCGTCGCCGCCGTCCGGTCCGCCCTTGGGCACAAACTTCTCGCGACGAAAACTTACGCAGCCGTTGCCGCCGTCGCCGCCTCTGACATTGATAATTGCCTGGTCAATGAACATTGCGCCTGGAAGACCGTTGAAGGTTGGAGGGTTGGAAGTTGGCAGTAGACTAAGGGGTCCGGGTCACCGCCTCACCTCGTGGGGCGATGGCTCGAACCCCGGAAGTGCGCGAATCACGCAGTTGCTGGGTAGACGCTGACCTGCCGGCCGTCCCGCCCGCGGCGTTCCCACGCGACCTTCCCGTCCACGAGGGCAAAGAGCGTGTCATCACGGCCCTGGCCTACGTTCGCGCCGGGCCGGACCTTGGTGCCACGCTGCCGGACAAGCACGCTGCCTGCGGTCACGATCTGTCCCGCGAACCGCTTGATACCGAGGCGCTGACTCTTGCTGTCCCGCCCGTTGCGGGACGAGCCCATGCCCTTCTTGTGTGCCATGCCCTCTCACCTCACTACGTTGGACCGTTGAAGCGTTGAAGCGAAAAGGCTCACCGATTCAACGTTCCAACGTCAGCTAGACTTCAATCTTCTCGATGCGTAAAGTGGTAAAGTGCTGCCGGTGTCCTCTCTTGCGCCGATAGTGGACCTTGGATTTGTATTTCATGACGATGATCTTCTTTGCCTTGCCGTGCCCTACCACGGTCGCCGTGACGCGGGCGCCCTCGATAACCGGCGAGCCGACTTTCGCCGTACTCCCGTCGGCAACCAGGAGGACTTTATCGAGGGTCACGGCGGCTCCCGGTTCGGCCTGCAGCCGCTCCACCTTCAGCGTCCTTCCCTCCTCGACTCGGTACTGCTTGCCGCCTGTCTCAATCACCGCGTACATGTCAGTCCTCGCCAGCGTCCAAGTGACTAGTGACTGGTGATTGGTGACTGGGAACCGCACACGCTCTCGCCCTGCGCGCGAGCCAGTCACCAGTCACAAGTCACCAGTGACGTCCGTTTCGGGCCCGGCGTATTCTAGCACATCAGGTACGGCGCAGCAACCGGCGCAGTTTTGCCGCCAGCCCGTCGACCCGGCCGCTGAGCGAGAGGGCGAGTTCCTGCTCCTCATCACCTTCGCCGACCCCGATGGTTTCTGCCGGACCGTAATCCAGCCAGGCCACCTGCTCGCGGTCCTGCCGGATCGGCGCACGATCCAGCTCCTCCAGCGACGGACCCTCTGCCACCCGCAGCCGCTCGATGTGCATGCCCTCCTGGGCCCGCACCCGGAGCCGCCTGCCGGTCTGCTGTTCCAGCTGCCGGACCCACCCATCTCCATCGCGGAAGAGAAACGCGTGCACATCGGGCTGCGCATCGGCCAGCACGGCGGCCGCCTTCGTCGTGGTCATCACTTTGCGCAGCTCGCGGCGGACCTTCATGCCCATGGTCTCCGGCGAGAACACCCGGCCGCGGCCCTCACAGTATGGACACGGCATCCGCAGGACCTCTTCCAGATCCTGGTACACACGCTTGCGGGTAATCTCCACCAGCCCCAGGCCGGTCAGGTCAATGATGTGGAGCTTGGAGCGGTCGCGGCGCACCGCCTCGTGCAGTGCCGCCAGCACCTTCGTGCGGTGCTGCTCAGTCTCCATGTCGATGAAGTCGACAAGGATGATACCGCCGATGTCACGCAGCGTGATCTGGCGCACGATCTCACCCACCGCCTCCATGTTCGTCCGGAAGATCGTGCTGGCCAGGTCCGTCTTGCCGACATACTTGCCGGTGTTCACGTCGATGACCGTCAGGGCCTCGGTGCGGTCGACGACGATGTAGCCGCCCGACTTCAGCCATACCTTCCGCCGCAGCGATTTCTCCAGCTCCCGCTCCACACCGGTGTGCTCAAAGATGGGTTCGGGCCCCCGATAGAGCTGCAGGCGCGACTTCAGCTTGGGCGCGAACGAGTTCAACAGGTCCTGCACGCGGTGGTACTCCTCTGGCGAGTCGACCAGAAAGCGACTCACTTCTTCGGTGAACTGATCGCGCACCACCCGCCGGATCAGGCGCAGGTCCTGGTACACCAGCGACGGGGCGCGGCTGCTGCGGGACCGCTCTTCCACGCGATTCCACATCTGCAGCAGGAACTCGACGTCATCGGCCAGTTCCTTCTCGCTGGCGCCCTCCGCCGCAGTACGGACGATGATACCCATCCCTTTGGGCCGCAGCTTCTCGGCCAGTTGCCGCAGCCGTTTGCGCTCCTGTTCGCGCTCGATGCGCCGGCTCACCCCAACGTAATTCACGGTGGGCATCAGGACCAGGTAGTAGGCCGGCAGGGCGACGTAGGTCGTCACCCGCGCGCCCTTGCTGCCCATCGGCTCTTTGGTCACCTGGACCAAGATCTCCTGACCCACACGCAGCCGTTCGGCAATGGCGCCCTTGCCAAAGGACTCCTCGATCTCTTCTCCGGCCAGCCGCTGCGAGCGGATGTCGCCGACGTGCAGGAACGCATTTCGCTCCAGGCCGATGTCGACGAACGCCGCCTCCATCCCCGGCAGCACGTTGGCCACCCGGCCTTTATAGATGTTGCCGGCCAGCGGTTCGCCACGCTCGATGAAGAGGTTGATCAGGGCCCCCTCGTCGAGCACCGCCACCCGGGTTTCGTACGGCTCGACGTTGGCAATGATTTCCTTGGTCATATGGACTCCTACTCTTGATGTATTAGAACAGAATCTTCTTGCGTCGCATTCCCACGTTGAGGAGCAGTCCGGTCGCGCCCATCATCGCCACCAAGGCGCTGCCGCCGTGACTGATGAACGGCAGTGGAATGCCGGTAATCGGCGTCAGCCCTACCGTCATCCCCACGTTGATGAACAGGTGAAACGCGATCATCCCCACCGCCCCCACGGCCACCTGCGCCGCGAGCGCCATGCCGCGCCACAGCCACAATACAAACAGGCCGAGCATGAGCGCCGCTCCGACGAACCCCAGCTCTTCGCCGATCACGGTGAATACAAAATCGGTATGCTGTTCGGGGATAAAATGCAGCAGGTTCTGAGTGCCGTGCAGCAGCCCCTTGCCGAACACCTGACCCGATCCGACCGCGATCTTGGATTGGATGAGCGCATAGCCTGCCCCCAGCGGGTCGGCGCCGGGGTCGATGAACACGAGCAGCCGCCGGCGCTGGTACTCGTGGAGAATCCGCCAGGCCATCGGAGCCACCACCGCCGCCCCCGCCCCCATCGCGCCCAACGCCCCGAGCGGCGCGCCCCCGGCGAACAGCATGACGGCGGCGATGGCCGCCAGGACCATCGAGGTCCCGAGGTCCGGCTGGCGGATCACCAGGGCGATCGGGACCGCCGCCTGGATCAGCACCGGCAGGATGGCTCGCCAGGACGTGAGCTCTTTGTGGCCGTCCAGGTGCTTGGCCAGCGTGATGATCAACGCCAGCTTGGCCAGT
>VBAP01000049.1 GCA_005882335.1 Candidatus Segetimicrobium genomatis
ATTTGCCGTCAGAAGGCGCTCGAGACGCTGGCTTCCGAAACACTCGAATCCCTTGAGCGCGAGTCGGGGTTCTCCTGGTTGCCATTCTCTCGTGGTGAATTGCATTTATACAACATCCGGCATGTGCAGCATCATACAGGTCAATTGAGCGCCTACTTGCGGCGAGTGGACCATGCCCTCAAGGACTCCAAGGGTCTGCGGTGGGTTAAGACGGGCTGGCGATAAGTTGAAGTGTGCGAGCCCTGGGGTTGCAAGTCTGATACGCGGCCAACATGGGGCTTTTCATTGACACGCAGGCACCCCACCCCTATAATGGTCGATGGCTTCAAGTCTTTTTTGTTTTTTGCGAGGTCTCATGGCCCGTCTCCCTGAAGCCAACGTGAATCAGCAGCCCGCGCGGGTGGCTCCCCGTCCGGTCGTTGGGCAAAGAGGCCCGGCGATTTGGGAACGGCTGGCCCGCTACGCCCGCGAGGTATGGGCCGAGTTGAAGCGAGTAGACTGGCCGAGCCGGCCAGAGCTCGTGGCGTCCACGATCGTCGTTGTGGCCGTTCTCGGAGTCCTGTCAGCGTACCTGGGAGCGTGGGACGCGTTCTTCACCTGGCTCTTCACGCACGTGCTGGCGGCCCGGTAATCCCCTCCGCGAGGCTACCATGACCGAAGACCCCACCGTTGAACAGAAAATCAAGGAGATTTTTGCCGACGAGCCTGCGCCTGAACCGGCGCCCGCGCCCGAGGCGGCCGTTGCGGAGGCGGCCGAGGAGGCGAAACCCCGCGATCCTCGCGCGAAGTGGTTCGTTATCCACACCTACTCCGGCTATGAGAACAAAGTAAGGACAAACCTGGAGCGCCGCATGCAGTCGATGCGCTCCCAGGGCGGGGAGAAAATCCTTGAGGTTCTGGTCCCCACAGAAAAAGAAAAGGAGATCAAGGGCGGCAAGCGGCGCGAGGTCGATCGCAAGATCTATCCCGGCTACGTTCTGGTCGAGATGATCATGGATGACGACTCCTGGTACGTCGTCCGCAACACTCCCGGCGTCACCGGATTCGTGGGCTCCGGGGCGCGGCCGGTCCCCCTTGAAGATCAGGAAGTCAAGCGGCTGCTCAAGCAGCTGCGGGATGAGACGCCGAAGTACCGCATCAGCTTCCAGAAGGGCTCCCAGGTGCGGATCACCTCCGGGCCGTTTATGGATTTCACCGGCGTCGTGGACGAGGTGATGGTAGAGAAGGAGAAAGTTCGCGTCCTGGTGTCGATCTTCGGTCGTGCCACACCTGTGGAACTGAACTTCGGACAAGTAGAGAAAGTTTAGAATCCTCGCAATCTCCGCAATCTTCGCAATCGGCGGTCCGGTGGATTGCGCAGATCGCGCAGATTGCGTAGATCGAGGAGATTAGGGTATGGCCAAGAAGGTCGTTGCTGTTGTCAGGTTGCAGATTCCCGCGGGCAAGGCCACGCCGGCGCCGCCCGTTGGTCCCGCGCTGGGGCAGCATGGCGTGAACATCATGGAGTTCTGCAAAACGTACAACGAGCGGACCGCGTCCATGGTTGGCACGATTGTCCCGGTTGAGATCACGATCTATGCCGATCGCACGTTTTCCTTCGTCACCAAGACTCCTCCGGCATCTGTGCTGCTCCGGCAGGCCGCCGGAATCGAGAAGGGGTCCGGCGAGCCCAACAAGACCAAAGTGGGGAAGGTCACCCGCGCGCAGTTGCGCGAGATCGCTGCGCAAAAGATGCGGGATCTCAATGCCAATGACGTTGAGGCGGCGATGCGCATGGTGGAAGGGACAGCCCGATCGATGGGAATTCAGGTCGTAGGCTAGGCGATCGAGGAGATTGACGCGGAGGTTCGAGATGGGCCGGCACGGCAAGCGATACACAGAGAGCGCAAAATTAGTGGATCCGAAGGCGTTGTACAGCCCAGCAGACGCAGTGCGCGTGCTGAAGCAAATGGGACGGGCGAAATTCGACGAAACCGTCGAAGTCGCCATCCGGCTGGGCATCGATTCCAAGCAGGCCGACCAGCAGATCCGCGGCACGGTGGCATTACCGGCGGGGACCGGCAAGACCGTGCGCGTGCTGGTGTTTGCGAAGGGCGAGAAGGCGAAGGAGGCCGAGTCCGCCGGCGCCGACTATGTCGGGGCGGAGGATCTTGTTGAGAAGATCCAGGGCGGGTGGATGGATTTCGACGTGGCCGTGGCCACCCCCGATCTGATGAATGTGATGGGCCGGCTGGGACGCATCCTCGGCCCACGCGGGCTGATGCCCAACCCCAAAGCCGGCACGGTGACCTTCGACATCGCCAAGGCGGTCAAGGAGATCAAGGCCGGGAAGATCGAGTACCGGACCGAGAAGGCAGGGATTCTCCACACCGGCATCGGCAAGACGTCGTTCAGCGAAGAGCAACTGCTGGCGAACTTCACCGCGCTGTTGGAGGCGGTGGTGCGGGCCAAGCCTGCCGCTTCCAAGGGACAGTACCTGCGCTCAATCGCCATCTCAACAACCATGGGGCCCGGCATCCGGATCGACCCTGTGAAGGCGGAGGGTCTGCTGCAGGCAGCGACCGCGTAGCAAAGTATCCAGTATGCAGTAGCCAGTAGCCAGTGAAGACAGGGCGCACCTGATGTGAGCAACTGGTTACTGGCTAGTGGTTACTGGCTACTCCCTTGCAAGTGAAGATAGCGTGTGTTACACTCGCTGTCGTTTCACCTGAACTGAATACGGGCCGTAGACAGCAGGTGCGCAGACGCTCCTCTTTCCCCTTTCCTCGTGGGAGAGGGTAGGGTGAGGGGCCTGAGCTTAAGGATCCTCGCGGATCGCCTGCCGAGGTGAACGGACCGCTGCGGCGCAGCGGATCTGGTTGTTGAAATTGGGGCCTCGGTCTACGGTGGCCCCGCTTTATTTTCGGGCTGAGGAGATCCGATGGACGGAACACAAGTAAAGGAGCGCCGTCGAACCGCCACCCATGTGGCGCGTCCGGCGAAGGTCCAGGAGGTCGAGACGCTGCGTCAACGGCTGGGTCAGGCCGCCGCAGCGATCCTGACCGACTTTCGCGGCCTGAATGTCCGCGAGATCGCGCAGTTGCGCAGCAAACTACGCGAAGCCGGCGTCGAGTACAAGGTCGTGAAGAACACCTTGCTGCAGCGGGCTGCACAAAGTGTGGGCGTCCAAGGCCTGGCGCCGCTGCTGCAGGGTCCGACGGCGGTGGCGTTCAGCCGGACGGATCCAGTCGGCCCTGCCAAGTTGCTGCTGGAGTACATCCGGCAGATGCGCAAGCTGGAGATCAAGGGAGGCGTGGTCGAGGGCCGGGTCGTGACAGCGGACCAAATCAAACGTCTGGCTGATCTACCGTCGAGACCTCAACTGCTCTCGTTGGCGCTGGGCACGATGAAGTCACCGCTCGTTGGACTGGTCGGAGTCCTCACCGGGCTGCAACGAAACCTGGTCTATGCCTTGGATCAGATCCGGCAGCAGAGGGAATCAACGGCGTAGCTAAATCTATTGAATCTCTTGGATCTATTGAATCCGTTGAAGTGCCGTTGTTTGATCCGCCTACAGAGATTCGAAGGATGCAATAGATTCAATAGATCCAATAGATCCGACAAGAGGGGGTAATTGAAATGGCCGAAACCAAGACCAAGACCGCTGGGAGCGGATTTAGTAAGGAAGAAATCATTGATGCGATTGGCAACCTGACGGTGCTGGAGCTCGCGGATCTGGTGAAGGCGCTTGAAGAGAAGTTCGGCGTGACTGCCGCTGCCCCGATGGCCGTGGCGGCGCCGGCGGCGGGTGGTCCCTCCGGGGCCGCCCCGGCGGTGGAGGAGCAGACGGAGTTCGACGCCATCCTCAAAGCCGTCGGCGACAAGAAGATCCAGGTCATCAAGGTAGTCCGCGAACTCACCGGGCTGGGATTGAAGGAAGCCAAGGACCTCGTTGACGGCGCCCCCAAGCCGGTGAAGGAGAAGGTCAGCAAGACCGAGGCCGAGCAGGTCAAGGCCAAACTCGAGGCTGAAGGCGCGCAAGTAGAGATCAAGTAACTGCGGGGACCACAGCGGCCCGTAGGCCAGGGGACCAGGCAGACAGCCGACCCCTGGCCGTTTGCTTCTTTGATCGCCTGGTCGCTGGTTCCCCTGGTCCCGTGGTCCCCGGGTTTGCGGGTATTGACGTAGTGTGCCCTGGTGGGTATTATGGTGTTTACGGTTTTGCGCACCGATAGGCGGACGCCGGGACCTGGGAGTCTGACACCGAGAACCGAAAGCGAGGCATTTGAGCCTTGCTTTCGTTGTTTCATTGAGCACGACTATCCCTTCTGACAACACGCGTTCGATGACAGCCTGGAGGGGACCAGCGCGTCCCCGCCGGGTTCCGACTCTTGTGTCCCGCCGCATATCGCAGCGTACGCTGAGTCCTTGCTGGAGGTGACCGGTTCCCCGTGAAGACACGCTCCCGACGCAAGCTTGTTCGCACCGCCGCACCGACCCCGGCCCGCGCCCGCCTGGCGGTTGCCGGAGAAGTGGTGACCCGCGGCCGCCGCGCACGAGGCAGTTTCGCCAAGATTCCCGAGATTCTCGACGTGCCGGATCTCATCGAAGTGCAGCGGCGATCGTATGAGTGGTTCCTGCGGGAAGGGATCCGTGAAGTCTTTGAAGAGGTGTCGCCCATCCAGGACTTCACCGGCAACCTGGAGCTGCACTTCGCCGTCGACCCGAGCCGTAAGCGCGTCGAGCCGCCGAGCGCGTTCGATGACACTCCCGTGCTGGACTTCGGCGGATACCGGCTGGAGCGATTGAAGTACACCGAGGAAGAATGCCGCGACCGCGACTACAACTACAGCGCGGCGCTCAAGGTGAAGGTTCGCCTGGTGATCAAAGAGACCGGCGAGATCAAGGAGCAGGAGGTCTTCATGGGAGACCTCCCGCTGATGACCAAGCGCGGGACCTTCATCATCAACGGCGCGGAGCGGGTAGTCGTGAGCCAGCTGGTCCGCTCCCCGGGCGTCTACTACAGTTTCAACCCCGATACGTCTGGCCGGCCGATGCCGGCCGGGACCGTGATCCCGCACCGCGGGGCGTGGTTAGAACTGGAGATGGACAACAACGGGGTCATTTCCACCCGCATCGACCGCACCCGGAAAATTCCGGTCACCGTGCTGCTGCGCGCGCTGGGGTATGAGAGCGACGAGAAGATCCTCAAGCTGTACAACGGCGATGCGGCGATCGAGGCCACCCTGACCAAGGATCCGGTCAAGGAGCGCAAAGGGCCCAAGGCCGTGGAAGAAGCCCTCATCGAGATCTACCGCCGGTTGCGGCCTGGGGATCCGCCGACCGTGGAAAGCGCGCGGCAACTGCTGCACACGCTCTTCTTCGATCCGAGGCGGTACGACCTGGGTAAGGTAGGGCGGCACAAGCTGAACCGCAAACTCAGCCTCGAGGCGCCGCTGGCATTCCGAACGCTGGTGCAGACGACAGGCGGCGAGGTCAAGGATGTCTCCGTCCGGCGCGACAAGAAGGAGTTTGCGCTGACCTTGAAAGATGGCCGCGAGTTCACCGGGCAACTGGCCCGCGTGACCGTGCGCGTCGATGGCGAGCCCATCGATATCAAAAAGCTGGAGTCCGGCACCCGTGTGGTGTTGGGGATCGCCCCGCCGACCCGGGAAGCGCTGTACGTCGTAGCCGGGGAGGGCGTGCGCCATCCCGCGGCCGTACGAGACGATATCGCCGAAGTGGTGCGGTACCTGATCCGTCTGCACAACGAAGAGGAAGGCGTCGCCGTCGACGACATCGACCACCTGGGCAACCGCCGGGTGCGGTCGGTGGGGGAGCTGCTGCAGAACCAGTTCCGCATCGGCATGCTGCGGATGGAGCGTGTCATCCGTGAGCGGATGACCATTCAGGAGACCGGGCAGATCACGCCGCAGGTACTGATCAACATTCGCCCGGTCGTGGCCGCGATCAAAGAGTTCTTCGGCAGCAGTCAACTGTCGCAGTTCATGGATCAAACGAATCCGCTGGCCGAGCTGACGCACAAACGCCGGCTATCGGCGCTGGGCCCCGGCGGACTGAGCCGCGAACGCGCCGGCTTTGAGGTCCGCGACGTGCACACCAGCCACTACGGCCGGATGTGCCCCATCGAGACCCCAGAGGGTCCGAACATCGGTCTGATCAGCTCACTGGCCACCTATGCCCGGGTCAACGATCTGGGATTCATCGAGACCCCATATCGCGAGGTGCGGGACGGCACCGTCACGCGGAAGATCCGCTACCTGACGGCCGACGAAGAGGACAATTACGTGATTGCGCAGGCCAACGCCAAGATCGACGAGCGCGGCCGGCTGGTGGAGTCCCGCGTGTCGGCCCGCCATGGCCGTGAGATCGTGCTTGTTGGGGCGGACAAGATAGATTTCATGGATGTCTCGCCCAAGCAGACCGTCTCGGTGGCCACGGCGCTGATCCCATTCCTGGAGCACGACGACGCCAACCGGGCGCTGATGGGATCCAACATGCAGCGCCAGGCGGTGCCGCTGGTGGTCAGCGAAGCGCCGCTGGTGGGCACGGGGATGGAGTACCGCGGGGCAGTGGACTCCGGCGCGGTCGTGGTCGCCCTCCACGAAGGCGAGGTGGAGTCAGTCAGCGGGGACGAGGTCGTCGTCAAAACCGATAAGGGCCGCGACACCTATAAGCTGATCAAATTCCAGCGCAGCAACCAGGGGACATGCATCAACCAGCAGCCGGTCGTTCGAACCGGCGACGCGGTGAAAGTCGGGGATGTCATGGCGGACGGGCCATGCACCGACCAGGGGGAACTGGCTCTGGGCCGCAACGTCCTGGTGGCGTTCATGCCCTGGGAAGGCTACAACTACGAGGATGCGATCGTCATCTCGGAGC
This sequence comes from Candidatus Segetimicrobium genomatis, assembly GCA_005882335.1. Taxonomy (GTDB): domain Bacteria; phylum Sysuimicrobiota; class Sysuimicrobiia; order Sysuimicrobiales; family Kaftiobacteriaceae; genus Telluricultor. The sequence goes on from VBAP01000049.1 coordinate 6,883, forward strand.
GACTCGTGCGCGAGGATTTGTTCACCTCCGTCCACATCGAGGAGTACGAGGTCGAGGCGCGCGATACCAAACTCGGCCCGGAAGAGATTACCCGCGACATTCCCAACGTCGGCGAGGAAGCGCTGCGGGACCTGGATGAGCGCGGAATCGTCCGCATCGGCGCCGAGGTACGCGCCGGGGACATCCTGGTGGGCAAGGTCACGCCCAAGGGCGAGACCGAGCTGACCGCGGAGGAGCGGCTGCTGCGGGCCATCTTCGGGGAAAAGGCGCGCGAGGTACGCGACACCTCCCTGAAGGTTCCTCACGGCGAGAAGGGCAAGGTGGTCGCGGTGAAAGTGTTCGGCCGTGATCAGGGCGACGAGCTGCCGCCTGGAGTCAACACGCTGGTGCGCGCGTACGTCGCTCAGAAGCGTAAGGTCACCGTCGGCGACAAGATGGCCGGTCGCCATGGCAACAAGGGCGTCATCTCCGTCATCCTTCCCGAAGAAGACATGCCGCAGCTGCCCGATGGCACGCCGGTGGACATTGTGCTGAACCCGCTGGGCGTGCCCAGCCGTATGAACGTCGGCCAGGTGCTGGAGACTCATCTGGGCTGGGCGGCGTCCCAGCTGAACACCTGGACGGAGTCTCCGGTGTTCGACGGGCCGAAGGAGGGCGAGATCAAGCGGCTCCTAAAGGAAGCGGGTCTGCCGGAGAATGGCAAGATCGAACTCCGCGATGGTCGTTCCGGCGAGATATTCGACCAGAAGGTCACCGTGGGCTGGATCTACATCATGAAACTGTTGCACCTGGTGGAGGACAAGATTCACGCCCGCTCCACCGGCCCGTACAGCCTCATCACCCAGCAGCCGCTCGGCGGCAAGGCCCAGTTCGGCGGCCAGCGCTTCGGGGAGATGGAGGTCTGGGCGCTGGAGGCGTATGGGGCCGCCAGCACGTTGCAGGAACTGCTTACCGTGAAGTCTGACGACGTGGTGGGCCGCGTGAAGACGTACGAGGCCATCGTCAAGGGCGAGAATATCTCGGAGCCCGGCGTGCCGGAGTCCTTCAAGGTCCTGGTGAAGGAGCTCCAGTCGCTGTGTCTGGATGTCAAGGTGCTCAGCGAGGATAAGAGGGAGATCGAACTCAAGGAGATTGAGGAAGACATCGCGGAGACCGCGCGCGCGCTCGGGATCAACCTCGAAGGGGAAGAAGCCCTGGTCGAGGATTATTGACGGTTTCTGTCATCGCGAGCGGAGCGAAGCGATCTCTTTTGAGGAGGGGATTGCTTCGGCCCCTGCACGGTCTCGCAACAGGGGAGATTGCTTCGCCCTTCGAGCTCGCCATGACAACAGTAGGAGTTTCCAACTCGTGTAGTCGGAGGCTCACATGCAGGATGTCAATAACTTTGACGCAGTAAAGATCGGGCTGGCCTCGCCGGAAACGATCCGCGCCTGGTCGCACGGCGAGGTGAAGAAGCCGGAGACCATCAACTACCGGACCCTGAAGCCGGAGCGCGACGGGCTGTTCTGCGAGCGCATCTTCGGCCCCCAGAAGGACTGGGAGTGCCACTGCGGCAAGTACAAGCGCATCCGCTTCAAGGGCATCATCTGCGATCGCTGCGGCGTGGAAGTGACCCGCGCCAAAGTCCGCCGCGAGCGCATGGGCCACATCGAGCTGGCCGCGCCCGTCTGCCACATCTGGTACCTCAAGGGGGTGCCCAGCCGGATCGGCCTGCTGCTGGACATGTCTCCGCGCGCCCTGGAGCGCGTCGTGTATTTCGCCTCCTACGTGGTCATCGACCCCGGGACGACACCGCTCTCGAAGAAGCAGCTGCTCACCGAGGCCGAGTACCGTGAGATGCGGGAGAAGTACGGCCAGGGGTACAAGGCCAACATGGGCGCGGAGTCGGTGAAGGAACTCCTCAAGGAGCTCGACCTGGAGAAGCTCTCCCGTCAGCTCCGGACAGACTTGAAGGACGCCTCCGGCCAGAAGCGCATGAAGATCCTCAAGCGCCTCGAGGTGGTGGAGGCATTCCGCAAGAGCGGCAACAAGCCGGAGTGGATGATCCTGGACGTCACCCCCGTCATCCCGCCGGACCTGCGGCCGATGGTACAGCTGGATGGCGGGCGTTTCGCCACCTCCGACCTCAACGACCTGTACCGCCGCGTCATCAACCGGAACAACCGGCTGAAGCGGCTGCTCGACCTCGGCGCGCCCGAGATCATCGTGCGCAACGAGAAGCGCATGCTGCAGGAGGCCGTCGACGCCCTGATCGACAATGGTCGTCGAGGCCGTCCGGTCACGGGCCCCAACAACCGGCCGCTGAAGTCGCTGTCCGACATGCTCAAGGGCAAGCAGGGCCGCTTCCGCCAGAACCTGCTAGGCAAGCGTGTCGACTACTCCGGCCGCTCGGTCATCGTGGTGGGGCCCAAGCTGAAGTTGCACCAGTGCGGCCTTCCCAAGGAGATGGCGCTGGAGCTCTTCAAGCCCTTCGTGATGAAGAAGCTGGTGGACAAGAATCTGTCCCAGAACATCAAGAGCGCCAAGCGTATGGTGGAACGGGCGCGGCCCGAGGTCTGGAGCGTGCTGGAAGAGGTGGTTAAGGAGCATCCGGTGTTGCTCAACCGCGCGCCCACGCTGCACCGGCTGGGCATCCAGGCGTTTGAGCCGGCGTTGATCGAGGGCAAGGCGATCCAGGTGCACCCGCTCGTCTGCACCGCCTACAACGCGGACTTTGATGGCGACCAGATGGCCGCGCATGTACCGCTGTCGGCCGCGGCGCAGGCGGAAGCGCGGCTGCTGATGCTGTCGGCCTACAACATTCTGTCGCCGGCCTACGGCAAGGCCATCACCAGCCCCACACGCGACATCGTGCTGGGGTCGTACTACCTGACCCAGGAGAAACAGGGCGCCCGCGGCGAGGGCAAGATTTTCTCGACGCCCACCGAGGCCGTCCTGGCGTACGAGAGCGGCGCGGTGACACTGCACGCCAAGGTGAAGGTCCGCCTCACGCACGACAGCGAGCTGATTGAGACCACGGTCGGCCGCGTCATCTTCAATGAGGCGATTCCTGAGGAGCTCCGCTTCATCAACGACGTCGCCGACCGCAAGGTGCTGTCGCAGATCGTCTCGGAGGCCTATAACCGCCTCGGGTCCACCAAGACCGTCCAGCTGCTGGACGCCTTAAAGGATTTGGGGTTCAAATACGCCACCCGCAGCGGGATGGGCATCGCGGTGGACGACATCGCCATCCCCGCGCAGAAGGACAAGATTCTGGCCGGGGCGGAGAAATCGATCGACGGCATCGAGCAGCAGTTCCGCCGCGGCCTGATTACCAGCGGGGAGAAGTACCAGCGCACGATCGACGTCTGGACGAAGGCCACCGAGGAGATCACGGAGGCGATGCTCCAGAACTTCGACAACTTCAACCCGCTGTACATGATGGCCCAGTCCGGCGCGCGAGGCAACATCCAGCAGATCCGCCAGCTGGCTGGCATGCGCGGGCTCATGACCGATCCCTCGGGCCGGATTATCGAGCTGCCGATCAAGGCCAACTTCCGCGAGGGGTTGACCGTGCTCGAGTACTTCATCTCCACCCACGGCCAGCGCAAGGGTCTGGCCGACACCGCCATCCGGACGTCGGAGTCCGGCTATCTGACGCGCCGGCTGGTGGACGTCGCTCAGGACGTGATCATCCGTGATGAGGACTGCAAGACCACCGAGGGCGTGACGATGGTGGCGGTCAAGGAAGGCAACGACGTGGTCGTCCCCCTCAAAGATCGCATCATCGGGCGCGTCTCCGTGGAAGACGTCGCCGCCCCGCGCGGCCGCAAGGTCATCGTCGAGGCCGATCAGGATATCACCGAGGACGGAGCCGACCAGATCGAACAGGCCGGCGTCGAAACGGTCGTGGTGCGCTCCGTGCTGACCTGCAAGAGTCGGTACGGTGTGTGCGCGAAGTGTTACGGTCGCAACCTGGCGTCGGGCAAGCAGGTGGAGATCGGCGAGGCGGTCGGCATTATCGCCGCCCAGTCGATTGGCGAGCCCGGCACGCAGTTGACGATGCGCACGTTCCACACCGGGGGCGTGGCCGGTTTTGACATCACCCAGGGCCTGCCGCGGGTTGAGGAACTCTTCGAGGCGCGCAAACCCAAGGGCCAGGCGATCATCGCCGAGGTTTCGGGTCGTGTGAAGGTCGCGGAGGCCAAGGGCAGCCGCAAGCTGATCGTCGTCGCCAAGGATGGGCAGGAATACCCTGCGGCGGTGCCGTTTGGCGTGCGGCTTCGGGTGAACGACGGCGACAAGGCCACGGCCGGCGATCAGCTGACCGAGGGGTCGGTGAACCCCCACGACATTCTCCGCATCCGGGGCATCCATGCACTGCAGAACTATCTGGTGCAGGAGATCCAGTCCGTGTACCGGTCGCAGGGCGTGGACATCAACGATAAGCACATCGAGATTATTGTGCGGCAGATGCTCCGGCGGGTGAAAGTGGAAGAGCCCGGCGACACCGAGCTGCTGCCGGGCGAACTCGTGGACAAGTTCACCTTCGAGGAGGACAACGCCAAGGCGATCGCCGAGGGGCTGGAGCCGGCGAAGGCGCGGCCGGTCCTGTTGGGGATCACCAAGGCGTCCCTGGCCACGGAGAGTTTCCTGTCGGCGGCGTCCTTCCAGGAGACGGCACGCGTCCTCACCGACGCGGCAACCAAGGGCAAAATCGACCCGCTCATTGGGCTGAAGGAGAACGTGATCATCGGGAAGTTGATCCCCGCCGGCACCGGCATGCAGCGGTACCGCGGGATCAAGATCGCGACGGAAGTCTAGCCCGCTCCTCACTTCCCTCTCCCCCGTCCCGTCGGGGGGAGAGGGTATGGGTGAGGGGGAGGTTCACCGGGGAGCGCGAGGCCGCGTTCCCCGGTTTGCTTTCCATGGGAGCGGGGAGGACCCTCGTCGCTCCGATTCGGCTCGCCTGCCGAGCGTAACGCTCGCGCTCGCTGCTCCGGGCCCCCCTGTACAACTCCGCTGGACTACGCTCCGTGTACAGGGCCCGACCCTCCGCGACGCGGCGCTCGCTAACGACGGCGACGGCTCGCCTCAAAGTCGCTCCTCAGGTCCTCCCCACTCCCCTGTGAACCGTCACGATCGCGCGTTCAGGATTGGCTCGGGGTTAACCTGATCCACGCGGGACGAGGTCGAAAATCAGAAAGTAGGGGATCCGGGAACAGTCGTCGAGGTCGGGAATCTGCTCGACCTGCTTCTCCGTGGGCCTGGGTTCGGTGAGCTGGGCGATCAAGAAGCCGGCCTGGGCAAAGACTGTGCTCCACTCCTCCAGCGTGCGGTTCCAGGACGGGAATCGAAAAGTTCTGGATGTATCCCCGGAGTTCAGAGTCCAGGTGGTCTCACGGGGACCTGTATTGAAGTAGCGGTCAACCCGTAGTGCTATCTTTCTCCCAGACTCATCTCTTTCCCACTCGCGCAGCGGGGTGCCATTCATCTGGTGCTCAACCAGCAGGACAACTCGGCCGCGCGGCTTGAGCAATATCTTGACGCTCTCCATCACCCTGAAGGGGTTGGGCATGTCCTGAAAGGCGATGCAAGAGGTGATGAGGTCGAAAGTTGAGGGGGGCCACTCCTGATCGATCTTTGCCGCGTCAAGGGCAAAATACTCGATCCCGAGTGGGTGCTCAGCCTCGCGACGGCGAGCATGGGCGATCTGCCGTTCCGAGATGTCCACCCCGATCACTGTCGCCCCGGCTCCTGCCAGCAACCGTGCGAAGTAACCTTGGCCACACCCTAGATCGAGTACTCTCTGGCCGCGCACCTTGCCGCATGCCGCGAGAAGCCCGGGGCCGATGACTTGCGTCCTATAGTAGTCTGCCTGTGTTCCCACGTACGCGTCGTAGGTGTCGGCCATTTCATCCCAGGCGTCTGTAACAGCTTTCTTCCACTGGTCTCCACCCATGACAGTTCCCTCGCGCTTTCTGGACCTGATGAGCGTCATCCATTATAGTGGGTCGGGATGGCCATTCTGACTGCCAGCAACCTATCCAAGAGCTATGGCGTCGAGCCGGTGCTCCGCAGGGTCACGTTCAGCGTGGAGCCGGAGGAGAAAGTGGCGCTGATCGGCCGCAACGGCAGCGGGAAGACAACGCTGCTGCGACTCCTGGCCGGACTGGACGAGCCCGACGGGGGTGATGTGGCCCGGGTACGGTGGGCGAGAGTGGGATATTTGGAGCAGATCCCTGCCGGGCCCGCAGATGTCGACGTTTTTTCGCACGCCCTCTCCGGCGCGGCGGACGTGCAGGCGCTGGAGATACGGCTCCGTGGACTGGAAGCCCGCATGGCATCCCCCGACGTG
>VBAP01000050.1 GCA_005882335.1 Candidatus Segetimicrobium genomatis
GCCTGCACTAACCCACAGTTAGGCGTCGGGGGATCGGAACAGTTCACGATGATGGTGCCATAGTAGGTGAACGTTCCGTTGACGACAAGGGAGCCGCTGACGACGAGAGTGCCGTGGCCGCTGATGTTCCCGTTGATGGTCCAATCACCGTTCAGTTCAAATATTACCGAGCGGTCGGCGCCGCAGGCCATTTCCGGGTACTTGCAGCCCAGGTCGCTCGTCGTGGCGGAACCATCCGGCTTCGTGCACGGTGTGGGGAGTGAGTTCAGCACACCGCTGCCGGTTTTCGAACATTCGTAGTTGTTCGTGATAGACCTCATGTCTGGAAACGGCGGCACGGCGCCGAACTGCGGGTAGAGGATCAGGTTCGGCTGGACGCTCGGAGACGCGTCCGCCGTATTGACGTTGACACAGATCGGGTCTACGCAGGCGCCGCCGGCGCGCTTCACCATCATCATCTGGCTTTGATCGAACCACCAGTAGTTCTGGAACCACTCCTCGAAGACGATGGTCTTGAACCATCGTCTGCCCGCGACATCGCCACCGGGTAGGATGTTTTGGTTTTCATCGGTAAGGTCCGGGAAGTCCATCGGCACCCACTCATACGGCAGCCCGCAGGGGAACAGGTCGGGATCCAGTTGAGATGCAAGTGGTCCCGCGCCGTCCGGATCGTCCTGATCGTACCCGTATTGCCATAGGCTGCTACCCGAGGTTTCGTCTTGCAGTATCGCTCCGCTGGGCAGCTGGGTCTGGTACGTGCCGCCGGTCGGCTTACACGTGGGGTGGCTCGGGTCCGCGTTAGCCTGAAACGCAAAGATGTCCTGTCCCAGCGTACTCGTCGCCGGCGTGGTCACCCGGGTTCCCGGATACCACTTCGCCACATCGTTGTTACCCGGGTTGGCCGCCACACAGCCGTTGGGCGCCGCTCCGGTGTGTGTGTAGCAAGCTGCCACGGCGCCGGGGTTGACCTTACTGAGCCGATAGCCCGTATAGGTGAGGCTGGCTGGCCCTCCGCAGGAGTTGCTTGGATAGTCCTTGTACTGGAAGTACGTTTGCGAATATGCATCGCCACACGGAATCGCCGCGCTACCCTGTTCGGTCACGTTGTTCGCGAAGGTGACGTTGGGCGGAAATGCGACGACTTCCTGGAGGACCAGCGCGGTCAGACGGCGCGTGGCCCTGCCGATGTTGGATGCGGTCGAATCAATCTGGAGATAGGCGGAGTTCGCCCCCGTGTAGACGCGCGTGACCGTCACGCACACGCTAGTCGCGGTGCTGGGGCAGGGGGGATTGGGCGTCGTGCTCCACCGCGGATCGAGTGAGCTCGGCCAGCCCCCCGCCCCGGAATAGGGCCGGCCGATCGCCACCCGGGCGATGGCCTCCTGGATGCCGGCCTGCGCGAGCTCTGTCGCCCGCATGCCGTCTTTCTGCAGGCCGGCGATGACGATCTCGTTGCCGGTAACCGTCAGCATCGCCGTGATGAGGATGAACATCAGCACCACGAACAGCAGCACGGTGATCAGCGCGGCGCCCCGGTCGCGGGACCCCGCACGCTCGCTCCGCGAGCTCGGGGCGGAGCGCAGAATCACGGAATCGCGGAATCGCGACTTCCTAAAGACCTTCCACGTGAATCTCAACATCTTCCTCACCAACAGTCCCAAGAAGGTTCCTTGCCACAAGGCAAGGTCAGTTGCGCGTCAGCGACTGGCCGGGCAGCAGGACCTCCTGCGCCGGAATGGCCCGACCCTGCACCACCTCAGTCCCCTTGGCTTTAAGAGTCACGCTGACCACGCCGCCAGAGACCGAAACGTCAAAGCTTTCAATCATCGTCGCGACGGTATCGCCGCCGCACGCCGGTTGGGTGAGCGCATCGCCCGGCTGCGAAAGATCGCCGACCACCCGCTGCAGGTTGTACGCACCTGCGGTCCCGGTGACACAGTAGCTGACGGACCGCTGCCAGATCGGCGTATACGTCCCATTGGGCGCGATCGGCTCCGGTGATGTGTATCCCGGGTTCGGGGCGGTGATGTTGCCGCCGCTGAAGGTGAAGCATCGTGAGTCGTAGCCCAGGCCAGCGTTCGCCCTCGTGTACAGACAGAAGATGGAGTTGTCTTGTATCTCCCCGGCAGGGCCACCGCAGCAGCGGGCCGACTTGAACACAATCTGGCTGGCCCCCGGGGTCGCGTTGTTGACCAGCACCTGGTTGATATTCGTTTCATGGAGCTCGCGGAGGATCCGATCTGTGGCGACACGTGCATTCTGTTGCACATCGGCCGCAAGCTCGGTCTTGCGCGAGCTGGTCCGCGCGCTGCTGAAGACGGCGTCGATCATGAGGACAAACATCGCGAATACCGCGAGCGCCACCAGGAGTTCGACCAGGGTGACGCCGCGCTGCGCGCGATGAATTCGACCCAATAGCGTGCTCATGGGAGGAACCGGTCCACCTCAAGACAAAACCGAGTCCCTGGCACACACTTACCACCCGCCGTCATGCCTGTCACCCCGCGGAAACGCCAGGTGAGCGTGGAGTGCATACGCACCAGAAACTCGTTGGCGGTGGTGGCGTCGCAGTTGGCGCTGCCGACCACACAGTACTTGCGTCCGTTGGCATTGGCTACGTCATCCCAGTACCACCGCTCGATGGTGACCTCTACCTTCCGCCAATCCAGCTGATACGGTTGGGTGGGCGGCAGCGGATAGGTTCCCAATCCCGCGGAGCTTATGTTGTTGGCACAACCCACTTCCGGCCCGTCACAGTAACTCCCGGGGTTCAGAGAGATGTCACCCGCGCTCAACGCCTGGCTGGCACCATGCTCCTGGAATGCCTGCAGGTACACCGAGGCCGCGGTCAGGTCGCGGGCGGCACGAGTGGTGACGAACCCGGTGGTAAAGCCTGACAGGAAGCCGCCGGATCCGGCCGCCCCCAAGACCCCCAACGCGCCGATAACGACCACGGCGAAGATCGCCAGCGACACCAGGATCTCGATCAGCGTGAACCCGCGCTCGTTCCTCATCACGGCCCCACACTCACTTGCGGCTGCGCAGTTGCACAGTGCCACCCGCCACGGCATAGCCGAGCGGTTTAAAGGTAACGCACGCGTTGGAAGCGTTCCCGGGGGTCGTACAGCTCGGCACCGTCGTCCCTGCGCTGGGAATGGTGACGGACAACGGCCACTCCTGGCCCGCGAATGTCCTCTGCACCGCCGTCTGGCGGTACACGGTGATCCCGTACGGACTGCTCAGCTTGAACTCGACGGTGTAGTCCACAGCCTCCGCAACCGCCGAGGACGCCGCCCGGCGAGTCTCAGACATCACGATCGTCGCGGCCCGGCGAAGCGAGAAGGCATCGCTCGCCGCGCGCACGCCCAGCACCAGGATGGCCATCACAATTGAAATCAAACCCACGACGACGACGAGCTCGATCAGCGTGAAGCCCGAGTGGCCGTTTCTGTCGCGCACCAGTTGTGAGGACATGGAGTCTCCTATGGTCATGCCCCGCCCGTATTGCACGTAGACTCAAGCACGCGGCATGCCGGAGCGTCTGCGCACCCCCCCTTCCTATTATCCTTCTAGGGAAGTTGCGCGGGAATAGGAATCCCTGCATGATACCTGACTGCCTCGCCCGAACAGCCGCCCCTAGTCACCGGGGTTGCAATGCTTGGATTAGGGGCCGGGTGGCTCCGGAGTTACGCCTACCGCCCCAGATACCAGCGGAGGATGGCATCGCCGGCGAACACTGCGATCACACCGCCGGCGGCCAGCGAGGGGCCGAATGGGATGGGATCCTTCCTCGAACGTCTTTTCACTGCGATCAGCAGCACGCCCGCAGTGGCACCAATCATAAACGCCAGCAGCAACGCCACCGCGGTCGCCGGCCAGCTGAGGAAGGCACCCATCATCGCGGCCATCTTGATGTCACCGCCGCCCATGCCCCCGTGACTGACCACGGCGATCAGCAGGAACAGGGCTCCGGCGCTCGCGGCGACCACTACCGACGGCACCAATCGTCCCTGGGGGATCGCCAGCAGCAGGCCCGCCACGATCCCTGGATACGTGATCGCGTTGGGAACAATCTGATGATCGAGATCGATGAAGAACACCGCGACCAGCATGAATGAGAATAGTGCGGCCGCGACCAGCGGGATCCACGCCCCTCCCGGGGCGAACCGAAGCCACACGCCGGCCAGCAGTCCGCCGCTGACCGCCTCGACCAGCGGATACCGCCAGCCGATCGGCGCGCGGCACACTCGACACCGCCCGCGCAGGACAAGAAAGCTCACCAGCGGGATGTTGTCTTGGGGGCGGATCGGGGTCTGACAGTGCGGGCAGCGCGACCCCGGCCGGACAATGGAGAGATTCCGGGGCAGCCGGTAAATGACGACATTCAGGAAGCTGCCGAGAATCGTCCCCAGGATGAACGCCATGACGGTGGACACGGTGTGGCTCATCACGATCTCCTAATCTACGCAATCTTCGCGATCTACGCAATCTACGGGCCCCATCTAACAATCGTTTGATTGCGTGGATTGCGCAGATCGCGTCGATTCGATGGGCGCGCGCCGCGCCGCATCACGGAGTTCCAGAAGGGCCTGCCGAGTTGCCGCTTCGATCCGCGCATCGGCGGGACGGTGCCCATAACGGCGCGCTTCGAACAGACGCGTGATCCGGCCGGCTGCCGGTCGCATCGGCACCGGCAAGGATGCCGCGAACTCGCTGGGGGTCATCGCCGGACGGCGCACATATCCGCGGCGGGCCAGCGCCCGCAGCATGGCATCATAACTGACCTCCACCACTCCGCGAGCCGTGCGGCGTTGCCGGCGCAGGTGAATGCCTCCAAGCAGCCCGGCCAGCAACGTTGCACTCACGACCACCGCCGCGGCGCCTGGTCCCCCGCCTACCCGGATTCCAAACAGCCCGTGGACGGCCCGCATGATCGCCCCGACCATCCATGACGCGGCATCCCCGGCCAGCCACTGCCCTGCGGGCCGGCGCACAGTTTCGTCTGTGGGCACAAACCCCGGTGTCGCCTCCATCTCGATCCATCCGGCCCCGGGTTGGAACATCTCGACCCAGGCATGGGCGTCGGAGTTGCGGACTTCGTAGTAGCCCGTGAAAACGTTGTACGCGCCGGTCGTATATCCGGTGACCAGCCGCGCAGGAATCCCGGCGGCGCGCAACAGGACAGCCAGGGTACTGGCAAAGGTCTCACACGATCCCCGGCGGGTGACGAACAAGAACTCATCCACGGCATCGGCGCGATCAGGCAGCAGCGGCGCCTGCAGCGTGTACGTGAACTCCCGTCGCAAATAACGGCGGATGGCCTCGGCCTGCCGGTAGGGGCTCTCCACGCCCGCAGTGAGCTCCGACGCCAGGCGGCGGACGCGTGGTGATATCGCGGGCAACTGGAGGTAGCGCGCGCGGATCGGGGCCGGCACGTCCCCGTGACCGCGCGCCAGCAGCGCTTCGGCCGGTGCGGGAACGCGGCTGATCACACTGTAGATCATCCCCTGCTCCAGGCGAAGGGGGCTGCGCATGCCGGCGTAGCGATCCACGCCGATCGTTCCCGTCGGGAAGAAAACCTCAAAGGGCCGATACGCGGCAAAGATGACGTTGGGCTGTTCTGCTTCCACATAGAAGGTCTGAATACTCTGCTCTGATCCCGCCGGCCAGGGTTCGTCCGGGCCCAACCGGGGGACAATGCGTGACTGGTCGGAGGCAAACTCCTCCACAGATTGATCGCTCATCCGCCAGCCGCGCCCCGTGTAGGTGTCAAATGCCAGCCCGCGCCAATACCCGGGCCGTGTGGCGCGCACACGCAGCACCAACGTATCGTCGAGCACGCCGCGCAGCCGGAGGTCGACGTAGGTCGAGAAGCCGACATAGCCCTGGGGATTGAACACCGGCGGCGCCAGCTCGGGATCGGTCCCCGGCTCGTCAGGATAGGCCGGATTCACAATCCGCGTGTGCAGACGTGCCACCCACAAGAGCTTCGCCGACACGGGCATCCCGCGGAGGCGCAGGCCTTGACCGCGGGGAACGAGCATGAACGCGAGCGCCGCGCACACCAGCACGGCAACGCTCAGCCGCACGCCGAGACCGACCAGCGCCCACCACGAGGGTGTCCCGTGTTCCGCCTGCATGGCCGCCAGCGAGATCCCCGCCGCCACGGTGAACGGCACCAGCAACAGGCCGAAGGCCGTCTCCCGCGCGTAGACCGCGCCGACCGCCATCAAGACGACAGCGCTGGCCAGGGAATACTTCAGATCTTTCCGGGCCGGCAGATCAAAGCTGTGCAGGACCTGCAACCATAAAAAGAGCCGCACGAGAGGAATGCGGGGATCGTACGGATTGGCGACCAGAACCACGAAGAAATCTCGGGCTACGCCAAAGATCAGCGCCACGATCGCCAGCTTCATCCACCAGTTTGGGGACCGCCGGCGCAGGTAGCTCACGCCATGGGCGACCACGATCGCGAGAGCGGCCAGCGCGGCCTGTGCCTTGAACTCCTCCTGCACACCGACCGCGGCCACGGCAATGAGGACCGCCAGCAGGGCGGCAACACGTACGGCGAGAGAGTCTTCCGCGGGTCGCGAGAACCGGCGGGCGACGCGCTGCACCATCCCGCGCGGGGCGGCGCAGGTTACGGACTCAGTGAGGCCAGACACACCCCCACCTCCGCCCCGTGACGCAGCACCGCGACCGGCACGCCGAGTGCGCGTAACACCATCTCGCCGGCGTCCGAATCTACCCGACTGTCCCAATCTCCTGTATCCACATCACCTGCTGTGACGGATCCCCCACGCAACGGTCCGCCTGCTTGGGGAGATTCCGCATACGAGGCGACGTCGACAAGCACTGCCGCGACCGGTACGCCTTGCTGCGCAAGAGCGGCCGGTGCGTCCATGTCCGCGGTGCAGATCACGACCGGCGTCTCGGACCCGACCGCCGACCGGTACACGTCCAGGGCTGACAGCATCCCGTGGGGTTGAACGCGGGCCAGCCAGTGCAGCGCCTGCGACCATCCAACCACGGCGGTGCCGACCCGCATCCCCTGTGCGCCGATGAGTTCTACCGGACGGCCCGACCGAGTCACCGTATGAACGATCGACGCCGCCGCCTGCACCAGATCCTCGAACGCCTGTCCACTGCGATCGGCAGCGTACACCTCCGCCCGCGTGTCAATCAGCAACGCGACCGCATCGGCAGCCTCGTGCTCAAACTCACGGACGACCAGCGTGCCGCGACGGGCGGTGCTGCGCCAGTGCACATGGCGCAGGCTATCACCGTCGCGAAACTCGCGCACGCCGGCCACCTCCAACCCGTTGCGGTCCGGCCGGGGGACCGATGCGATGTCGGGCCCGGTGCGTCCGGGCACAGGGAACTCTGCCAGCGCCCAGTACCGAGGGAACACCGTCGTCGCGCCCGGCGAGCGCAGGCGGCGGCGGAAGACAAACAAACCGGCCAAGCCCGAGGAGCGCGCGTCGATCCCCTCTACCATGAAGACGCCTCGACGCAGCGCCACGGTCTGGTAGGACTGCGCGGTGGGATGGCGAGAATCGCAGACTGGGATCCGTACCGTTCCCGGCTTCAGACCAGGAACAGCATCGTGGAGCGTGATGAAGAAACGGCGGCCGCGCCGGACCAGCACCCGCAGCGTAACCGTGACGGGGTCGCCCTCAAACGCCTCCGGCGGCATCGTCCGTTCCACCGTCAGCCCGCGGATGCCTAGAGCGGCAGACACGCAGCCCACCGCGAGCAACCCAATCAGCAGCGCGTCGACCGCGTAGACCCAGCCGGCCTGCAGGTTGACAGCGATAAACAATAACAGCACAGCCAGGACTCCGACCGTGACCGCGTCGCCTGTCGGCCTCACGCTCTCGCTCGAACTGCGTCTACGCAGTCTTCCCAGTCTACACAGTCTCCCCAGTCCACCGCTTGCCCAGAATGACCAGGCAGCTGGTTTGAGAGCGTGAAGACTGAGAGGACCGGGGAGACTGGGAAGACCATTTTCACTGGGAGCGCACCGGCACAGGCGTGCCCGAGAGGATATCCTCCACCACAGCCACCGCGGAGACGGTCCGGGAGCGCACCATGAGGCGGTGAGCCAGCGCATGGGGCGCCAGCCGCTTGATATCGTCGGGCAGGACGAACTCCCGGCCGTCCTGCAACGCCCACGCCTGAGCCAGACGCACCAACCCGACCGAGGCGCGGGGGCTGGCGCCGAGCGCGACCTCGGGATGCGTCCGCGTCGCCGCAACGATCTCCGCCGTGTACGACATCAGCGAGCGGTCCACCCGGACCGCACGTACTTCCCGCTGCCAGCTGAGCACCTCGGCCGGCGTGACGACAGGATGCAGGGAGTCGAGGGGATGCGTCAGTTGCTGGCGCACGATGACCTCAACCTCGTCGTCCAGCCGCGGATACCCCAGCGACATTGAGACCAGAAAGCGGTCCAGCTGTCCCTCCGGCAGCGGATAGGTTCCATGATGCTCCATGGGATTCAGCGTGGCGATCAGGAAGAACGGTTGCGGCAGGGGATAGGCCGTGCCCTCGACGCTGACCTGAGCCTCCCCCATCGCTTCCAAGAAGGCGGCTTGCGTGCGCGGGGTCGCTCGGTTCAACTCATCGGCCAAGACGACGTTGGCAAACACAGGACCGGGGACAAATCGCAGCGTTCCGCGGCCCGCATCATACACCATACCGCCGGTGATGTCGGACGGGAGCAGATCGGGTGTCGCCTGGACCCGCTTGAATGTCCCGCCGATGGATCGCGCCAGTGCTCGGGCCAGCACCGTCTTCCCAACGCCGGGCACGTCTTGCAGGAGCAAATGGCCGCCGGCCAGGAGCACCGCGACGGCGAGTTCGAGTTCAGGGCGCTTGCCGACCACCACGCGCTCCAAATTTCCGGTCATGGCGTCGATCCCGCGCGCCACGTGTAGGGTGGATGGGGGTGTTCCTTGTTCGGGAGTGGTCACGGTGATTCGTGATTCGTGATTCGGGATTCGGACGGCCCGCTCCGCGCGACCGCGCGACTGCGCGACTGCGTGAGTGCCGCGGCCACAAATTCCGCAATCTGGACAGTGAACCGCTGCTGGGAGAACTGCATCGTATGCCGGCGGATCGCAGCGGCATCGAACGTCGTCGCCTCTGCCGCGCGTATCCCCGCCATCAGGGCGTCGGGCGTCTGTTCGGCGAAGAAGATTCCGGTCACCCCCGGCGCGACACTCTCTAGCGCGCCACCGCGCCTATACGCGATCACCGGGCGTCCGCATGCCTGCGCCTCGACCGGGACGAGACCGAAATCCTCCTCTCCCGGAAACACGAGAGCCCTGCACTGTCGGTAATAGCGACGCAGCGCCGCATCGCCAAGCTCACCCACGAAGCGCACATGCGGGCCCGACATCGACTGGAGCCTGCCGCGTTCCGGGCCGTCACCCACGATCACGAGCCGCCGGTCGAGGCGGTTGAACGCCTCTACCGCCACATCGACGCGCTTGTAGGGCACCAGCCGGGACACCACCAAATAGAAATCTTCGCGATCTGCGCGATCCCCCGATGATTCTGCGGTTGATCGTGAAGATTGCGCAGATTGCGAAGATTGCGTGGATTCCTCTGCCGGGTCTCCTGTGGGCGTGAAGAACTCCGTGTCGACCGGCGGGTAGATCACCGTGGCCTCACGGCCATAGTGACGCCGGATTCGTGACGCGACGTGCTGCGAGTTCGCAATGAACTGATCCACGCCTTCCGCCGCAGCCCTATCACGCCGCCGCAGCCAGGCCAGCATCAGACGCGCGGCCGGCCGCGCGACACCGGGCAGCGCCGCCAGGTACTCGCCCCGCAGGTCCCAGGCGTACCGCATCGGCGTGTGGCAATAGCAGATATGCAGCGCACCCGGCACGGACACACTGTGGGCGCAGGCATGGCTGCTGCTGATGACGACATCGTACCCGCGCAGGACGAGATGGCCGAACGCGAGCGGCATCAGCGGCACCAGCAGCCGGTGGCGTTGCGCGGCGCCGGGGATCTGCTGCAGCCACGTCGCGCGCACGTCGAGCTGGCGAAAGGAGTCAGGCAGCCGGCGCAGATCATGCAGCCCGACGAACACGGGGGCCTGCGGAAATACCTCATGCAGCGCCAGGAGTACTCGGTCCGCGCCGCCCAGGGTCACCAGCCAGTCGTGCACCAGCGCGACGCGCAACTGACGCAGTCGGGCAGTCACGCCGTCGGGCGGTCGCGGAACGTCAGATGGCGACTTTCTCATGGAGGCAGAGCGGTCCGTCTGGTGGACTGTTTTCACCCTGAACCTCCAGGCCCTCTCAAAAGGCTTTTGAATCCGCGACTGCGCGACTGCGCGACCGCGTCTAGTACGCCCCTCTCCCCGCAATCACCGAGGGCAACGTCCGAAGCAGAATCTTCACGTCAAGCCCCACCGACCAGTGGTCGATATAGTACATGTCCAGACTGACGCGCTGCGCATAGTCGGGTTTGTGGTGCCGCAGCACCTGCCACATGCCGGTCAGTCCGGGCTTCACGCAGAGGAGCCGGCGTTCCCAGGCCCCGTACTTGCGCAACTCTTCCTCGACAATCGGGCGCGGGCCCACCAGGCTCATCTCGCCTTTCAGCACGTTGATCAGTTGCGGAAGTTCGTCGATACTGGTGCGGCGCAGCCAGCGACCCATAGACGTGACGCGCGGATCGTCGACGAGCTTGAATGTGGCCGCAAAGCGCTCCCGCAGTTTAGAGTCTCGCGCTAGGTGCTCATCGGCGTCGACCACCATGGTGCGGAACTTCCAGGCGTAGAATGGGACGGCCGCTTTGCCAATTCGCCGTTGCCGGTAGAACACGGGGCCCGGACTGTCGAGCACAATCAGGAGGGCGATGACCGCGGCCAGCGGCAGGATGAGAATCACCCCGACCAGCGCGCCGACAATATCCAGCGCGTCCTTCAGCCGGCGGCCCCATCCGGCCAGCGGGGTCCCCCGCAGGGTGAGCAGCGGCAGGCGTTCCACCAGCTCCACATCGGCGCCGCTGGCGACGAGGGCGTAGAGGTCGGGGACGATGGCAAATGGTACTCCCGCCTCCTGGCACGCGGCAGTGACCTGCAGCGTTGTCTCTCTCGCCTCGGCGGGGAGGGCGATGATGACGCGGTGGGCGCCCACGCGGCGCACCGCGTGCAGGACCTGCGGCGGCGTACCGACGACCGGCAGGCCGTCCACATCCGAGGCGGACCCGTCGGTCACGAAGGCAACGGGCCGCTGTCCATACTCCGGGTGTGTCCGCAGCACGCGGGTCAGGTCCCGCGCCTCCGGTCCGCTGCCAACGATGAGCACGCGGCGCACATCCACGCCGCGGGCCCGGATCGCCCGGTGCGCGGCGCGGAGGATCCCCCGCGCAGTCAGCACCAGCACGATGCTGAGGCCCCATGCGAAGAGAATCCACAACCGGGAATAGGAGAACTGCCGGTAGAAAAACGATCCCGCCAGCAGGGTCATCATGCCGACCGACACCGCGCTGGTCACCCGCAGCGCCTCATCGAAGAAGCCCTGCAGTCGTTCACGGTACAGCCCGTAGGCCGCGAAGACGACGATCCATCCCGGGATGAGCACGGGCAAGATCGCGACATAGGGACCCACCGGGGGAGAATCGGACGCCGGCACCAGTTCCCAGAAAAACCGCAGCAGGTAGGCCAGCGAAAATGCGGCCGCGATCGTGCACGCATCCAGCACGACCGCGAGTAGCACGTGGAGTTGTCTGCGGCGCCCCTCGGCCAACATCGGTGTCCATGAGATGGTATGCCACAGCCGCACACGGGGTAGTCTGCACCGATACCATCTGCGGCAGGAGTCAGCCGCAGCAAAGACAAGCCTGTGGGAAGGACGGGTGAGGCCGAATGATGCGCGTCGACGCAGCGACCAAGTGGGTCGTGTTAGACACCAGGTTGGTCCGTCACACCGGAATCGGCACATACATTCGCACCCTGTTCTCTCGCCTGCCCAGGTTGGGGGATGGGCTTGAGTATCTGGCTATCAGCAATCCCGGCCTGCCACGGGTTGGAACCTTCCCGGTCCTGACGGTCCGCAGCCGACCTCTTGACCTTACGACCCAGCTCTTGCCCTTTGAACTCCGCGGCGTAAATGCGGCATTGCTTCACGTCCCATACATCACCGCACCGCTTCTGTGGCCCGGCCGGCTCGTGATTACGATCCATGACCTGATTCCGCTGATCCTGCCCGAGACGATTCCTTCGCGGGTGCGGCGCGGGGCCTTTCACCTCTGGGTCCGCATGGCGGCTCGGAAAGCCACCGTCATCGTCACCGACTCCGAATGCAGTCGACGGGACATCGTGCGGCTGCTCCGGGTCCCGAGCCGGAAGGTGGTGGTGATCCCGCCGGCCATCGGAGAGGAGTTCCTCCCAGTGGACCACAACCGCGCCGGCGACGCCCGCCGGCTCCCCTCTGGCGAGAGGTATTTCCTTTCTGTGGGCCGGCACAAACCCCACAAGAACCTCTCCCGTCTCATTCGTGCGTTCCATCGCGTGAGACAGGAGCAGCGGGCCGCGCTGGTGATCGCCGGACCTGAGCCACCTCCTGCGGATCTCCGGCACGAAGTGCAGCGCCTCGGCCTTGAGCATACCGTCCAGTTTGCGGGGCACGTCGATGATGCGGATCTCCCAGGATATTATCAAGCGGCCGTGGCCGTTGTCATCCCCTCCCTCTATGAGGGATTCGGGCTCCCCGCCCTCGAGGGTATGGCCTGCGGTACCCCCGTCGTTGCGTCCAACCGCGCCGCGCTCCCGGAAGTGGTCGGGGATGCCGCATTGCTGATCGATCCCGAGGACGAGCACGGGTTGGCCGCGGCGATGCTTCGTCTGCTGAGAGATGACTCGCTCCGGCAGGAGCTGCGCGAGCGGGGGCTCGCCAGGGCCCAGACCTTCTCCGCGCAGACCTCCGCCGCCCGGCTCGCAGACATCTATCGCGCGCTGGCCCAGGAGTAGCGACAAAATTCTGACGGTGCCTAGAAGAGATACACGCGGGGCAGGAAGTTTTCAGGAGGTTCGTTCGAACATGATGAAAGCGCTGGTCCTGTGCGGCGGCCGGGGCACACGGCTCCGCCCGTTGACCTACACGCTCCCCAAACAGCTCATCCCCGTCGCCAACCGCCCCGTCCTGCATTATGTGATGGATCACCTTGCTGCGGCAGGCATTCGGGAGGTAGGCGTGATCGTCGCGCCGGAGACCAGGGAGCAGATCGAGAACGCCCTGGCCACCAATCCGTGGGGGTTCGCCCTGACCTACGTGCTGCAGCCGCAGCCGATGGGCCTAGCCCATACGCTCATCGTGGCGCGGGAGTTCATCGGCTCGGACCCATTTGTCATGTACCTCGGCGACAACCTCCTCGGCTCCGGGCTGCAGCCTTTGATGGACCTGTTCTCCCGGGAGCGGGCAGATGCGGTCGTCTTGCTGAAAGAGGTGTCTGATCCCCGCCGTTTCGGGGTGGCGGTGCTGGACGGCGAGGGCAGACTGACACGACTGGTGGAGAAACCTGCGGACCCGCCGTCCCGCCTCGCGCTGGTAGGCGTGTACATCTTTTCGCCTGCCATCCACAGGGCGGTGCAGGAAATCGAGCCCTCCTGGCGAGGCGAGTTAGAGATCACCGACGCCATCCAGCGGCTGCTGGATCGGGGCAGCCGGGTCTTGGGCGAACGCCTGCAGACCTGGTGGCTTGACTGTGGGAAGAAAGACGATCTGCTCGAAGCCAATCGGGTCGTGCTCGATGATTGGATCCGGCGCGACATCCGCGGCACCGTCGACGAGGAGAGCCGGATCGTCGGGCGCGTGGTGCTGGAGGAAGGCGCGCGGGTGGAACGCAGCGAGATCCGCGGCCCCACGGTGATCGGTGCCGGGACGATTGTCCAGGATGCGTTCGTGGGTCCCTACACCAGCATCGGACAGCGGTGCACGATCTCCCACGCCGCGCTGGAACACTGCGTGGCGCTGGACGGAGTCAGGGTCGAGGCGGTCGAACGCCTGGAGGACAGCGTGCTGGGACGCAACGCCGTCGTACGCCGGCACGGCGGAGACCAACGGGCGCTGCGGCTCCTGATCGGCGACGACGCCGAGGTCTTGTTGTGAGCTGAGGACCATGGTGCCGTTTCGCTTCCAGCGGCTGGAACTTCCAGATATCATCGTGATCGAGCCGACGGTGTTCGAAGACGACCGGGGCATGTTTATGGAAGCGTATCGCACGTCCGACTTCCTCAGGGCGGGCATCGAGGGACCCTTCGTTCAGGAGAACCACGCCCGCTCGGTGCGCGGCGTGCTCCGGGGCCTCCACTATCAAAAGAGACCCGCGGCGCAGGGAAAGCTGCTGCGTGTGGCCAGCGGTGAGATCTACGATGTGGCCGTCGACATTCGGCGGCGGTCGCCGACGTTCGGTCGCTGGGTCAGTACCCGTCTCTCTGCCGACAACCGCTTGATGGTGTACGTGCCGCCGGGATTCGCCCACGGCTACTGCGTACTCAGCGACATCGCCGACGTCATCTACAAGACGACGGCGGAGTACGATCCAGCGCAGGATCGCGGGATCCTCTGGAACGATCCCGAACTCGCCATTGCCTGGCCGATCAGCCGGCCCCGCCTCTCGGCCCGCGATGCAGCCCTGCCGCCTTTGCGGGCGGCCGATAACGACTTTTAGGTGCGCGGACAGTGCAGAATTCAGTCGTGGTGACGGGAGGATGCGGGTTCATCGGCAGCCACTTCGTGCGTCTGCTGCGAACCGCCCGCCCCGATTGGCGTGTCGTGAACCTGGACAAGCTCACCTACGCGGGCAACCTCGCCAACCTCACCGATATCGGCGAGAGCGGCCACTATCGCTTCGTGCACGGGGATATCGTCGACTCCGACCTGATTAACGGGGTGGTCCGGGACGAGCAGCCCTGGGGCATCGTCAACTTCGCGGCGGAATCCCACGTTGACCGCAGTATCCTGGATCCCGCGCCGTTTCTGCGCACCAACGTGTTAGGAGCTCAAGTCCTTCTGGATGCCGTGCGCCAAGGGGGGATCAAGCGGTTCGTCCAGATCTCGACCGACGAAGTCTATGGCGATGTTCAGACACCGCCTGATGAGGAAGCGACGTTGCGGCCCAGCAGCCCGTATGCCGCCAGCAAGGGCGCCGCCGACTTGCTTGCGCTCAGCTACCACCGCACCTATGGCATACCGATCCTAATTGCACGCAGCGCGAACAACTACGGGCCGCACCAGTTCCCTGAAAAGCTCATCCCACTCATGATCCGCAACGCTCTGGCCGGGGAGATCCTGCCCGTATACGGCGACGGCGCTCAGGTACGGGACTGGTTGTTCGTCGGTGACAACTGCACGGCGATCCTCCAGGTCCTGGAGCACGGTCGGCTCGGGGCGGTCTATAACGTGGGGGCGGGCGAGCATCGCCCAAACATCGACGTGGTGCGTGCCATCTGCCGCCTGGTGGCCGAGGAGACCCGTGTGGACCCCCAGGCGCTTTTGGCCCGGATACAGTCCGTGCCGGATCGCCCCGGGCACGACCGCCGCTACGTCATGGACAGCAGCAGGATCCGCGCAGAGTTGGGCTGGACCCCTGCCACGCCTTTCCAGGACGGGCTACGCACAACTATCCGCTGGTACCTGGAACACCAGGACTGGACCGAGCGAGTGACGTCGGGTGACTACCGCGCTTACTACGAGGCAGTCTACCGGCGGAATTGGGGAGCGCACGGGTGATGAGCACGGTAGCGGTGATCGGCAGCGCAGGTCAGCTTGGCACCGATCTCGTTGCCGTCCTGCGCGAGTCCGGGCGGCACAGGGTCGTTGCGCTATCGCACCGAGACATTGAGGTCGCCAATCCACGCTCCGTCCGGGATGCGCTCGGGGCGGTGCGTCCGGACATCCTCGTCAACTGTGCCGCATTCGTGCGGGTTGATGACTGCGAGGATCAGCCCGAGACCGCGTTTCTGGTGAACGCCGTGGGTGCCTTGTACGTCGCCCAGGCATGCCGGGAGTCGGACGCGCTGTGTGTGTACATCAGCACAGATTATGTCTTTGATGGCCAGAAAGGGGCACCATACACTGAGGAAGATTGCCCCCATCCTATCAACGTCTACGGCGCCTCCAAACTAGCAGGCGAGCACCTGGTCCGGCAGGCATGCCCGAGATCGCTCGTCGTCCGGACCGCCAGCTTGTTTGGGCTGACCGGCGCGCGCGGCAAGGATGGAAACTTCATCGAAGCGATCATCGCCAAGGCCGAGCGAGCGGATCCCCTTCGAGTCGTCGATGATATCCGAACTTCACCCACGTCAGGGGCGTGCACGTGGTACGAGTTCGCCCGGACAATCTTGGACTATGCCGGCGCGGAAGCCACACCGCAAGCCGTGTCTTCCCACGAGTATGGGGCGAGAGCTCGCCGTCCGGCAGATTCGACGCTAATCAGTGCCAGACTTCCTCCGCTACACATCAGCCAGCTGCGCCCCTGGCAGGAGGCCCTGAGAGCATACCTCATTGAAACTGGGCGCGCACCGAGGAAGGGGCACTAGCGGCGGTCAGATGATCACCCTCCTCCGCAATCGGCCACTGGTCCGGAATACCCTGCTCAACCTTGCCGGCCAAGTCGCCCCCCTGATCGTGTCAGTGCTCACCATACCGAAGGTCTTCCGAGGACTGGGTGCAGAACGTTTCGGGCTCCTGGCCCTCATCCTGGTTGTGGCCGGCTATTTCAGTATCTTCGACTTAGGGCTGGGACGGGCGACGACACGACTCGTGGCAGAGACCATCGGCAAGCGTGAGGATCACCGCCTGCCCCCCATCGCCTGGACGGCCTCGATCACCCAACTTGGATTTGGTATCCTCGCTGGGATTATCCTGGCGACATTGACCCCAGTCCTCATTGCGCGATTCCTCAATATTTCCGCGGACCGCCTCGCGGAGGCTAGGTCGAGCTTCTACATTCTGGCCCTCTCCATTCCCTTTGTGCTGCTTGCCAGCGCCTTGCGCGCCCTCCTCGAGGCGGCACAACGATTTGATCTTGTCAACGTCATCGCGATTCCGTCTTCCATCGTCTCTGCGCTGATTCCACTGGCGGGAGTGTCTCTGGGCTGGACGCTACCTGTCATGGTGGGAGGCCTTGTGGCTCTCCGGACCGTGAACACTGCTGCGTACTACTGGCTCTGTCTCGGCCTCTTCCCGTCACTGCGAGGGGCCCCTCGCTTCGAAGCGCGCGAGCTCCGGCCTCTCATCGCGTTCGGCGGGTGGGTCACCGTCTCCAGCGTCGTCTCACCGATCTTTCTCTACGCAGATCGCTTCCTGATCGGCGCGCTCGTGTCGGTTTCTGCAGTCAGCTACTATACCGTTCCCTCTGACGTCATCACTCGGCTGTGGATACTCCCAATGAGTCTCTCCATGACACTCTTTCCGGCATTTAGTGGCATGGGCCCAACGCGGCTAAATGATGTCGCCCACTACTTCGCTCGGGCGCAGAAATTCCTCTTCATGCTCGTCGGCCCCTCGGTCCTCGTTCTCCTGGTCCTCGCCGATCACATCCTGCGTCTTTGGATGGGCGACACCTTCGCGGCGAGGAGTCTGACTGTGTTTCAGACGTTGGCGTTTGGAGCCATCGTGGGGTGTCTCGCGCCGGTCTCCGGAATGCTCATTCAGAGCTTCGACCGTCCGGATATCGTGGCGAAGCTCTATGTGTTCCTCCACCTGCCCCTGACCCTCGTCCTGGGATGGTACCTCATTGCGGAACTGGGAATCGTAGGGGCCGCACTCACGGCGGCTCTGCGCACGATTCTCGATAGCGTGATCCTGTTCTGGGCTGCGGCCAAGCTCCTGGATCCGGCGGGCACCCGCACCACCGACCGCCTGCTCCGCGCCGGCGGAGCCGTCATCGCGATCGCCGCTCTGTTCGGCGTGGCGTTGGCCGCCGCGGGGAGAATTGCCGTCACCCCCGGTCCCGTCCTGGTCAGCGGTGGTCTGGTGAGCCTGTGGGCCTGGTATCGAGTGGTGAATGGTCTCAACCGCAATATGCACCCCACCACGGAGACGACCGATGCCGCACAGGCGTGAGGCATAAGAGCGGCTCAGAGTTTCGGTGCGTTGAGGACGTGTTAGGCATGAACAACACGACGCCATTGATCTCAGTCACGATGACAACACACAATCGTGCTGATCTACTCCTGCAGCGTTCCATTCCATCGATGTTGCGGCAGACGTATGCCAACTGGGAGTTGTTGATCCGCGGAGATGGCGCGGGCAGAGACACGGAATTCGTCATCAATTCGTTCAACGACCCGCGGATCAAATACAAACGATTGCCCAGGCGTTTGTATCGCACCCCGAAAGAACAGTGGGCGGTCGGCAGCGCGGATGCCCTGAACGACGCGCTGGACGAGGCGCAGGGCGACTATCTTGCCCACCTCGACGACGACGACGAGTTACTCCCGCCCCACCTGGAGACCCTGATGACGCTGCTCAGGAGCGGCGGCTTCGACTTTGGGTGGGCACGCGCCCACTGCGAGACGGATCGAGGATGGATCGTCTTCGGGGAACCGCCCGATCACACCACGCTGCAGCAGCGGAATCTCACGGTCCATTGCGCCGTGATGTATGATCGGAGAAAGTTTGGTCACCTCAGATATGACACTGAAGGCACCGAGCCCGCCGATTGGCGGCTGTGGAAGAAGATCACCGCCGCGGGGGCGCGACTCGGTTTCTCAGATCAAATCGTGGCGGTCCATTATGCGGAAACCCACCACAAACAAGTCCCGCGGCTGAAGTTCGCGCACGCGCTGGCGAACCTGATCCAAGAACGTGGAGGGCTCTCTCGTCTGGCGAGAACGGCGCTGCAACGGGGTTTGAGGCCGGGGGGCCCGGGCACGCTGCTGAGAGCGCTCCGGGGCCTGAGGAGCACGGTTCTACCACACTCCTTCGGATCGAACGCCCCGACACCCGCATGGGCAGACCGGCCGGGGGGGAGCGGCAAGATCAAGGTGAATGTGGGCAGCGGGGTGCAGCATCGCCTGGGCCCTGATTGGAAGAATCTTGACATCCTCCATGGAGCAGACATTCGGGCGGATGTGAGACGAGGGCTCCCGTTTGAAGACGCCTCGGTCGATTTCATCTACAGTGAGCACTTCATTGAGCACCTGTCCTTGGACGAAGCGAGGTTCTATTTCAAAGAATGCCATCGCGTCTTGAAGCCAGGCGGCGTGGTCCGGACGGCCACCATCGATCTGCCGTATGTCCTGGAGAGATACGTACGTGACTGGTCTGATCAAACTTGGCTGCGAGATTACGGCTTTGAGACCGCGGGCGAGATGCTCAACGCAACCTTCTACATGTGGCAGCACAGGTTCATCTACGATGAAGAGGCGCTCAGGCGTTCCGTGGCCCGGGCGGGTTTCCAGATGATCGAAAGATGTTACCTCGGTCGCAGCCGCCACGCAGCGCTGGTCAACCTCGAGACCCGGCCCGAGTCTCGGTTGATCCTCGAGAGCGTGAAGGAATGAGTCCCGAGGGGAACGGCATGATGACGGAGTCCCGGTGGCGCGTGCTGGTCTTTCCTGGGGGCACAGAGATCGGCCTGGGGATCTGGAATGCTCTACGCCACTGCAAGGACGTCATGCTGCACTCAGCCGCCGCCGACGTATCCAACCATGCGTCATATGTATTTGCGCGACACTTCATCCTCCCCAGTATCCACGAGCCGGGGTGGCTGGCCGTGCTCAACGCCCTCATCGAACGGTTGCGGATCGACTACATCTTCCCCGCCCACGACGACGTGATCGCCGCCTTAGCTGCCGAAGCACCGCGGGTGCGGGCCCGCGTCGTCTCCTCCCCGCCCGAGACATGCTTGATCACGAGGTCCAAACGCCTCACCTACCGGGCACTGCGGGGGATCGTGCCGGTGCCACATATCTACGCTGATGCAGACGCAGTTGAGGCTTTTCCGGTCTTTGTCAAACCGGACCGCGGTCAGGGGTCCAAGGACGCGTACTTGGCTCAGGGGCGGAACGAACTGCGGCGCCTCAGCCTCGATCCGGAGCGCACCCTGCTACTGGAATATCTACCGGGCGACGAGTACACGGTGGACTGTTTTTCGGACCGGGAGACCGGCCTGCTGTTCTCTCAGGGACGGCAGCGTGTCAGGACACGCAGTGGCATCTCGATGCACAGCCACCCCGTCCGCGATCCGGCCTTCGCCGACTATGCGCGGGCCATCGCCTCGAAGCTTGCCTTATACGGGGCGTGGTTTTTCCAGGTGAGACGGGACGGCAACGGGACCCTCAAACTCCTCGAGGTGGCTCCTCGTGTCGCAGGCACGGCCGTCGTATCCCAGGTCCAGGGGATCAACTTGCCCTTGCTGAGCCTGTATGAGCAGGAGCGTGTGCCCGTCGAAATCTTGCTCAACGAGATCGACGTCGAGGTCGACCGGGCCCTCGTGAACCGCTACCGCCACACGGTAGCTTTCCGGACGGTGTACGTGGACTTCGACGACACGCTCGTGATCCGGGGGGATGTCAACGTGGATCTGGTGCGGTTCCTCTACCAGTGCGTGAACCGGAACATTCGCCTGGTCTTGCTCACCCGTCATGGGATGGACATTCATGCTTCCTTGCGCCAGCACCGGCTGGATTCCCTCTTCGATGACATCGTGCAGCTGGGTCGGGAGGCCAGCAAGGCGGATTACATCACCGAGCGGCAGGCGATCCTCATCGACGACAGCTTCCGGGAACGGAAGGCGGTCCAAGAACACCGGCGCATCCCTACCTTCGACTGCAGCATGGTGGAGATGCTCCTTGACGATCGGGTGTAGGCATGGCCGTGGAACCCGCCCCACTGGACGTCGAAAACCTGCGCATCATCCGGGCCAACGTGCGCGCCTTCATGGCCCGCGTGGCGTCGGCTTACAGAGCGACCAGCGGGCGGCTGTTGGACATCGCGCCACAGGTGCATGAGGGAGCCCGACCGTTCTTCCCTAGCACGGTCGCCGTCGAGACCCTCGACATCGACCCGAACTCCGGCTGCACCTACATCGGGGATATCTGCGCACGCAACGACGTCCTTCTGGACGGCGCATTCGATTACGTCGTCTGTACCGAGGTGCTGGAGCACACTCTGCGCCCGTGGAACGCTGCGGATGAGATCTGGCGGATTTTGAAGGTGGGCGGGCTGGTCTTCATCACCGTCCCGTTCAACTTCCGCATCCACGGGCCGCTGCCGGACTGTTGGCGTTTCACCGAACACGGGCTGCGGGCGCTCCTGCACCGATTCACGATCCTCGAATTGGAGGCCGTGCCGACCCCCAACCGGCCGCTGATGCCCATCCATTACACCGTGGTAGCAAGAAAGCCGGACCGGCCACCAGGACGACCATGAAGACTACCCTCGCTGAACTGGCGATCCTGGGCGGCCCGCCGGCGTTCGTGGAGCCGCTGCACGTGGGCCGGCCTAATATCGGCGACCGGGCCCGCTTCCTCGAACGCGTCGGGGAGATGCTCGATCGGCGGTGGCTGACGAACGACGGCCCGTTCGTGAAGGAGTTCGAGGGGCGCGTGGCCGCTCTGCTGGGGGTGCGTCACTGCGTCGCCACTTGCAACGGCACACTCGCGCTCGAATTAACGATCCGCGCGCTCGGCCTCCGGGGCGAAGTCATCGTTCCATCGTTCACGTTTGTCGCCACGGCTCACGCCTTGCAGTGGCATGGGATTCGCCCGGTGTTCGCCGACGTCGATCCGCGGACGCACACGCTGGATCCTGAACAAGTGGAGCGCGCCGTGACGCCGCAGACGAGCGCGATCCTCGGGGTGCACGTGTGGGGCCGGCCCTGCGCCGTCGATGCGCTGACGGCGATTGCGAAGAAGCACCGGCTCCGCCTGGTGTTCGATTCCGCCCACGCCTTCGCGTGCTCGTACCAGGGAACGTTGCTCGGTCGCTTCGGGGACGCCGAGATCCTGAGCTTCCACGCCACCAAATTCTTTCACACGGTCGAAGGCGGTGCGGTTGTCACCAACGATGAAGACTTGGCGCAGCGTCTGCGCTTGATGCGGAACTTCGGATTTGCGGGATACGATACGGTCCTCACCCTGGGGATCAATGGGAAAATGAATGAGATGTGCGCGGCGATGGGGCTGTCGAATCTCGAGCAGCTGGACGACATCATCTCCACCAACTTGCGAAATTACACGCACTACCGGCGTGGACTTGCGAACGTCCCAGGCGTCTCCCTCGTGACGTATGATGCGCGTGAGCGATGCAACTACCAGTACATCGTGCTCGAAGTTGATGAGGGGCGGGCCGGCCTGGAGCGCGATGACCTGTTGGAGGTCTTGCGGGCGGAGAACGTCCTGGCCCGCCGGTACTTCTACCCTGGCGTTCACAGGATGGAGCCCTACCGCACCCTGTATCCACAACCCCCTCTCCCTGGGACGCAGTTGCTCGCGGCCCGGGTCCTATCGCTCCCGACCGGTGCATCGATCTCGCCGGACGACATCAACGCCGTGTGCGGAATCATTGCTCTCGCCGTGACGCATGCCGCTGAAGTCCGGGCCGCGGTCCAACGCAGACGGACCGCGATGGGCCACTCCGCTGACTGACATGGAACGCCCGCGGGTCGCCATCGTCATTGTCAATTGGAATGGATGGAGACATACGATGGAGTGCCTCGAATCACTCCGCGGTGTGACGTACCCAGACTTCAAGATCTTCGTGGTCGATAACGGCTCCAGCCGAGATGATGTGCTTCACCTCCGAAATTGGCAATCCGGGGGCACGCTGATCGAGAATGACACGAATTTGGGATTCTCGGGCGGGAACAACGTCGGCATCCGGCGTGCGCTCGCCAGTCCTGATACGGCCTACGTGCTCATCCTCAACAACGACACCATCGTCGAACCGGTGTTTCTGAGCGAAATGATCGCGACGGCGCAGGGCCACCCAGCCGACATGGTGTCGCCGAGGGTTCTCGTCTATGGAGACCGCAAGACCGTGGACCGACTGGGTATCATCGTCACACGGGCGCTGCGGGGGTACGACATGAAACTCTGGGAAGGGCGGCAACCCTTCTGCCCATCCGGCTGCTGTGCCCTGTACAGTCGGCGCTTGCTCGATGACATTGTGGTCAAGGGAGAGTACTTCGACGAGGATTTTTTCGCGTATGCGGAGGACGTGGACCTTGGAATTCGAGCGGTCCTGAGGGGTTACCGGGCGGCCCTCGCCCCGCGCGCGGTCGTGTATCACAAGGGCTCTGCGTCGACCTCCATTCGCTCCCCATTCGCTCTCTATCACGGGCATCGGAATACACTGTGGTACCTTGCCAAGAGCGTGCCGGCCTCAACTCTATTGAGGAATTTGCCCTGGGTGGTTGCTGGTCAGCTGCTGCCGCTGGTGTCAAATGCCATCCGAGGGCACTTCCGACTGCTCGTGAAGGCCAAGATGGACGGCCTGCGGGGCATGGGCCGCATGCTGGCAAAGCGCAAACTTATCCTCGGCAGCGGGAACCGGGACGCTGGCCTGCTGGAGGAGCGCTTGGACCCACGCCCTTTTTATCTCTTCCCCCGCACGAAGAGGTGGACGGCAACCGCCTCCGCTCGGCCCTCGCCTTCGAGTGGCGCGCATCCATCGCCGCCGCGGCGGCCCGAAGGCCCATGATCTTCCGGGTCACACACGCGACCGCCAGTACTCCAAACAATCTTGGATGGTCTGGGCGAACGGGATCAGCGGCTTCCAGCCGGTGAGCCGGCGAAACTTCGTACTGTCGCCGACCAGCACCGGCACGTCGGAAGGCCGCATGCGTTGGGGATCCTGCTCAACCCGGATATCGGTGCGCTTGGCAATCGCCAGTAGTTCGGTGAGCACCTCCCGGATCCGCCGCCCCTGCCCGCTGGCCACGTTGTAGACGTCTCCGGGCTCACCGGCTTCGGTCGCCAGCCAGTAGGCCCGGACGGTATCCCGGACGTCGGTGAAGTCGCGAATCGCCTCCAGGTTTCCCACCTGAATGATGGGCCTACGGATCTCCTTCTCAATTTCCGCGATTTGCTTGCAGAAGTTGCTGAAGGCCCGCATCCGGATGGCGCGGATGTGGTATGACTGCCAGTACTGGTAGCCCATATAATCCTGCGCGACCTTCGAAACGGCGTACGGAGACAGTGGAAACAGCGGCGCCGACTCGTTGATCGGCAACTGATCCTCCGCCACCTTCCCGTACTCCTCCGACGACCCCGCAATCTGGACGACGGGGTCATACCCGCTTGGCCGAAGATGCTTGATCGATTCCAGGAGATTGCATTGTCCCACTACGTTGGTGTGGAACGTTTCTGCGGGCGAATCCCACGAGGCGGGGATGTAGCTCTGCGCGGCCAGATGGAAGATCCGGTCGGGTTTCACCTTCTCGACCACCTGATAGACGTTGTGCGCGTCGGTGATGTCGCACTCGTGAAACGTCACGCGGCCGATGAGGTGGTCGGCGGCATCTTCTTTGCTGCGCCACCGACGGGTCCCATGGACTTCGACGCCGGGTTGATGCGCGAGAATATAGTCCGCCAGGTGACTCCCGGCGAACCCGGTGATGCCGGTGACCAGGACCTTCATGACCGCAACTCCTTCCGTGTTCCCGTCGTGGGTGTCATGCCCCAGCGTTCCTCGGTGGTTCACAATGCCTGACGATCATCGCGGTCGAGGGAGCGCTTCGAGCTCGCTTAGGCGCTGCGCCACCGCCCCTGCACCGGGATCTTCCGCCAGAACCTCGCGCAGCCACAGCATCGATTCGGCGACGTCGCCGCGATGCGCCACGAGATCGACGGCGTCGAGAACGAGCCCCGTGACCTGGGGCCACAAGAAGAGATAGAGCACCGTCGCCTGGCCTAATCCTTTTCCGAGATACTGCGGCACGACCTGCCGGTACAGGCGCTCCGCCTCTGCGCTGCGCCCTTGCCGCAAGTAAATCGTGGCCAGCATCCGATACGCCTCTGGCCGGTTCCAGGGATCCAGGCGGAGCGCCTGGTCAAGCAATCTCTCAGCCTCTGCAAGCGCAGCCGGCCCCGCTGCGGGCCGATCCATCAGCAGCGACGCGAGCCGGATGGGGTGCGACGCGTTCATACGATCCACCGCCATCGCCCGGCGCAGCAACACCTCCGCGGCATCACGACGCGGCGGATTGAGCTGGCCCAGCACGCCGGCTTCCGCCGTCAGGAACCTGGGGCTCCAGGGGTCCCACCGCGCCGCCTGCGCATACCGTCCGTCAGCTTCCCGCCAGCGACCAGCTCGGGCCAGCGCCTGCCCGGTCACAAACTGCCGGTCGGCGAGGTGGAAGATGAGCGTGATCGCCACGGCGAGAAGCAACGCTCCGATGACCGCGAGCCGCTGCCAGCGCAACATCGCCGAACGAACCGGCGCCTGGCCGGCGACGCCGTCTTTCGCGAACCATGCCAGCACTCCCGCCATGAGCATCGCCATCGCGGGATTCGCCGGAAACATCCAGTCCATGTCCAAGCCGCTGTGGACGAAGAACGCGGCAAGCCCAAGCCCGATTCCGACAACCAGCGGATACGCGTCGGTCTTTCTCCACGCCCGAAGGGCGCTGACCCACGCCGCGACAAGTGTACTCAGCATCACCGCCAGCGCTGCCAGCCCCACACCCCCTTCCTCTGACGCAGCCTGCACATAGAGGCTGTGGGCATCTCGCGCGTAGTAGCGAACGTCGCGCTGATACGCGGGGTGCATCGCGCCAAAAGTCCCCGGGCCCGTCCCCACCACCGGATGATCCATGAAGATCGCCAGGCCCGCCCGCCAGAAGTTTCGGCGGCCCTGCACTGCGTAATCCTGGGAATCGGAGACCGACGCCACCCGCCCAAGCAAGTCCTCGACGACGAGTCCTGATCCGGAGCCGGGACCGCGGATGAGAACGGCGACGGCGATGGCGGTCGCCAGACCGACGAGGGCGAGGCGCGAGACAGTCCGCGTCCACGAGGCCGGGCGAACCGTGAGGGCTGCCAGAGGGACGATGACGAGCAAACTGACCCACGCGCCTCGTGAATACGTGAGGACGAGGGATCCGGCCAGCAACACGCTGAGTGCGCCATGCGCCAGAGCCTCTCGTGTTCCGGGGGCGTACACACAGCGGCTGAGCTCAACCGGCAGCACCAGCAGCAGGAACGCCGCGAAGGGATTCGGCCAGTAAAAGGTGGATGACCAGCGCAGACCAGGATTGTTCGCCCCCCAGAAGACGAACAGACCGATCAGGCATAGCCATCCGGCAATGACCACTGCGCCGTCCACGAACCGCCTCGCGGCCGCGGGGCCGCGCAGTGTGGATGCCGTGGCGGCCGCAATGCCAAAATACATCAGCCACCGAAGCAACTCACGAAGGCTGGCGTCGAGTTGTACCGACCAGACCGTGCTGAACGCAGCGGCAGCGGTCACCATCAGCAGAACGGCGCCAAGACGCGTCAGCTCCAGCGCGCCGGCCGCCGCCAGCGCCATCACGAGGATATAGACACCGGTCTGGGCCAGCGTCAGCGTGGATGGGTGGCGGCCACCGTCGCTTATGGCGAGCTTGAGCAGAGCGAGAAGCACCAGCGGCGGCACGAAGGACGTGAGCTGGACTCGCGCGCCGATCAGGCGACCTGCCAGCGAGATGCGGTTCACGGCTGTGGACATCGCGCTCATCACTCAATCATCTTGCCCGTAGAGAGCGCCACTTAGCATCGGAATCGAAGGCGGCAAGACAGGCAGGGAGAGTGGTAACCTTGAAGGCGGCAGCGCGGAGGTGTGAGATGAGTCGGATGTGTTCACTGGTCCTCGAAGAGGTCCATCGTTCGATCCTGGGCCTGCTCCGGCACATTGCCTCCGCGGGACAGGTGTCGGCTCTGCTCGATGTCGGCTGCTGGGACGGGAGCACCACCATCGAGTATGCCGGCGTTGCAGGTGGAGGTCATGCCTTCGGCATCGAGGTGTTCCAGGGGCCCGCGGCGCAGGCAGCCCAGCGCGGCGTATCCGTCGCGGTGATGGATCTGGAACGTGACCGATTCCCGTGGCCGGATCAGTCCATGGACCTCGTGGTGTGTAACCAGGTCTTCGAACACCTCAAGAATGTGTGGCTGCCCATGTCGGAGATTGCTCGCGTGCTCCGCGTCGGCGGCCACCTGCTGTTCTCGGTTCCAAACCTGGCCAGCCTGCACAACCGAGCGTTGCTGGCACTCGGCCTGCAGCCCACATCCATTCGAACGTTCGGTCCGCATGTGCGTGGCTTCACGCTCGGCCAGGTGAAAGCGTTCCTGAGCGCCGGTGGGGTCTTCCGGATCCGCCGGATTGCCGCCGTAGGCTTCTACCCTCTCCCCGCGAAGTGGGCGCGTGTATTTGCAGCCCTGCTCCCGGGCACCGCTCACACATCGCTCCTATGGGTCCAAAAGGTCGAGCACCGATCGGAGTGGCCCTGGGCTGCCTACGCGCAGGTCCTTCAAGCGACGAAGTGGACCGGCGGCGCGGCATAGGCGACGCGTTCCCTTTTCATTGGCATGCCGTTTCCCGTTCCCGCGTTCCCCCGTTCCCGCGTCCCCGCGATTCGGCCTCCCATCCAGCCGCCGCGCCCGCAAGCAACCAGACGATCGGGGCCAGCGCGACGACGCTAAACGAGAACTGGACCTGCACGAGGTAGGCGGTGATCGCCGCCAGCCATCCCGCGGCCAGTATCCGAGCAGAACCTGCCGCACGGCGCCACGTGCGTACGGCGCTCCAGACGACCAATCCCCACACCGCCGCGTAGGCCAGCGCGCCCGGAATGCCGATCGACACCGCTACCTGGAGCAAATCGTTGTGGGCTCTATCAATGATGGTCGGGCGAGGACCAAAAACCCGTACCAGCGATGCCCGATCGTACGGAAAGACCACGCCCAATGTTTCCAACCCCCAGCCCAGCCACGGTCGGATCCCTATCAGGCCAAGCGTCCTGCTCCAAATATACACTCGCTGTGCCGGCGAACCAGATCTAATGTCTGCCGACGCAGTGACATGCGACCAGATCGCCGCCGGCCTGCCAACACCGGTGACCAGCAATCCCACCGACGCCATGACAATCACCGCCAGAGCGGCGACGATGATGCGGTGGCGCCACGTGGATCGCCCAGCCGCGATGGCCAAGATGACCAGTCCGATGAACGTGGCCGCCCACGCCGCCCGCGCAATGGTCATCGCGAGCGCGAGCAGCGCCAGACAGGCGGCAGCGAGCCAGAACCGACGAGCGGTGCCGCGCGCGGACACGCCCGTGGCCAACAACAACGGAATCATGAGCGAGAGGTATCCGCCGAACATGACCGGGCTGCTCAACGTCGAAGGGACCCGAACAATCCCGGGCGCGCTGTACCATTCCCTGATGAATGTCTCACCGGCAAACAGAGGCGGGATGAATAGTTGGAGGACCCCGTAGGCGGATGTGATGACCGCCGCACCTCCGGCAGCGCGGACCAGGGCCCGCAAACCCGCATATGAACCGAAGAAGTGCACACCCACCAGGAAGAGGGCGACGTACCCACAGTGCGCAAACAGCCCTTCGTACCTGCCGGCCCCGCCCAAGAAGGACAGCCGTGGATTGACAGATGTCACTGAGGAAAGGAGGACTGCGAGCAGAAATGCCCACAGGGGCAGTTCCGGCGCCGTGAACCTCCAGGACGGCCTTCCCGTGGCCAGCCGGGCCCCTATCCATCCGATCATCGCCAGACTCGCCAGGATTTCTGTCGTCAACGCTTTGACCTGATTGTAGCCGTCAGGCCCCCAAGGGGTGACGACGATCGGAACCGCAACCACCAGGATGATCCCTGCGGCGCGGGAGACGCGAGCGAACGTCTCGCCCCCGTCCGCTACGCGCCGCAGCTGGTTAGTGATGCTGCGCGTCAAGCTCCCGTAGCCGCTCATAGGCAGGTTGGAAACCCGGGTTCAATGCCAGGGTACGCTCCCAGGCCACGCGAGCGGACTGGAGATCCCCAAGGCGATAGTAGGCATGTCCGAGCAGATGATATGTATGCCAGTCCCCAGGATCCAGCGTACTCGCCTGGCGAAGATCTTGCACCGCATCCTCGAACCGCCCACCGCGCAGTTCGATAAACCCTACACGGCGGTACAGATCAGCAAAATAGGTAAAAGGATAGATCGCGAGAAGGTGCCGGTAGGCCTGGACCGCCTGGTCGATGTGTCCTCGCGCCAGCTCAACGTCCCCAAGGTCGGCATAGGCCGTGATGGCGCTCGGGGACGTGGCGATGGCTTCCCGAAATGCTGCCGCAGCCTCGTCATAACGTCGATCGCTCTGCAGGGCCACCCCGCGCTGGTACGCAGCGGTGGCGACACGGTCACGGAGCACTGCCGCGGTGACATCTGCGCCCCGCCACACGACGGCTGGGACTGCGAGCAGACAGGCGATCAGCAGAAGGCGCCGCGTTCGCCACAATACAGGATTCATCGTGTACATCTGATATCGACGTGGGGGCGAGAGCCACCTGATTGCTTGCTGTGCCCGCACTCCGGTGATTCCAGACGCCCCCTCCCGTACTGGCGACCGGCGGCTTCAAAGAAGGATGCGGCCGGGGTGACATTCACTCCGGCCGCACCGCTTGCGCTGTAAATGGCGAAACTCCGCTATGGTGTGTTCTGCAGGCCGCCGCCCGGCGTGTACTGGATGTTGCTACCGTTGGGATCTGCAGCTGCGAAGCACGGAGCTCCGGTGCCCGCCACCGTCCAGTTCGTTCTCAGCGTATAATCGGTCGCGGGGTTGGAAGGCACCGCGTACGTGTACCCCGGCGAGGTCCCAAATGCGGTCCCCGAGCATGGATCCACGGGCAGCGCTCGCGTGTAGTTGGGTAGCAGGTTGGTGTTGCCCAACGGAGGCTGTGGATATGACGCGTTGTCGACGAAGTAGCTCTCCAGCGCGGTGGCAATGTTCTTCAGGTTGCCCTTGGTAGCCGCCACCTGCGACTGCGCGCGCGCCCGCAGGAAGTTCGGGATCAGGATCGCTGCTAGGATCGCGATGATCGCCACCACGATCAACAGCTCAATGAGCGTGAAACCACGCTCGTTGCGAACCCTGCGTAGAAAGAACTGAAGCATGATTGCGAGTCCTCCTTCTTGTGTTGGAGATGAAACCCTGCAATGGAGTTTCCGTCCGTTCTAGTCTAAAGCAAGATGTGTGCCGCAGGGAATGCCGCTGTCGCAGTCGGACGAAAAATGAGAATGCGGCCAGGTCGACTCAACCCTGGCCGCATTCTTCCTACACCTTACACTTGCAGCCTAATCTAATGCTACGGTGTGGTCTGCAGGCCGCCGCCCGGCGTGTACTGGATGTTGTTGCCGTTGGGAGGCGAGGCAGCTGCGAAGCACGCAGCCCCTACGCCCGCGACTGTCCAGTTCGTTCTTAGCGTGTAATCGGTCGCGGGGTTGGAAGGCACCGCGTACGTGTACCCCGGCGAGGTCCCAAATACGGTCCCCGAGCATGGATCCGGGGGCAGTGCTCGCGCGTAGCTGGGTAGCAGGTTGGTGTTGCCCAGCGGAGGCTGTGGATATGCCGCGTTGTCGACGAAGTAGCTCTCCAACGCGGTGGCAATGTTCTTCAGGTTGCCCTTGGTAGCCGCCACCTGCGACTGCGCGCGCGCCCGCAGGAAGTTCGGGATCAGGATCGCCGCCAGGATCGCGATGATCGCCACGACGATCAACAGCTCAATCAGCGTGAAACCACGCTCGTTGCGAAGCTTGCGCAGAAAGAATTGAAACATGGTCGTGTGTCCTCCTTCTTTGGTCTACCGGGTGAAACCCTTACCCACGTGTTCTGGGAAACAGGTTTCTCTGCACTTCATTCCTACCCACCACCCCCCGCCCTTTAGACCTCCTACCGGCCCTAGGGGGTGGGAACAGAGGCGACACCTAGCTGAAGGCCGCCAACGGCTGTATAGATGACGTAGCCGGTGATGCCCGCCTGGGAGTACTTGTCGGGTCCATCCCACAGGACGAATGCGCTCCGGCCCGTGTCGGTCGCGTATCCATAATCCGCATGGTCGATCGGTGACTTCGGCAACGCGCGAGAGTACCCGCCGGTGACGAGATCGTTCTGCCAGCTCGCAGCCAGGGGATATGTCTGATTCTGTCCATAGTACAGCTCAAGCGCGGCCGCGATGTTGCGCAGATCGAGCTGGCATGTGGCCAGCTGGCTGGACCCACGGGCCCGCAAGAAGTTGGGGATGAGGATGGCGGCCAGGATCGCCAGAATCGCGACTACGATCAGAAGCTCGATGAGGGTGAACCCGGCCTGCCCCCGCCGGTATCGCACGTGTGTATGCACCTTCGTGCCCTATGCCCCGGCAGAAGCGGCTTAGGCTATCGCCTCGCCCCTCACCCTTCATCCCTCTCCCACCGGGAGAGGAAAAGGCAGTTGGGCGCATCCGCGCCCTCACGCACTGGAGGTCTGCTGCACACCTGTTCGAGGGTAAGAACGCTGGGGGCAGGAAACGGCTGCGGAAAGGGGAAACCCCTTTGCCAAAGGAGCTGACCGATGCGACGTTCCACCCTCATAGCGTGCCTCCTTCTCTTCATCGCCGCACCTGCGTTCGCCCAGTATCAACCAGCTCCGCAGCAGGCGCCCCAACCGGCTCCGCAGCCAGCCCCGCAGCCGCTACCGCTCCAACCCGCACCCGGTGGCCCGCAGTTGCCGCCCAGCTCTCGCCGGATCGTTCCCGGAGCATCACTCGCTGGCATCAACATGGGCGCCGGGATAAATCTGATTTTGACGAGATTTGGGCGTCCCTCCGACCTCCGCGAGACGACGATCGACACGGTATACAACTTCAGTCGCTGGGGGATCGTCGTCTACATCCAGAGTGGCCGGGTCAGCGCCGCCTCCACGTCGAACAGCCTGTTGAAACTCAGTGATGAGCTTGGCGTAGGTTACCGCGTGGAAGACGTCCTTAAAACATTCGGCCGCGGGTTCCGCCAGGGCACGGTGGAAGGGTTTCCCGGGATGATTTATGACGACCAGGGCGTCGCCTTCGGCCTGGACCGGCAGGGCGTCGCCGTGGTCATCGTGTTCAAATCAAACACGGCGTCGCAGGTGTCGGGGTTGTACCCCGGAGGACCGGCTCCGCAGGCCATCTCGGGGTTTCCCAACGTGGCCGGCCTCCGTCCGTACAGCGCAGAGACGAACTACTTCTCACTGCCCGGGTACCTGCGCTGGATAGTTTTCCACGCGTCGGGAATTTGGATTACGTACGCAGAGGCGTCGCGGGTCGTGCAGGAACAGCAGGCGGCCTCACGCTAACTGTCTCGCAGTCGGGCAGTCGCGCTGTCGCGGCGGATCAGATCGAGTCCTCCGTGCCCGGTTACGCTCGTCGCTCTAACGAACGCATCAAGAAGTGAACCATTTTCCCCACACGATCGTAACCATCGTCGCACTGAACGTATGCCTCGGCAGAGAGGAACCCGAGGTCACTAGCCAGCCGAAGATGATAGCGGACCTCAAAAGCAGACCCTCTCGCAATACTGCAGAATCTAACGTACTCTCGAGTGGAGCCCCGACCGCAGCCCTCAGCTAGATTGGCGGGTACGGACATAGCTGCCCTGCGAAGCTGCTGCGTCACTCCGAAACGCTCACTAAGAGGAAAAGTCTCCGTCTCTCTGTAGATTTGTAGTGCCAGTTCGTGTGCCAGCTTCCAAGCTTCCAATGACTCAAAGAGTGGGCGCGACCCGGAATGCTGCATTGCACCAAGAACTTACAACAGGCACCGAGCGTTTCCAATAGCCCAAACTGGCTAATTCCCTGCACTGGGGAATTAACAAGCCGGGGCGGCTGTCAGCCCACCCCGGCACGTCTTTCCACGCCTCGCTCTTCCGGTCCCGCGACTGCTCGACAGCGCGACCGCGCGACTGCCTACTTAATCCCGGTAATCAATTGATACAGCGGCATATAGAACGACAAGACGATGAACCCGACCACAAATCCGAGGAACATGATCAGCAGAGGCTCCAGGATGGAAGTCAGCTGGGCCAGGGTCGTCTCCACTTCAGCGTCATAGAAGTCTGCGACCTTCTGCAACATGCTGTCGAGCGTGCCGGTTTCCTCGCCGACGGCGGTCATCTGGACCACCATGGGAGGGAACAGACCGCTGGACTGCAGGGGCACGGCGATGCTCTCGCCCTCGCGGATGCTGCTGCGCACGCTTTCGATAGCCTGCGACACGACCTTGTTCTCCACAGCCTTGGCCACCACTTCCAGCGCCTGCATGATCGGGACGCCGCTGCTGATCAGCGTCCCGAGGGTGCGCGTGAAACGGGAGATGGTCACTTTCCGGACCAGAGGGCCGAAGACCGGAACACGAAGCTTGAAGGTGTCAAACCGGAACCGGCCGGCCGGCGTGTTGATGTACATCCGGAACCCGTAGAGCCCGAGCAGGATGAACCCCAGGAAGACGTACCAGTAGCCGGTGAGCAGCTCCGTACTGAAGATCAGGACACGCGTCGGCAGCGGCAACACTAGGTCCAACCCTTTGAAGAACCCGATGAACTGCGGCAGGATGAAGAACACCAGGAAGAAGATCACACCCAGAGCAAAGGTCATGATTGCTGCGGGATAGGTGATGGCGGCGCGGACCTTCTGGCGCAGCGACAGGTCCTTCTCAAAGAACGTCGCCACACGGTTGAGCACGTCGTCCAGCACGCCGCCGACCTCACCGGCGCGTACCATGTTCACCATCAGGGTGTTGAACGTCTCCGGGTGCTTGCCGAACGAGTCGGAGAGCGTCATGCCCTCTTCGACGTCCTTGCGCACTTCGCCGACGATCTGGCGGAGCTTCTGGCTCTCCGTCTGCTGCTCCAAGATCGTTAACGTGCGTACCATCGAGAGCCCCGCGTTTACCATCGTGGCAAATTGGCGGGCGAACACCGTGAGCTCACGGAGGCCGACCCTGCGCAGCCCACGCAGCCCGCGTAGCCCAAGGCGAAATTCTCCCCGGCCGGCTTGTTTCTGCAGGCTGGTGACGAAGAACCCCATCTCCTGGAGCTTGCCAATTACCAGGACCTCGGTTTCGGCATCGATGGCACCGGCCACCACACGGCCGGACGCATCGCGGGCACTATATCTGAAGGTCGCCATACCTAATCCTCACCTTCCCGCTGTACTGCGTCTACCAGGTCTTCCGATTCTTTCCGAATCTTCCAGGTCTACCAGGTCTACCAAGGTCTACCATGTCTCAAGATCAATCCGCGGTTTGAGACTCGGGAGACCCGGTAGACACTTGAAACCTGGTAGACCGTTCTTACTGGCCTCCCCGCTCGATTATCTTCCGCAATTCGTCGGGGAAGATGGCGCGGGCCAGGGCATTCTCCAGCGTCACCAGGCGCCGGGTGTATAAGGCGAACAGCGACTGGTCCATGGTCTGCATCCCAAACTGCGCGCCGGTCTGGATCGACGTATGAATCTGGTGGCTTTTCGCTTCGCGAATCAGGTTCCGGATAGCCGGCGTGGCAATCATGATCTCCACGGCGGGCACGCGGCCGACCTCCTCCAGCGTTGGCCAGCGCGTTCGCTTGCCATCCCCGCCGGTGCTGCTGCTCCGCGCCGCGGAGACGCCCACCGCCGCCGCCACGGTCCGGCGCTCGGATCGACCGGCCATGAACTGCATGTTCGGCAACAATTGCTGCGAGATGACGGCTTCCAGCACCGACGCCAGCTGCACGCGGATCTGTTGCTGCTGGTGCGGCGGGAACACGTCGATGATGCGGTCGATGGACTGAGCCGCGTTGGCGGTGTGCAACGTGGCGAAGACCAGGTGGCCGGTCTCGGCGATGGTCAGCGCGGCCGAGATCGTCTCCAGATCACGCATCTCGCCCACCATGATCACGTTGGGGTCTTCGCGCAGTACCGCGCGGAGCGCGTTGGGAAAGGTCTGGGTGTCAAACCCCAGCTCGCGCTGGTTCACGATGCTCTTCTTATGCACGTGCACGTATTCGATCGGGTCCTCGATTGTGACGATGTGCGCCGCGCGTTCCGCGTTGATGAAGTCAACCATCGAGGCCAGCGAGGTGGACTTGCCGTGCCCCGTGGGGCCGGTGACGAGGATGAGACCTCGTGGGAGCCGGCAGAGGTCTTTCATCACCATCGGAATATTCAATTCATCAACACTGGGGATGTTCTCCGAGATCACCCGGGACGCCACCCCAACCGAACCACGCTGCCGGTACACGTTCACGCGGAAACGCCCTAACCCCGTCACCGCGTAGGAGAGGTCGAGCTCCCAGTTTTTCTCAAACTTCTGCTTCTGGAAGGTATTGAGCATGCTGTAGGCCAGCTGGAACGTATCCTCTGGAGTGAGCACCGCATGGCTCGTTGGCTGCAGCTTGCCCCAGACCCGGATCATCGGTGGAACTCCGACGGTGAGGTGCAGGTCCGAGGCTTTGGCTTCGACCGTCTGACGAAGCAGATCGTCAATATGCATGCGTCACCTCTTGGCCTGTCTTACCCTAAAGGGCGAGAGACTAGGCGCCTACCGCCCCAGAGACGCAGTCGCGCCGTCGCGCGGTCGCGCAGTCGTGGGCCGCTGATGCCGCGACCGCCTGACCGCTCGACTGCCCGGCTGCTCACTCCGCGACCGCCTGACCGCTCGACTGCTCGACTGCGTCGTTCGGCCCGTTGTCGTTCGCCCGCTCCACGTTCACCACGCGCCACACTTCGGCCAGCGACGTCAACCCCGCCGCCGCCTTCTCCAGTCCGTCCTCGAGCAGCGTCGTCATCCCTGCTCCCACCGCCTGCTCCTTCAGCGTGTGGTGCGGCGCTCGGTTGATCACCAGGTGCCGCAGTTCATCGTCCATCTCCGCAATCTCGAAGATCGCCACCCGCCCCCGGTACCCCGTGTAGTTGCAGAACTCGCACCCCCGCCCCAGGTAATACGTCCCCTCCCGCGCCCGCGCCCCGAACCGCGCCTGCACCTCCTCCGCCCCATGCCGGTCCGCCTCCCGGCACTTGGGACACAGCACCCGCACCAGCCGCTGCGCCGCCACCCCTTCCAGCGCCGACGCCACCAGGTACGGCTCGATCCCCATGTCCAGCAGCCGCGTGATCGCCCCCGGCGCGTCGTTGGTGTGCAGCGTGCTCAGCACCAGGTGCCCGGTCAGCGCCGCCTGGATGGCGATCCGCGCCGTCTCCTGATCGCGCACCTCGCCCACCATGATGATGTCGGGGTCCTGGCGCAGGAAGTGCCGCAGGGAGGACGG
>VBAP01000156.1:0-3831 GCA_005882335.1 Candidatus Segetimicrobium genomatis
CCTTCGGGGACCGGGATCACCGTGCCGTTCGGATGGACAACGAAGTCCGGACTGCTCAGAGAACCCGGAGCTGAGGGCGGAACGGCCGGCGTCGGGGGCCTCAAGGCATTTGATGGCGCACTCACGGCCGCCGTCCCGGACGGGGGCCCGGCAGCCCTGCCGGCGTTCACCCCCCGGGCCGCCATGAGCCTGGCTCCCACGCCTGCGGAGACGCCCCCGATGCCGGCGCTGAGCGCCACCGAGCCCCAGTCGATGGGGCCGCCCGTGGTGGCCTGGGCGACGAGGTTGCCGCCCGCTCCCATGCCGGCTCCCAGGGCGACCTGGGCGGCGAGGCCCGCCCCGGCGCTGGAGGCGAGGGCGCCCGCCCCGCCGGTCACGCCCCCGATGAGCCCGTTCAGGGCCACCATGCGGGGGTTGAGGGATCCCGTGGCCACCCCGACGCCTCCCGAGACCGCCACCCCGATCAGGATGCCGGCCCCGATCGCCTGGCCCCCGGGGACGAAGAGCAGGCCCACGCCCGCCGCCACGGTGAGCCCCAGGGCGAGGGATCCCCAGGGGTCCGCCTGCATCGCCTCCCAGGCGGAGCCGAGGCGGCCCTCCTCCTCGACGTGCCTTCTGGCGGCGAACTCCTCCCGGGTCAGGGGCCGGAGGCCCTCGGGGTCGATCAGGGTGACGGGGTCGTTCCAGGCGTAGTGGTAGGGGTTGGCGCCACACGGAGCCCCGGGGGGGTTGGGGAGGGGGTCGGGGGATAAGAAGGAGCGGGTGGCGGGGTCGTAGACCCTCGCCCCCATCCACACCAGGGAGTCGATGCAGAGCTGGCCCTTGTAGCCGATGCGCACCCCCCGGCGCTCCGAGACGCCCCAGGGATCGACGCTCTCCCCGGGGCCGCCCGAGAAGTCGAGGGGGATCTCCTCTCGTGAGCCGTCGGGGGAGATGGCGGTGAGGGTGCTGGCGTCGTCTCCCCACTCGTAGGTGGTCTCCCCGATGCGAGAGACCCTCGGCCAGCCGGTCGCCAGGTCCCAGGCGATGGCCCGGTCGCCCGCTCTCTCGGGCAGGCCCAGGTTGTCGTAGGAGATCTCGGTTAAGGATCCCTCCCGGGCGACCGCCCCCAGGCGTCCCGCCTCGTCGAAGCGGTAGGAGACGGTGCCCGATCCCTCGGCGTGCTCGGAGATGCGCCGCCCCGCCCCGTCGTGGGCGAAGGTGGCGACTTCTCCGTCGACCCCGATGCGCCGGAGCAGCCTGCCGGCGGGGTCGTGCTCGGCGATGGTCACGGTCCCCCCGGCCACGGACTCGGCCACCAGGCGTCCCCCGGGGTCGTAGGTGTAGCCACGGGGGCCGGGGCTGGGCGATCCGGGGGCGGGGACCCACTCGACGAGCTGGCCGGCGGGGTCGTGGCGGTAGAGGTCGCCTTGCGGGGAGGCGGTGATCCGGCCGGCGGCGTCGACGGGGAGCTCTCGCCGTGGTGGCCGGGGCGGCGGCCGGAGGGCGGTGCGGGGGGGCAGGCCTGCGGGCCTGCCGGCGGCGTCGAGGCCGATGCGGATCCCGGGCCGGTCCGCCTGCAGGTCCGAGAAGCCGAC
Organism: Candidatus Segetimicrobium genomatis; assembly: GCA_005882335.1. Lineage (GTDB taxonomy): Bacteria > Sysuimicrobiota > Sysuimicrobiia > Sysuimicrobiales > Kaftiobacteriaceae > Telluricultor. Next base: position 1,578 of record VBAP01000156.1, read on the forward strand.
GGGGGCCCCGGCGGGGTCCCTCCAGATCCTCGTGCCGGCTGCGTCGGGGTAGGAGATCCCGGCGAGGGCGCCGGCTCGGTCCCGCAGGAAGGTGGTGGCGGCCCCGGTGGGGTCGGTGATCGATCCGAGCCGCCCGGCCACGTCGTAGCCGTAGGAGGTGGTGTGCCCGAGGGGGTCGGTCGCCGCCGCGAGGCGCCCGGCCACGTCGTAGGCGTAGGAGGTGGTGTGCCCCCGGGGGTCGGCTGCGGCTTCCAGCAGCCCCCGGGCGTCCCAGGCGAAGCGCTCCGCCCCCGGGCCGGTGGCCACCACCCGGGGGCGTCCCGCGGGGTCGTAGTCGAAGCGGCGGGTGGTCCCCCGGCGGTCGGTGACCGCTCGCAGCCTCCCCGCCCCGTCCCGCTCGACGGCGAGGACCCGGCCCGCCTCGTCTCTGGCCCGCACGACCCTCCCGTCGACGTCGTGGACGAGGTGGACCACCCCCTCCTCGTCGGCGAGGGTGGCGAGGCGCCCGGCTTGGTCGTAGCGGTAGGTGGTGTCCTGGTCGAGGAAGTCCCTTCTGCGGGCGAGGCGCCCGGCGGGGGTGTAGGAAAAGGAGACCACCTCGCCCTCGTCGTCGGCGACTCCTACCAGGCGCCCCGCCCGGTCGTAGCGGTAGGAGACCCTGCGTCCTCCGGGGTCGACCAGCGCTGCGAGGGTGCCCTCGGGGTGGTAGGTCCTGGTCCAGGTCCTCCCGGCGGGGTCGGTCTCGGTGGCGGTGCGCCCCAGGGCGTCGAGGCTCCTCTGGCGGGTCGCCCCGGTGGGGTCGGTGATCGCCACCAGGGCCCCCTCGGCGTCGTAGCCGTAGGACCAGGTCGCCCCGGCCGGGTCGGTGGCCGAGACGAGCTGGCAGGCTCCGTCGTAGCCCTGGGCGTAGAGGCGCCCGTCGGCCCCGGTGACCCGGGTGGCGTTGCCCGAGGTGTCGTAGGAGAAGGTGATCCGGGACCCGGTGGCGTCCTCGATCGAGGCGATCGCCCCGTGGGATCCGATGCTCGTCTGCCAGGGACCCTCGGCGGGGTCCTCGCCCCCCAGCGCCCGGCCGGCGGGGGACCACCGCCAGGACCAGGCTGCGGCGGGGGTGGTGGCGGCCAGCACCCGGCCGGCCTCATCGGCGTTCAAGGAGGCGGTGATCGAGGAGGGGAGGCGCCAGGCCGCCAGGTGCCCGGCGGGGTCGTAGGAAAGCGTGGTGGCGTTGGCGAGGCCGTCGGTGACGGCCGCGAGCTGGCCGTCCCGGTCCCAGGCGTAGCGGGTCGCGACCCCGTCGGCGTCGACGAGGCAGACGGGCAGGTCGTCTCCGGAGACCTCGATCGCGGTGACGGCCCCGGTGGGATCGACGATGCTGCTCGGGGTGGCGTTGGTCCCCTCGTAGGCAAAGGTGGTGGTGGCCCCGGCGAGGGTATGGGAGAGGATGCGGTCCTTGTCGTCCCAGACCCAGGACTCGGTGGAGCCGAGGGGGCCGGTCCTTCGGATGGGCCGGGTGCCCTCCTCGTTCCAGGCGATCTCGAAGACCGAGCCCCTCCGGTCGGTGTAGCCCACCATGTGCCCGGCGGCGTCGTAGCGCATGCGCATGGCCCTGCCGGATGCGTCCACCATCGAGGTCAGGTTGCCCCGCCGGTCGTGCACGAGCGCGTTGCGGGCGCCGCCCTGATCGGCGTCGGTGACGACGGTGACCCCCTGGGGCGAGTAGGCGTAGGCCGAGGTCCTCCCGAAGGGGCTGGTCTGGGAGGCGACCCTCCCCTGGGCGTCGTAGACGTTGGCGAGGAGGGTAACCCCGTCGGCGTCGACCACCGAGGCGATGCGGTCGTCCTCGATGGTGTAGGAGAGCCCCCCTGCGGGGCGGGTGACCTCCACCAGGTGGGGGCCCCGGTAGCGGTAGGTCGCCACCCGGCCGTCGCGGGAGGTCTGGGAGGCGACCCTTCCCCCCTCCCAGTCCAGGCGCACCCACCTCCCCGTCGTCGTCTCGGAGAGGGCGACGACCTGGCCCCCCTCGCGCTCGAGGAGCAGGCGGGAGGACCCCGAGCGGGCCTGCGTCAGGGCTCCCTCGGGGTCGAAGCTGAAGGTGGTGGCCGGGCCGTCGGTAAGCTCCCAGGATCCGTCGTCCAGGCGGTGCAGACCCAGCTGCGGCCGGGTCTCGGGCACGAGGCGCCCCTGCTTGCCCGGCGCAAAGCCGATCTCGGCCCCGTCGGCGAGGACGACGGCGATGGCCTCGCCGGCTCCGGGG
>VBAP01000156.1:3879-4371 GCA_005882335.1 Candidatus Segetimicrobium genomatis
AGTTGTAGCTGCGGGCAAGCCCGAGGATCCCGGCCCTCCCCGGGGGAGCGAGGTCTTGGTCGTGGTGGAAGAAGTTGCCGGTGGCGGCGCAGACGGGGTCGTCCACGAACCCCGAGGTGGGGGGCATGCCGAACAGCGAGGAGGGGCCGACGGTGAGGTAGGGAGGGGGAGCCCCCACCCCCGCCGCCTTCAGGGCCGCCGCCAGGGTGGCGTCGGGCAGTATCACCACCCCGGTTCGGTGGGAATCCGCTGCGAGCAGGGCCTCGGTCACGGCCTTCACGAAGGCCTCGTTGGCGGAGAGGTCGGCCAGGACCTGCACGAAGGCCGAGAGGCCCCCGAGATCCCCGCCGTAGGCGCTGCCGGACTGGCGGAAGGCCCGGTAGGCCCCGGTCACCCCTTCCCCGCTGGCCCTGAGCCTGGCGGTCAGGGGGGCGGCCCCCTCGGTGAAGTGGCGCAGCCGCTCGGGATCGGCGGAGCTTGTGGTCATGGTGT
>VBAP01000051.1 GCA_005882335.1 Candidatus Segetimicrobium genomatis
TCAGACGCAGGTAGGCCAGCGTCTCGGCGTCGATCGGAAAGAGCGCCGCGGTGGCACCGTACTCGGGCGACATGTTGGCGATGGTGGCCCGATCTGGCAGCGCCAGCGCGTCCAGGCTGGGCCCAAAGAATTCGACGAACTTGCCCACGACGCCGACGTTGCGAAGTATCTGAGTCACGGTCAGCACGAGATCGGTGGCGGTGACGCCTTCCGGCAGGCGGCCGGTCAGGCGGAAGCCGACGATCTCCGGAGCCGTGAGGTACATCGGCTGGCCCAACAACACCGCCTCAGCCTCGATGCCGCCCACGCCCCACCCCAGCACCCCCAGCCCGTTGACCATGGTGGTGTGAGAGTCTGTGCCGACGAGGGTATCGGGACAGGCCACGCCGGTCCCATCGGCCTGCTGAACGCCCACCACGGGCGCCAGGAACTCTAGGTTCACCTGATGCACAATCCCGGTGCCCGGCGGCACCACGCGCAGACGGTCAAACGCCTGCTGCGACCACCGCAGAAGCATGTATCGTTCTCGGTTACGCTGGTACTCGAACTCGACGTTGCGCGCAAAGGCGCCGGGCACGCCGAAAACGTCCACCTGCACCGAGTGGTCGATGACGAGGTCTGCCGGTACAACCGGGTTCACACGGCGCGAATCTCCGCCCAGCTGCGCCACGGCGTCACGCATCGCGGCGAGGTCCACGACGACAGGCACGCCCGTGAAATCCTGAAGCAGGACGCGCGAGGGCAGGAACGCCGCTTCACGGCGTGGACTGACCCCCGGCCGCCACGCGGCAAGCGCGGCGACGTCGTTCTCCGAAAACGGCGCGGTGCCCGCGTGCCGCAGTGCGTTCTCCAGCAGGATCTTCACCGTAACCGGCAGGCGCTCCAGCGGAGTCGCCATCCGGGCCCGCAACGCCTGCAGCGGATAGTATGCGACCATCTGGCCGCCGGCCGGCAGCGTGCTCCTCGCATGCAACGGATCGGTGCGGGCCACAACTAGCCTCCGTCCATAGCGGAAATCATCCTGACCGTACGCACGTCTTCAGTATACTGCCCCACACCAGAGCGTCCATCGTGCGCCGCGAGAACGTTCCGCAGCAATCTGGCGCTTGCGCATATGCAAGTCCATTTCAGAAGGGGGGCACGTCCGTGAAACGAGTAGCAGCATGCCTCACCGTGTTGATCGCGGTGCTCGCCGTGACCACGACGGCAATGGCCGCGAGCATGGGGAGGGAGGCCGTGGAGATCGACCCCCAGGATCGCAATCTCACCGAACCCTTCGCGATCCAGGCTCGGGTCCTGCAGATCGGCCGCGGCTGGCTCGAAGTGGAGACGGTGGCCGTGGAGCAGGGCGCCGACGTTGAGCCCAACGCCAGACTGCTGATTGTTGAAACCGCCGCCACGAAGTTCTGGAAGGCCGGTGATCCGCAGTCGCTCTTGGATCTGAAGGTCGGCGATTTGGTCCAGATCGCCGGGTCGATCTTCAGGATGACCTACCAGGCCGACAGCATCACGCCTGTGGAGTAGCATACCGCGGTGCGGTGGAGAGAATGACCCCTCTCCACCCACCCTGGAACTTCCCGGCTCTCCTGAACGCTACCCATAATGAGAAATCCATGTTCTGGGAGGGATGGCAGTGAGGCGTGTTCTGTTTCTCATCGTGTCCGCCGTCACCGTTCTCGCGGTGACCTCGCTGGCGACTGCGGCAAGTTCACCCAGCCCGACCACGCAGCCGGCAGTGTTCGCGGTGCAAGGCAAGGTGCTCCAGGTGGGCAAAGGCTGGCTGCAGGTGCAGGTCGTCAAAGTACAACGGGGCTCGGGGCTGCGGGCCAACACGAATCTCAAGATTCTCGAGACCGCGAAGACCAAAATCCTGCGCACTGGAAAACCGGCGTCGGTCAAGGATCTGAAGACCGGGGAGATGGTCCAGATCACCGGCTCGGTTGTGCGCAGCGGGAAGACGTTGACTTACCAGGCGGGCAGCGTCACCATCATGAGGTAGCTGAGAACAACGCGGTGCCCCGGACGATTCGCTCAGGCTGGTCTCGGCGCTGACCAAACACTGGTCTGAGCGAATCGTACGGGGCGTGCCGCATACCGATGACATCTGCTCACGTCACACTCAATTCCACGCTGCCGGTGGATGAGCTCGCGCGTACCACAGACGGGACGTCCGCCCGGGACCGCTTCGCTGAACTGCTCGCGGCGCACTGGGACCGGGCCTACCGCTTCGCGTACCATCTTACCGGCAACGCGGCCGACAGCGACGACCTGATCCAGCAGGCGGCGGAGGAGGCCTTCCGCGCCTTCCACCGCTTCCAACCCGGCACACGCTTTGACCGGTGGTTTTTCCGGATCATGCACAACTCATTCGTGGACCGGATCCGCAGGGACCGCCGGCGGAAGATTTTCTCGCTTGACGAGGTGACCGGCGTGGTCACATCGGACGCGGCCGATCCCAGCGCCATCGCCGAGGGTGCGTTGGACGGCCCGGTGCTGCGCGCCTTGCGCGCGTTGCCTCCGGATCCTCGCGCGGTCATCGCGCTGGTGGACCTGCTGGGCTTGCCCTACGACGACGCGGCGGAGATTCTGCATTGTCCCGTCGGCACCGTCCGCTCGCGGCTCCACCGCGCGCGGCTGGCGCTACGGGAGTGGTTGCGACCGTATGTCGATGCGATGAAGCGAGGCGATCTGTGATGCCGCACCTCACCGACCAGCTCAGTGCCTACCTGGACGGTACCCTCACCCCAGAGGAGGCGGCCGCGGTTGCCTCGCACCTGGCCGAGTGCGCGGAATGCCGGGGGACCCTGGACGATCTCCAGGCGGTCCGGAACTTGCTACGAACGGTTCCTGACCGCGCCCCCCATCCCTCGTTGCTTCCGCGCACCCTTGCCAGGGTCGGCGCCGCAGCGCATCGAAAGGTGGCGCCGCGGTGGATGATCGCGGCCGCCGGCGCCGCCGTGGGGCTCGCGCTGTTGCTGCAGGTCCGCCTGCTCCCAGCGCCGCACACCGACCGTGCCGCGGGGATCTGGTACTTTCAACAACATGCGGTCTTTGCGGCGGCACACCCGATGACCGATGTCGCGCTCGCATCGTACCTCAGCAGCGTGCTGCCCTACGAAGTCCTGCGTGAATGGTCCGCAACTCCACAGAATCCCTAGTCCGAGTCGCGTTACTGTGGGTACTCGTCGGGGCGATGGCGGCGCCGGCCCGCGCCGGCCCTATTCCCCAGCCGCTGCTGCAGGCGGTGCGGGCCCGGGCGGCGGTGGCCTATCGCGGCGAGCAGATCGTGGTCGCCTGGGAGAGCGCGGCGAGGACTCAGGCCTCGCTGGTCCGGATCGAGCACGATCCGCCCGCCTGGACCCGGTTGGACTACGTCCCTCTCGGACCGAACCTGCGCTGGACGGTGATCCGTCGCGACACCGTCGAGATCCGGTTCGATCCGCTCCGGCTCACCGGCACGACCGGCCCACACGCGAGCGCTGATGAGGACGCCTTTGAGACGGCCCATCTCCCCTGGCTGTTGGAGAACTATCGGATTGCCACTACACAGGACGCCCTCCTCGGAAGGAAGGTCACCAGGATCGAGCTGGTTCCGGCGGCCGGCGACCGGCCCACGCACCGCCTCACCGTGGACGACGAAACCGGTGTCGTGCTGCGCTCGGAACGGATCGGACCGGACGGTTCCCTGGGTGAAGTCACGGCATTCTTGCGATTTGAGATCATGCCCGTCGGCTGGCGTAAAAACGCCACGATGCCGGCCGGCCTGCACCTGACTCCGCAGGCGCGCGTGCGAACCGCCAGCGCAGCAGACGTCGTCCGCGTCCTGGGAGGTCCGCCGGTGGGTGTGGCCGTACCCGCCGGGTTCCACAAGACGGGGGAGTACCTCACCGGCGACGGACCGGTCGTCCAGTCCATCTATTCCGACGGGCTGAGCACGCTGGTCGTGTACCAGCGCCGCGGAACCGTGGCCAGCCCTCCGCAAGGCAGCAGGGTCGTGCCCACGCCGTCCGGCCCCATCTGGGTGCAGCGTCTGGGCCTGCGCACGCTGGTGCACTGGTCGCATGCGGGCCGGGTGCTGACGATCGTGGGCGAAGTCTCACGCGCCGGCTTGCAGGCCGTGGCGGAGCGCACCGGGATCGCGTCCGCTCCGCGAATCTGGGATCGCCTGCTGGCTTGGCTGCAGGAACTCGTTCGTTCATACTAGTGAGGCGCGTGGCGACGTCAGACCGCGCACGGGGTGAGGACGATGTTACCGAATGTCGGCTGGCCTGAGCTCATTGTCATCCTGATCGTCGCCATGCTGATCTTCGGCCCGCAGCGGTTGGCCGAGGTGGGCGGCGCGATGGGGAAGGCGATCCGCGAATTTCGCAAGAGCGTGCGCGAGGGCGAGGACGATCTGAAGCCTCCCACGTCCTCCGGTAGTTGACCGTCGAGAGCCGGGGTATGGCGTTCCTCTGGCGGTACTTTCCGGTCGCCCACGACATCCCGCAGTCGATCGTTGAGCATCTTGAAGAGTTCCGTCGCCGGGTGCTGTGGGCCGTTGCCGGATTTCTGTTCGCGACCTTCGTGGGGTTGTGGCAGCAGAACCGCCTCCTCCTCTTGCTGATGCGGCCGGCGGGACTCACCCATCTGATCGCTCTGACCGTGTTGGAACCGATGCTCGTCAAGTTCAAAGTAGCCGTCGTGTTCGGACTGATCCTCGCGTTTCCGTGGTTGCTGTTGCAGGCGTTGATGTTCGTCAGCCCCGCGTTGACCGAACGGGAAGCGCGTCACGTGGTCCCGATCACCGCGTTGTCCGTCGCGCTGAGCGTGGTCGGCGTGGTGTTCGGTTACCTCTTTGTCCTCCCGCCGTCCACGCGCTGGTTGCTCAACCAGGCGGGATCGGTCATGTCCGTGCAGATCACGGCCCTCTCGTACGTGTCGTATGCAACATTGTTTCTGGCGGCGCTCGCCGTCACATTTCAGACCCCGCTGGTCGTGTTGACGCTCATCGGGCTGCGACTCATCTCCCGCTCGCAACTGCGCCGGCAGTGGCGCGCGGTGTACATGACGATCACGATACTCGCGGCGGTCATCACGCCTGACTGGAGCCCGATTACGATGCTTCTTGTGGCGGCCGCCATGGCCGGTCTGTACGAACTGAGTCTCGTCCTGGCGCGCTGGGTATTTCCGGGCCGGGAACTCGCGCCGGTGGCAGGCGAGGAGCATGCCGGCTGAGGAGGCCACTGTGTCCGCAGGTGTTGTGTTGAGGCGACGAGGAACCTGGGGATGGGTGATGTTGGTCTGCTTTGTGTTGCTGGCCGGCCGGGCACGCGGCGGATTGCTTCCCGGCGATCAACGCACGGCCGCCCTGCTCTATTCGCTCCCCGCCCCACTCTTGCGGGCCTGCGCCATCGTGGCTTCCACTGCGGGGATCGCCGCACTGGGGCTGGTGGCCGCATGGCGCTACCGGCAGGATCTACGCCTCCTGCCGCTGGCCGCCACGATGGGCCTTCTCCTGCCGATTGACGCCGTCACGAAGTTCCTGGTTCACCGACTCCGCCCTCAAGGCGCGGGATTCGGCTTTCCCAGCGGGCACGCGATGGTGTCCATGACCGCGGCGCTGCTTGTAGGCGGAGCAGTATGGCCGGCGCTTGACGGGCGCCGGAAGGCGTGGGCGACCGTGCTGGTGGCGGCATTCGTGTCAGCCGTCGCCGTCGGACTCGTGGGACGGGGCTGGCACTGGCCCAGCGACATCCTCGGAGGATGGCTGCTTGCGGCGGCCTACTCCGGGTGGACCCTGCCCCTTATACAAACGGGTGGACCGGGACGTGCTGCAGCCAGCCTTTTGCGGGCATCGTGTGAATGAGGGATTTTGAGAACAATGGCGCGTTCGGCCTGGATTGGCCTGGGGATCGTGGTAGGCGTGACTGGTCTGGCCGTGTTGATGGCCGGAGGTATGCGCTTTCCTGCCCCTCGTCCGGCAATCACGACGGCTGCATCGCCGGTGATTATCGCACCCGGCCGTACCGTCAGGGCGGCGGACATCTACGCGGCCGCCACGGAGCCCTATCTGCGCCGCGGAGTATCCGGCATCCCGGCGCGGGTCTATGTGCCGAACAGCAACGATGGGACCGTCGACGTCATCGATCCGATCAGCCGGCTGGTGATTACCCATTTTCCGGTCGGCACCGTCCCCCACCACATCACCCCGTCGTGGGACCTGAAACAGTTGTACGTGGACAACACCAGCGCCAATACGCTCACCGTGATCGATCCGCACACGAGCCTTCCCGTCGACACCATCAGGATAGCCGACCCATATAACCTGTACTTCACTCCGGACGGCACGGCTGCGATCGTGGTCGCCGAACGCCTGAACCGGCTCGATGTCTATGACTGGTCCACCTGGACCCTGTCGTTTAGCGTGCCGGTCCCGTGGCCCGGTGTGGACCACCTGGACTTTTCCGCAGACGGACACATCCTTTTGACCAGCGCCGAGTTCAGCGGCGCCATGGTGAAAGTCGATCTCACAAGGCGGATGGTCGTCGGCTATGCCCATGTCGGCGGCCTGCCGGTCGACGTGCGCCTGGCCCCAGACGGGTCGGTCTTCTATGTCGCGAATCAAAGCCGCCACGGCGTATCCGTCCTCGACCCCGAGCGCATGGAGGAGATCGCGTTCATCCCCACCGGCCTGGGCGCCCACGGGCTGGCTCTCAGCCGGGACGCGAGCCTGCTGTATGTGAGCAACCGACTGGCCGGTACCATTTCGGTCATCGATCTCGCGGCGCGCCGGGTCGCGGCGACCTGGGATGTCGGCGGGAGTCCGGACATGATGCAGGTGTCACCAGATGGCCGGGAGGTGTGGGCCAGCAACCGCTTCGGCCATACGGTGTCGGTCATCGACTCGTCGAACGGCCAGGTCCTGGATCGCATTGAAGTGGGCGAGAGTCCTCATGGGTTGACCTACTTTCCCCAACCCGGATTGATCAGCCTGGGGCACAACGGAGTCTACCGCTGAGCGCAGCAGGGACCACCCGGGGCTCAGAGAAGATGCAGTCGGCCGGTGAACCCGGTCCGGCTCTGCGGCGTACGTACGCCATGGTGAGGGTTTCCTGCGTCATTCCTGCGTATAATGAGTCCGCCACGATCTCCGGCGTGGTGCGGGCGGCCCGGGCCTGCCCGCACGTCAGCGAAGTCATTGTGGTCTCAGACGGGTCCACGGACCAGACTCCACGCGTCGCTGCGGAATCGGGGGCCGATCGCGTGCTGGCTCTGGACGAAAACCTCGGCAAAGGCGGCGCCGTCCTTGCCGGCGTCGAGGCCGCCCGCGGTGACGTGGTCCTCTTGCTCGATGCCGATTTGTGCGGCTTGACCCCCGAGCACCTCACCCGGCTGCTGCAGCCGGTCCTGGCCGGCCGCGCCGAGATGGCCGTGGGGGTGTTCAGCGACGACTATTTGCACGGCATGATGCGGCCGCTGTCGGGCCAGCGGGCCGTGCGCCGGGCCCTCCTGCTGCGGGGACCCAAACTTGCCAAAGCCGGTTTTGGATTTGAGATCGCGCTGGACCGGCTGGCCAAAGCACTCGGCGCCCGTAGGGTCCAGATCTCCTGGACCGGCGTTTCGCATCGCCTGAAGAGCAAGAAATACGGCATGATGCGCGGCCTGCGCCTGCAACTGCGGGCGTCCTCTGACCTGGTGCGTCAAACCCGGGTGGCGCGACCGCGCCGCAGGACTCGATCCACCGGCTCGCGGAGGCGCACCCGAATGGATGCGTTGGTGATCGCTCTGATCGTCCTCGTGGCCGTGGCGCGGCCGCTGTTCTTCGCGCATCCCTCCCAGGCTGCGGCGTTCCATCTGCCCTCTCTCCCTGCGCCCGGACCGGAAGACCGGGTGCTCGTCGTCGTCGCGCATCCAGACGATGAGATCATCGGAGCGGGAGGCTTTATCGCCGCCGCGCGGCACAACGGCGCCGCGGTGAGCGTGCTGGTCGTGACCAACGGTGATAGCAACCGCGTGGCTGCGGCGCTCGTGGGCAGGCATCTTCCTCCCCGCACCGGGGAGTTCATCCGCGAGGGGCGCCTGCGCCAGCAAGAAACCGTAGAGGCGCTCCAGCGGCTCGACGTGGCATCGGCGGACGTGTACTTCCTCGGGTTCCCGGATCGCCAGCTGGCGCTTGTGATGCGCAGCCCCCTGGAACCGGTCGCATCGCGTTACACGGGGTTACGGTCGGCTGAGTATCCCGGCGTGGTGGATCAGGGCGCTCCGTACACGCGAGCGGGCATCGTCGAACTCGCCCGGACGATCGTGGCCCGCGTCCAACCGACGCTGCTGATCACGCACAGCCCGCTGGATCGTCACAGCGACCACGTCGCGGTCGCGCAGCTGGTGGACCTCATCCGTGGGCAAACACCTGTCTACGCCTTCGTGGTTCACGCGTCAGGCTTCCCCCGGCCGTTCCGCTCATCTCCCCACGACCCCCTCCTGCCGCCACCGGGCATGGATCTTCCGGCGCAGTGGACGTGGATGCGGTTTGAGCTCTCTCCCGACATGGAACGCGCCAAGCGGGCCGCTATCGGAGCCCACCGCAGCCAGCTGGCCACGCCCTACCTAGGCCTGCTGCTGACGAGTTTCGTACGCACGAACGAGTTGTTTGCGGTCCGGCCGGCCGATCTGGTCGCATCGCACCCACAATGAGGCGGACCGTCCTCGGCCGGATCCTGTTATGGGCGGCTCCGATCCTGCTGGTCGTCGGGATTGCCTTGAAGGCGGCCGACCTGCGGGAGATCGCCGGTGCGGTAGTCGGCGCCAAACCGGGCTGGCTGGCGGTCGCTCTCCTGCTTGCCATCCTGTTCACCCTGAATCAAGGCGCGCTGTACCGGGCGATCTTCCGGCTGTTCGACGTGAAGATTTCTCTGCGCGTGGCGGTCCGACTGGCGCTGGTGATGGCTTTCGGGAGCCTGGCCCCGGCAGGAACGGTAGCCGGCATGGCTTATTTCGTCGCTACCGCGCGCGAACACGGGATCCCCGGCCCGCGTGCCATCCTCACCAGCCTGGCGTTCTATTTGTTTGATTATGGAGCCCTGCTGCCGTTCGTGGCCGCCGGGGTGACGGTGCTCCTGACGCATCACGGTGCAGAAGCCGGGGTCGTGATCGCCGGCGGGGTGATCCTCCTGGCGACCGCGGCCGCGGCGGCCGCGCTGTTGTGGGGGTTGGCCGATGGTCGCGGTTTGGAAACGGCCTCGCGCCTGGCATCGGCCGTCAATACCTTCGTGGCGCGCCTGCACCGTCGCCCGGTCGATCCGCGGCGCGCCGCCGTCTGGATGGAAGACCTCCGGGAGATCGCCGTTCACCTCCGCCGCAGTCGCAGGCGTCTGCCTACGTTATTCTTGTACGGGCTTGCCGCGCAACTCTCCAGCCTTGGAGTATTGGCGGCCGTCCTCCGCGCAGTCGGCACGCCATTTTCGATGGCAATTACGGTGACCGGGTTTGCGGTCGGCGCAATCTTCGCTATCGTAGCGATTGTGCCGTCGCTCGGGATTGTGGAGACTGCGATGACGCTCGCCCTGGTGTCGGTGGACGTGCCGGTAAACGACTCCGTGGCGGCAGCCGTGCTGTTTCGACTGTTTACACTCTGGCTGCCTCTGGTGGCGGGCTACGCCGCGGTACGACACGCTCGCGGTGCGCCCGCCGCCCGCCAATCCACGGCTGCCTCCGCCTAGCCTGCCGATCGGCATCACCCATGCAGCTGGCATGCATGGCGAGACACCTCATTGCGGCCTCGTCTGGCTCGTTTAGAGAACGTACGTGACCTTCCGCAGTCCCTGGGGGCGATCCGGATCGAGTCCGCGTAACCGCGCCGTATGGTAGGCCAGCAACTGCAGCGGGACGATATAGACGTGGGGGCTCAGGGCTTCCTCCTGCACGTCGGGTAGGCGCACAGGTACCGCCGCAGACGCCAGCAGGCGTGGCACCGACGAGAGGACGACGGTGCGGGCCCGGCGGCGGAGCAGACGGCGCAGCACGCCGGATAGATGGCCGAGCGCGCGGCCGCGCGGGGCCACCACGATGATGGGGAAGTCCCGCTCCACCACCGCGATCGGACCGTGCAGCAGGTCGGCCGAGGACAACGCCTCAGCCACCATCCGGCTGCTCTCCTTCAACTTCAGCGCGGCCTCCAGCGCGGTGGCAAAGTTGTAGCCTCGCGATGTCACCAGGCACTCGCTGGCCTGCGACAGATGCGCGGCGGCATCGGTGACCGCGGGGACGGTCTCGAGCGCCGACGCCACGGCATCGGGAAGCGCCTCGTGCGCCCGGATCAGCCGCCGGTCTTCGGCGGTGTGAGCGACCAGCAGGCTCAGCATCGTCAGTTGTGCCGTGTAGGTCTTCGTGGCGGCGACGCTGCGCTCCTGACCGGCATGCAAGACCAACACCTCGTCCGCCGCGCGGGCCAGCGGCGCCCGGGGACTGTTGGTAATCGCTACCGTCAGCGCGCCGGCATCGCGCGTCGCTTCGATGAAACGCACGATATCGGGCGACCGTCCCGACTGCGATAGTCCGATCGCCACCATTCCGCGCCACCTGACCCGCGCGCCGTAGAGGGTCACTACCGACGGCGCGGCCAGGGAGACCGGAATGCCCAGGCGCGTTTCGATGAGGTACCGGCCGTACAGCGCGGCATTGTCGGAGGTGCCGCGGGCAGCCAGCACCACGGCCGGAGGACGACGCGCCCGCAGGCGGCGCGCCAGCGCGCTCACGGCGGCACCTTCCTCTCTCCACAACCGCTCTAAGACGAGCGGCTGCTCACGGATCTCGTCCAGCATCAGCTGTCCCGGCCGCGGCCGCGGTGCCATCAGGCCACTCCGTGGGTGAGTTCGCCCGCCGTGTACACCGCGCGGACGCGGAACTCTCGTGTGAGCACCACGAGATCCGCCGGCTTCCCCACTTCGATTCGCCCCAGATCGTTGCGGCCAATCACACGGGCGGGGATGGTCGATGCCATCAACACCGCGTCACGCAGCGACACCCCCACCGACACCGCGTGGCGCAGCGCGGCGTCCATCGACAGCACACTGCCGGCGATCGTCCCATCGGGAAGGCGCGGCACGTCGGTGACCCGGACCGTGCGGGTCCCCAACCGCGTGACGCGCCGCGACGACCCGGCGGCGGCAATCGCGTCGGTGATTAACGCCACCCGCTCCTTCTTGAGCTGGACCGCCAGCCGCACCATGGCGGGATGGACGTGAATGAAATCGGCAATCAGGCTGATGTCCACCTGGGGGTGCTCGAGCGCTGCGACGACGATGCCCGGGTCGCGATGATGCACCGGCCGCATGGCGTTGAATAAGTGCGTCGCCAGCGTCACGCCGGCGCCAAACGCCGCCTGCGCCTGTTCGTAGGTGGCCGCGGTGTGTCCGGCGGCGACGACACAGCCGCGTTCCCGTAATACGCGGATCACACCGGCGGCACCGGGCAGCTCCGGGGCCAGGGTCACGAGGCGCACGGCCCCGGGTGCCGCGTCGAGCAGCGCCGCCGCGTGCCTCGCATCCGGCGCCCTCAAGTATCGCGGCGGATGAGCGCCCTTGAACTGCCTGTTCAAGTATGGACCCTCGAGGTGTATCCCCAGGATGCGCGGGGCACCGGGCTGCGCTATCAGGCGCTGCCATGACCGCAGCGCCCGTTCCAGGCGCGATGACGGCGACGTGATCAGCGTGGGCAGAAACGCCGTGACACCCGTGGACGCCAGATACCGTCGCACCCTCGTAACGGCCGCGTCCGTCAGGCCAGACAGAAAGTCCACCCCCGCCGCACCATTGATCTGGAGATCGATAAACCCCGGCGCCAGCACCCCATCAGCGGCGGAGAGATCGGCGCCCGGGGCAGCGCCTGCGCGAACGGACACGATGCGGCCGCCGTCGATCTCGACGGACCCGGGGGTGAGATCCCCGGACGGAGTGATGATCCGGCCGGCCGTGATGACACGCGGTCGAGCGGCGTCCATCTTACGAATCCCTCCGGAGCCACCAAGCCGCCAGTCCAGGTTTTGCAACCAGCGTAACTAGGAGCGGTTTTCGCTACGAGAGCTGTTCCCTTAAATCTCCGCTGCGCTACCCGTTAGAGTAGTGGGACCTTCCGGGCAACTCCCCGGCCCAGTCTTACCGAGTCGCGCTGGCCCGCCCCGTATCTTTGTTGAGGTGCCGGGCAATCCAGAAGACCGACCAGCCCGCCACGATCAGGCCGATCACCGCCAGCCGCGTCACGTTGATGATGGGCTCCACGCGCAACCGCCCCTCCGTGATGTCGATGAGCGCCACCGGCTCGATCCGGACCCCCCCACCTCCGCCTCCACCAGAACCTCCACCAGAGGGGTTGCCGTCCTTCTGCGGTGACCTGGTCCGCGAGCCGCCCCGACCTGCCGGACCTTGGCCCCCGCCCATCCCAAATCCATATTGCACGGAGGCCACGGGGATCAGGCGGCGGCCGTCCACCTCGAGCACCTCGCCGAAGACGGCCTTCCAGTTGGCCTTGCCCTGCATCTCCTCGAATCGCTTTTGC
>VBAP01000052.1 GCA_005882335.1 Candidatus Segetimicrobium genomatis
TCCAGTGTGCGACGAGCTTCATGATTTGCTCGGCATGGTGGCCAAAGTCGATGTCTACACGCTGGACACGGATGATCCCGTCGGGGTCGATGATTATAAAACCCACCAGCCCACCCATCGGCCGCCCGTTACCCGGCAGGTCGAATTGTTTTGCTACTGCCAGGGGTGGATCCAGGAGCAACGGTAGCATAAGCCCTGTGCTCTCCCGCAATTTCACTCCGTCTTCCGGCCCATCAGGATTGATCACATAGGCATCTGCCCGTGCTT
The DNA here is from genome assembly GCA_005882335.1 of Candidatus Segetimicrobium genomatis. GTDB lineage: Bacteria > Sysuimicrobiota > Sysuimicrobiia > Sysuimicrobiales > Kaftiobacteriaceae > Telluricultor. The sequence goes on from VBAP01000052.1 coordinate 268, forward strand.
GCAACGCCCCTGCCGACCGCGCCAGCTCACCGAGCTGGCTCACGCACCGCGCTCAGTGTAACCCCATGTGAAAGATCAGGACGATGGACCGTCCCTGCCCCGGGACCACCGTATGCACATCCCCTTGGGGGTCGCGAAGACTAAAGACCGGCGCCTTCTGACCTACCAGGCTATCCACGTCCTGGGCGATGCGGGGTCCTCCTAAGGGACTCAGGGGGTTATTGAAAGAACGCGGGCGCACAGCTCGAACCGCGACCCACCCAACCAGGGCGATGGCAAACACCGCGGCCGCTAATAACAACCAAGACGTCACCGTCCGTCGCTTCTCTCGTCTCGTCATTGCTGCGAAGACATCCCTCGCTTCTCTAACTAAGGCGAAATCATTTTGATGCGGTGCTCTAACTCCCCTTGACTTCCAGACCCGAGAAAGGCGCCCACGAACCTCGCGCGGACTACGCCGTTTTTATCAACGAAGTACGTTGTGGGCAGCCCCACGAGCTGGAATTTCTGCGCGATCTCTCCGTTCACATCGCGGACGACCGGATAGGTGATTCCGAATTTCTCCAGGAAATCGTGGGCATCGTCCCAGTCGTCCTGCTGGATGTCCACCCCGAGGAAGACGATGCCCCTGGCCTGATATTTCCGGTACGTTGCTTCCAGGTCATGGGCCTCGAGGCGACAAGGCGTGCACCACGCGGCGAAAAAGTTCATCACAACTCCCTTCCCTCTGAGGTCCATCAAGCTGAGAGTCCCGCCGCTGAACCGGGGGGCCGAAAAGTTCGGGGCAAGCTCCCCCTCGCGTGGACCGGTCTTGATGGGCCGCTCGGACGTGCCGACGGGCTGGAACTGGCCACCCTCGGACGCTTTGGGCGTTATCTGGTGACGAAGAGACGAGGGGGCCATGAGCAGATAGACGGCCGAGACCGTCACCGCGAGAAAACCCGCTGCCCCAAGAATAGAGAACGGCCGCCTGGACATCTCGTCTCTATGGTAGATTCACTCAGTGCCGCTGCATCATGTCCAACATCTGCTGCATCATCTGGCGCATCTCGGAATTGTCCATGGCCTCCTGCATGCTGCGAAGGACCGCAGGATCTTTCATCGCCTGGGCGCACGCTGACGCCATGGCCCCCATGAACTTGGGATCGTGCATCATCTGCGCCATCATGTCCGCCATACTCTGAGGCCCCATCATCTGCGCCATCATAGGACCCATCGGCCCACTCATGCCCCCTCCGAAGGCTCGCGCCAGTTGTCCCCATCCGATAATGAGCAGGATGCCAAGCACAATACCAGCGAGCAACACCCATGCGGATCGCATCCCTCAACACCTCCGGTCGATACGATTGACACCGCTTTCTCGCGTCTCAGGACGAGCACGAACGCGTCAATGCCGATGCTTCGATATCAAGGAGTCGATGGACATGGTCGATCAGCCCCTCTTCTGGGACGGCCCCAACATACTTCGCCCTGACGAGACCATGCTGATCGACGACAAAGGTTTCGGGCACCCCATAGACCCCAAAGTCGATGCTGATCCTACCCGTCCGGTCCATTCCGTTCGGAAAAGTCTGACCGAACTGACGGATAAACCCCTGTGCGGCAGCTTCGTGATCTTGGACATTGACTCCGACCACAGTAACTCCGCAAACCTTGTATCGCTCCCAGACTCGCTGGAGCCGCGGCGCTTCCTCATAGCAGGCCGGGTAGCACCAGGAAGCCCAGAAGTTCACCACAACGACCCTTCCGCGGAGAGTCTTGGTATCGAGAGCACCGCCATCAAATAGCCGGAGCACGAAGGTCGGCGCCGGCCGTCCAATAAGCGGCGACGGAATCGCTCGGGGGTCTCGGGTGAGTCCATGAATCAGCACACCTGTTATCGGGATCGTGACTGCCAGCGCGATCATCAGGGCTCGTAGGTTGAAGCGAGACCGAGTCACCGGACTCTGCACTTGCCTTCGTCTCAGGAACCAATAGAGCAGCGCGACCTTCACGCCTGTGAGAAGGAGAACTGATCGCTAAGTCGCTCCTCCCAGTCGTGCGACGACTTTCACCAAACGTCGCACACGACGCCAACCTATAGGACGCGAATCCGTCGTGAGAATTGGCCGATGGCCTAACAGCGAAGATGAACTGGTGCTGGGGCAGTTAATGGGAAGGCGGGCTGCAAAACCATCCTGCGATGGATTGCGAAAAGCCCAAGCTCCAGAGTGACAAGCGAGAGCACGACGATGCCGATTGGAGAAGGCCAGAGCTGGACTGGCGCAACAGGCAGTCTCGACACGACACAGCAGTCGATTCGAACTGTGGAGTGCGCAGGCATGGCACCAATGCCGGCGGCTGCACACACGCCTAGGGCAAGGAGCACAAGGAGTACAATAATCCGCACGGTGCTTGTCAGAAGGTTCTGTCAGCAGACTTCAGAGTCGTGCAGGTTCCACTTCTCTCTCACCGTAGTCGTTTCAGATTCGTGTGTCAATGTAATCAACGGCCTGATCGACAAACCTTGCCCTGCCTCCCTTGACTGCTCTACGGCCTCCCAGTATAGTCACAGTGTAATATTTGAACATATTTTCATGTGATCCGCCATGGTCGTCAAGGTGGCTGCCACGCGCACGGTTCACATTCACACCGTCAACCCCAAAACGGTCAGCGCAGTCAAGCGGCGGATGAGGCCTAACGAGACGATGGTGCGCCTAGCCGACACATTCAGCGCCCTGGGCGATCCAGCCCGCGCCAAGATCCTGTACGCGCTGGCCCAGGAAGAGCTGTGTGTGTGCGATCTGGCCGAGGTCGTTGGGGTCACGGAATCGGCGGTCTCCCATCAACTTCGTGTCCTGCGCGCGCTGGGGCTGGTGAAGTACCGACGCGACGGGCGCGTCGTCTACTATTCGCTTGCCGATGATCACGTTCGGTCGCTGTTGGCCCAGGGCCTCGACCATGCCGAGGAGAGGCGATAGAACACATGGTCCCCTCTGAAGACCGCAGAGCGGCTCCTGCCAGGCCAGCCTCGCCAACCGTGCACGCGTACTCGGGTAAGGGCCACCATCCTCTTGACCTACGTGACCTAGCGCGGATCGCCTTCGTAGCCCTCACGGCCTGGTTGACCTGGCTTCGCGTCGGCGAGAGGCTTTTCGGCGTCGATCTCCTTGGATTCCTCGGCATCCTGATCGGCGGCTTCCCCATCTTCCGGACCGTCCTGGCCGACCTCCGTGCCCGCCGGATGACGATGGAACTTTCGATGACGATCGCTCTGGGCGCGTCCCTTGCGATCGGCGAGGTCTTCCCAGCCCTGGTCATCATTTTCTTCGTCTTGGCGGCGGAGGTCCTGGAGGACCTCACCGTCAACCGCGGCCGGCGGGCAATCAAAGACCTCCTCGACTTCCTACCTCGCGCCGCGATGGTTCGACGCGACGGCCAGGAAGGTGAAGTGCAGGCCGATGACCTCCGGGCCGACGATGTCGTGATCGTGAAGCCAGGCGCTCGTATCCCGGTGGACGGCATCGTCGTGCGCGGCCACTCTTTCGTCGATCAGTCCACCATCACGGGGGAGTCGTTGCCAGCGGAAAAAGTCGTCGGTGCTCCGCTCTTCGCCGGAACGGTAAATCAGTCCGGCCTCCTGGAGGTCCAGGCAACCCGCATCGGTCCTGATACCACATTCGGTCGCATCATCGAAGCAGTCGAACAGGCAGAGAAGTCGCGGGCGCCGATCCAGAAGACGGCGGATCGCCTCGCCGCCTACCTCATTTACTTCGCCTTCACGGCGGGGGCGCTGACCTTCCTCGTCACTCGGGATGCGCGCTCGACCATCTCTGTCATCATCGTCGCCGGCGCCTGCGGGGTCGCCGCGGGCACACCCCTGGCGATCCTCGGCGCCATCGGCCAGGCGGCCCGCCGGGGCGCGATCGTGAAGGGTGGACGCTACCTTGAACTCCTCAGCAGCATCGACACAGTCGTGCTCGACAAAACGGGGACTCTCACCTTTGGAAGCCCCCGGGTCGCCGAGGTTCAGCCGCATGACGGGATCTCCCTCCAGGCGGTCATGGAAGCGGCGGCCATCGCTGAGAGGCCGTCAGAGCACCCGCTCGGCCAGGCGATCCTGCAGCACGCCGCGGCCCACGGCCTTGCCGCCCCGTGGCCGGATCGCTTCGAGTATCTCCCTGGCAAGGGGATTGTCTGCTCCGTTGACGGCGAAGAGATCATCGTTGGAAGCAGGGTCCTCCTCGCTGAACGTGGCGTGACTCTTCAGGGGGCCGCGGCAGATGGCGATGAGCGTTCCGCGGTCCACGTCGCCCGGGCGGGTCGATTCCTCGGCAGCATACGCATCTCCGATGTCCTTCGGCCGGAAGCGGCCAGTGCGGTTCGTGCACTGCGCGCCACAGGCCTCCGAACCATTTTACTCACCGGTGATGCCAGGACCATCGCCGAGGCGATCGGTCGTGAGCTCGGAGTGGACGAAATCGGCGCGGATCTCCTCCCAGAACAGAAGGTGGCCAGAATCCGGGCTCTCGTGGCTGAAGGAAGCAGGGTCGCGATGGTTGGCGACGGAGTTAACGACGCGCCTGCCTTGATGGAAGCAAGTGTCGGGGTGGCCATGGGTTCCGGGACCGACCTCGCGCGTGAGAGCGGTGACGTCGTCCTGCTCGGGAACGACCTGCTCAAGTTCGTTGAAACATTGAACGTCGCCCGACGCTGTCGGCGGATTATCATGGCCAACTTTGCTGGAACGCTACTCGTCGATGGTGTCGGCGTCGGCTTGGCCGCATTCGGGCTTCTCGGCCCCGTCCTCGCCGCTTTCATCCACGTAGCCTCCGAGCTGGCGTTCATCCTGAACTCGGCGAGGCTCCTTCCCGCTGTCGCCTCAACCCCCCTTCCTGAAAACGCGAAATAGGGTCGGCTCAGAGTTAACGGCTAGTCTGGATGTCCCGCTAATCCCCGGGCCTCGTTACCGCTCCTTCTTCGTGTTTCCCGGATTCAAGGCCTGAGCAGGATTCGTCGCTCCGGGTGGCCTTTGTTGCGCTGAAGAGCCCCGCGAACGTAAAGCGCACAGTATCACTGACCGCTAACGAGTTCCGCTACGGGTTTGGCAACGCGGTCTCTGCGGAGGAGTCAGCGGATCTGTACCGGCGCTGGACGATCCCTGGGCAGCACTACGAACCTTCTTTCACCTCAAAGATTTCATCCGCCACGAGCCCATGCGCCTCGCGGTGGACTTTTTCAGCCGCTTCCTTATTGGGTGCCTCCACGAGACAGAAGATCTTTCCCTTGCTCTCGTCTAGCCAATACCTGAGGTATTTGACTCCGTACTTCCCCCCAACCTTGAGGTCTTTCATATGGGCGTCGGCAACATCTTTAGCTTTCGCCCCGGGAACATGATGGTGAACATCCAAAAACAACGGCATCTGCTTCTCTCCTCTCGTCTGGCTCTCGAGTGAAACGGCGTGAGCAAGCAACAGCGAGTGCCAAAAGCGTTGAGTACTGGGAGGATCTGAGCCTTGGGGTGTGTTCGCGGAACCCTGGTTAACTCCTCTTGGCGAAGCGTAAGGCGCGAACGCGCTGATTTCACTCCCATGCTCGCGTGGCGCAAATCTTGTTAGGCAGGTGTGGCGCGTGGCGGGTACCGAACTCATAGCCTCAACCCGTCGCTATCGTGGTGCTCGACCTGGAGGCAGTCAGATGCTTGAATTCACATCTCGAGCCGGGCGACGTATCAACCGTCGCCTCCGCCAAGAAACGATCATCTGGCTAACGACCGTCGACTCGCATAATACACCCCAACCCAGGCCGGTCTGGTTTCACTGGGACAGTCACACGGTTCTGATTTTCAGCGAAAGAAACAAGGCCAAGCTGCGGCACGTCGCGCAGAACCCAAGAGTGGCCTTGAGCTTCAACACAGACAAAGACGGCGATGATGTCGGTGTCTTGATTGGTGACGCGATAGTTTTGGGGGAACCGCCACCCGCAACGAGGATTCAGGCCTACCTGCGCAAGTACAAGAAAGGGATAAAGGACATCGGGATGACAGTGCCGCAGTTCCGAGAAAGCTTCGCCATCCCAATCCTTGTGACCCCGAAAGCAATGCGAGGCTGAGGAGGATTAATACCCGGGCAGGTGATGCCATGGCTGCGGTGGGTAGCTCCGACTATGCGCTTCGTGGTTTTCTCGCTCTGCCTCGTTGAGGCCTCGGGAGACGTTTGATGAGCCTCGCCATCTCGATCGCGGCGAGCGCGCCTTCGCGGCCGCGGTTCAACTTATCGGTCACACGGGCCGCGGCCTGCTCTGCATGGTACACCGCGAGCACCTGAAAGATCACCGGCACACCGGTCTCGTAACCCGCTCGAGCGATCCCTCGTGCCGCCTCGCCGGCGACGTACTCGAAATGTGCGGTCTCCCCCTTGATCACGCAGCCGAGGCAGAGGATCGCATCGTACCGGCCGGTCTCCGCCAGGCGCCTAGCGACGGGCGGAATCTCAAACGCCCCCGGCACCCACGCCACGTCGACATCTGCCGCCTTGCGCTCGGCGAGAGTACGCTGGGCCTCGTCTAGCAGCTTCGTCGTGACCTCTTCGTTGAACCGGCTGACCACGATGGCAAAGCGGAGGCCGCTGGCATCATGATTACCGTGGAATTCGCCGCCCATGACTCGCCTCCAGCTACTCCAACGTCAGCAGGTGGCCAAGCTTTTCTCGTTTCGTCTGCAGATATCGAATGTTCTCAGATTGCGGGCGTACTTCCAGGGGGACGCGCTCAACGACCGCTATCCCGAAGTCTTCCAGCGCCGACGGCTTGGACGGGTTATTGGTCAGCAGGCGGACTTTGCGCACGGAGAGGTCGGACAGCATTTGCGCGGCCACGCTGTACTCGCGCGCATCTGGAGGGAAGCCGAGCAGCTCATTGGCCTCTACGGTGTCCTTGCCTTCATCCTGGAGCGAATAGGCTTTGATCTTATTGAGCAATCCGATGCCGCGGCCTTCTTGACGCACGTAGATGATGACGCCTCGACCTTCCTCGGCCACGCGCGCCAGTGCAGTGGTGAGCTGGTCTCCGCAGTCGCATCGCAGGGATCCCAAGACCTCACCGGTCAGACACTCGGAGTGGATCCGCGTAAGAACTGGAGTGTCGGCACTCCAGGAGCCCTTCAGCAATGCCAGGTGGGTTTCGCCGTCCAGATCGCTTGTGTAGGCCAGCAGTGTGAACTCGCCGTAGCGAGTGGGCAACCGCGCGCTGGTCCGGCGGTGCACGAAACGATCGTGCCTCAGGCGATAGAACGAGATAAGGCAGCTTCGCGGCAGACCCGTCACGGTCGAGGATTTCACAGAGGACTCCAGCGGGCTGGAGCCCGGCGAGGCGGGCCAAGTCCAAAGCAGCCTCGGTGTGCCCGGGACGACGGAGCACACCTCCGTCCCTCGCGCGCAACGGGAAGACGTGTCCGGGACGAAGGAAACTGTCGGCGGTGCGCGCCGGATCCGTCAACGCCCGGATCGTCGCTGCTCGATCATGCACTGAGATGCCAGTGGTGGTGCCGTCATTCACCTCAACCGAGACGGTAAACGCTGTGCCGTGACGCGAGGTGTTCTCCGGTACCATCAAGGGGAGCCGCAACGCGTCGAGCCGCGGTCCGGCCAGCGCGATGCACACCAGGCCGCGGCCGAACCTGGTGATGAAGTTGATGGCTTCAGGCGTGGCCTTCTCCGCAGCCATCACCAGGTCGCCTTCATCCTCGCGGCTGCGGTCGTCAACAACAATCACCATACGACCGGCATGGATCTCCTCCAGGGCCGCTTCGATCGTGTCAAATGGTGCGGGCATCGGCGCCCCCCCTTGTCGGATCAAAATGCGCAGCCGCAAGCCGTGCGATGTACTTGGCCACTATGTCCATCTCGATGTTGACGTCGTCGCCGGCGCGCTTGCTCGCGATCGTCGTCGCGGCAAGGGTGTGCGGAATCAGCGACACCGCAAAGCCTTCGTTCATCACTCTGGCGACGGTCAGGCTGATGCCATCGACAGCGACGGATCCTTTTTCGACGATATAGACGTGGAGAATTTGAGAGACGCGAATCTCCATCCAGCGGGTTTCGCCCTCCGGTGCGATGCGCATGATTGTCCCCACGTCGTCCACGTGTCCCTGCACCAGATGCCCTCCCAAGCGCGAGTCCAACCGGAGTGGGCGCTCCAAGTTCACCCGATGCCCCGGGATCAGCCTCTCCAGGGTTGTGCGACGAAGCGTCTCCGCCCCCACGTCGACGCGGAACCGGTCACCGTGAACCTCTACGATTGTCAAGCAGACGCCGTCGACAGCGACGCTTCCGCCGACGGCGAACTCTGGCGCCACCTGGGGACTGCCGATCGTGAGGCGGTGAAGATCAGGAGAGCGTTCCACCGCGAGCACGTCTCCCACACTCTCGACGATACCCGTGAACATCTTTTATTGATGCCCTCCGCCGGCCGGGGTGGATGTGACCACCGTGCGCCGAGTGGAATAGACCAGCGCCCCCTCGATCACGACGTCTTCGCCAAGTTGGCGAACCACACGCTGCTCCAGGCCCACGTTCACCCCATCGGTGCCCGCACTCTCCCCCGCCACTGCGCTGGGCGCCAGCTGATTCCCGATGATTCTCGAAGCCACAAACACGACCACCCTGTCGGCGAGCCCCGCATTAATGAAGGACGCGTGCACCGTGGCTCCGCCCTCCACCAGCACGCTGAGCAGCCCCCGCCCGGCGAGCCTTTCGAGAACCCACCGGACCGGCGGCCGAGCACCGTCAAACACCAGGATGTCTGCTCCTCTGGCGCGTATTGCCTCCAGCTTCTCCTGAGCCGCAGCGGTCGTGGTAACAACCAGGGTCTGGGCGGGAGACGAGAGATTGAGTACGCGGGCGTCTAATGGTAGTCGGAGCCGGCTATCGAGAATGACGCGAAGGGGATCACGGCCGCCCTCGATGCGGCATGTAAGCCGGGGATCGTCGACGAGGATCGTATTGATGCCTACCAGGATTGCGTCGTGCGCATTGCGGAGCTCATGGCCGTACCGCTGCGCCGCCTCTGCCGTCAACGGTGTGCGAGTGCCCGGTCGAGACGCGATCTTTCCGTCAAGGCTGATCGCCCATTTCAAGGTGACAAGTGGCAAGCCTGCGCGCCGGTGTTTGAAGTATGCCGCGTTCAGCGCCTCGGCTTGCTCCCGCAGGACCCCGACGATCACCTCAATGCCCTGTTCGCGGAGGACTCGGATGCCAGCGCCATTCACGCGCTGATCCGGATCTTCGGTGGCAACCACAACGCAGGCAATGCCAGCATCGATGATAGCTTCCGTGCAAGGACCGGTACGTCCCCAGTGGCAGCAAGGCTCCAGGTTGACGTGCATCGTCGCCCCGCGCGCGAGTCGGCCGGCCTCACGCAGGGCGAAAATCTCCGCATGCGGCTCACCCGCGCAGGGATGAAATCCTCGGCCGACCACCCGACCTGCGCGAACCACGACCGCCCCCACCAGCGGGTTGGGGCTCGTCCGGCCGAACGCATGGCGGGCAAGGTCAAGGGCTTCGGCCATGTACTTGATCTCCTGCTCTACGTCGCCCATGCGCATAAAAAAGAACGCCCGAAGGTCCCTTCGGGCGCATAATCCAAACCGGAACGACCAGCCATCAAACGTGACTGGTCATCCCGTGTTAGACCTTCTCCCATCCGGACTATACCGTCGGCTCCGGCCTCTCACCGGATCCACCATCGCGCCTTACAGGCACGATGGGTCGCGGGCTCCCCCGAACGAAGTCGCCAGGTACATGGTGCACATCCGCGGCACCTGCCAGGCGACTTCGTTCGGGGTTACCGCCGGTCGGGAATCAGCGGATCAACCGCCTCACCCTGCCCCGAAGGTCGCATATGGAATTAGTGAAAATCATATCACCGGCCAACCCCCACTGCAACGTGGCCACCATAACCCCTCCACGACGGCTAGGCGTAGCGGGTGTGTCGGCAGGCGCTAGTGCCCTGCTAACGTCCCGCACGGACGCTTTTCAGCGCTGCGCTGATGCCTTCGACGTCCAGAACGTCTTCCAGCGGGCCAACTTCACGCGCGTAGACGTCTGACGGGATCGCCTCGCGCACCTCCAATTCAAGGATGTGATAGATTGGGAGCCCCAACGGGACTCCGGCCAAGGGCCCGGCGTAACTGGGATCGCCTTGCGTCAGCGTAAGGGCGATCATCGCCGTACTGCTCTTGTTGGGCGTGCCGAGGAGGACTATCATCCGGTCGCGCCCACTGCCCTCCGCTACCCGCTTGATCGTTCCCTGCTCCTCCAGATCCATGGCCCCGGCCGACGTTCAGGCGAAGCACTGCGTCGTGGTGTAAATCACCTTGGCGCCCGCGCTTTCGGCACAGGCCTCCAGCGCTGGCCCTGGGACGCCGTCGCGCTCACCGAGCGCCAGCACCAGTTTGTCCCTGAGGTCGATCACGATGTCACCCCCTTCCCGGCAAGCTGCGCGTTCCGTTCGAGCAGGATGCTTGCGCCGTCCGACATTCCTGTCATGCGACCGAGGAAGAGGCTTCCTTTGGCGATGAACTGGACACGTTTCATCGTTCCCTCGGTCAGTCCGCGGATGGCGTGCGGCAAGTACGGGATCGCCGACGGGATGTGCCCCTGCGTGGGCGAGAATCCCGGCAGCCCGCGCGTACGAACGAACGCTGGCATCTGGTCGCGCGTGATCTCGCCGGCGCGCGCCGCAAGCGCAGCGAGCATCGTGTAGTTATTGGCTGGAATGTCGCCCGAGCCCGCCGGCTCGGTGATGTCGGGATTGTGCAGTTCCACGGCGAACCTGTCCACGTCCGAGAGACGCAGACCGAGCGTGCGCAGCGGCGCTTGTGCCAGCGCGCCGTACATGTGATGTCCCGCCCCGCCATCTCCGATCCGGTGGACCGCAGCGGCATCGAGCCGGAGTTCGGGGCTGCGCCCATCGTCGGCCACGACGTCGATCGCCATACCGGCCAGCACATCCTCTAGAATCGGATAGCCCACGGCCAGGTGGCCGCGGAACTTCATGCCGAGTTTAGCAAGCGACCCGCCCCCCACCACGACGACGCGCCGGTGCACACCCGACGCCACAAGCGCGCCAGCCAGGATGAGCGCGTGGACGGGACCCGCGCAGAAGGCTTTTACATCCGCCCCGCCCGGCGTGCGCACGCCGGCGAGCTCGCCGATGGCCTTGGCTAGGTTACCGCCACCGCGCTGGTAGCGGTCGCCCACCGCCTCTTCGCCCGATCCCAGCAGGAAGTCCACCGCTTGGTCCGGCGCGACTTCGTCGAGAAGGCGGCGCAGCGCGAGTGCGCCGGTAACCTTTGCTGCAAGGTTTTCCAGGAGCACCGGCGCCTGCAGGGATTCATCCGCCTCATCGCCAGGCAGGACCACCCCCGCCACCCGGATGGCCTTGTTGGCGCCGTCGTCGTAGAATGGCTCGGCCCCGGAGGCCACAGCGAGCGCGACGCCGGCTGCATCCCGGGTGATGACGCGGACTCCGGTCAAGCCCGCGGCGATGCGGGCCGCGTATGCGTCTTCGAGGACGACGAGGTCCGCGGTATCGGCCCGGGCCAGCCATGCGTAGAAGGTGTCCTGATCAACGATCAGTCCCGCCGCGCCGCTGGCGCGCGCATTGTCTGTCGGCTGCCCGTGCCACGGCCGCGGGATTTCATACAGGGCCTCCGGAACCTCGTTCCCGATCATGATCTGGTGAGGGAAATAGGCCACGGCGTCGTGGAACGACCGTAAGTGCGCGCGCAGTTGGGCGCGAAGTGCCTCCCCCTCACGGGCGAGCTCACGGCGCGGTTTCGAGCCCAGGACGACGAGACCGGGCACGTGCGCGAGCACAAAGCGCGCCGCCCTGATGACCGGCACGTGGATCGCGCGGCGTTCCCGGGTCATGGCCGCGACATGTGCGCCCGGCACACATCAGTAATCATAGTAGCTCTGACGGCCGAGTCCGTAGTTGTCGAAGTGGCCGAAGATTGGCGAATACGCGCCGGAGAGCGCCTCCAGGTCGAGGCTGCCGGCCGCCGGCGTGCGCACGTCAGGCCGTTCCTGATCGAACACGAGCGATTCGCCGCCGACCACGCGGGAGACGGGGGGCAGCGAGTCCTCGGGCGCCAGCGTCCCCGTGCTCACGATGGCATCTGCCTCGGGCACGCTGAACAGCAGCGGCGGCTCGTCGCTGCCCGTCTCGGCGAGCGCACGGCTCAACTTCACAACCTTGATGTCGGACTCGATCGTGAGGAAGACCGTCTTGATGCCGGCCTTCTCCAGGCCCTGAATCGTCAGCATCACCTCAATCAGGTCGTTGCCGCCGTGATTCCAGGTCACGAGCGCGCCCTGCGCATTGAGCATCTGCGCCAGCTTCACCGACTGGTAGGCGCTGAGCTGCTTCTCGCGCAGCGCGCCCCATCGTGTCCGGGCGATGATGGATCCGACCCAGTCAACATCCTTGCCGTGCCGCGCATACAATGCGGTGAGGGCCGGGTTGTTCACCTGCAGCCACGTGCACTTCCCCGGATAGCCAACCACCGCGTCTCCGGCGATGGCGCCGTCGAGGATCTCGTTGGGATGCAGCAGCACCGGAAGAGCATGCGGGGTGAAACCGTAGACGCCGGTGCCGATGCCCGGGACCATCGACGCGTTCAGCGTGTGGAGGTGCACCACACGCGGGAGCGGCGTCTGGGGCGGTGCCAGGTCGTAGATCTGGCGCTGTGGCGGTTCAAGACCCCGCAAGAGCGATGCCAGCTCGCCGGCAACGCGATGGCCGGCCAGACGAAGTGCCTCGTTCCACTCGGTCAGTTCGAGATCGGGCTGCGTGACGAGCGTCAGCACGACGTATCGCAGCATGCTGTACACGGTCACCGCGCCGGGTCCGGACATGTCGATGAGACTGTCGGTCGCCGCGCTCACAGCGCGCCGGATGTGGGGAAGCACTTCGGAGGCGATCAGCACGCCGAATCCGCTGTAGCGGAAGGTGACGCCGTCGCCGACCGTCTCCATCGAGTGACCGCAGATCCCCGGATAGACGTGACCGCGGCCTTCGACCTTCAGGCGAGGCTCGATGACATCGCGGATGTGAATGATCCTGGTGTCCTCGCCCGGCTCGACGAGGTCCACCCGCACATCTCGGATGCGGCGATCTTCGAGAACCAGTTTCGCCAGCCGGGCTCGATCCACAGTGAGGCCGCCCTGCGACCAGCCGGCCGCGGTGCCGAAAGTCACTCGTGTGACCGGAAAAGTGCCGAGTTCGAGTCTCATCGCTCCATCCTCAGCAGGGTAGGCTCTGCTGCGCACCCGCGTTGATCGTCCCGGCCCGGCTCAGGCGTGCACGAGCGTCGGCTGCTCGACTGGCGTCTGCAGCGCCCGCAGCGCCTGTTCCACCAGACGGCGCCTCAGCGCGCGGTCGGCGTCCGGCGGCAGGGATGGGTCGCCGCAGACGTGTTCGATCTTGACGCCCTGGACCACCCGGTTGGCTCCCGCCTGCATCGCAAGCGGCGGCAACGCACTGATCACCGCCACCGGAATCCCCAACCGCTCGATTTCCTTTGAGATCGTTGCGCCGCAACGATTGCACGACCCTCAAGTCGCCACCAGGAGGACGCCGTTCACGCCCGCCGACTGCAATGCGGCGGCGATCTCGGCCCCGTTGCGTCTGCAGTCGGCCAACCTCTGGTCGTTGCCCGTCGTCGTGAAGTAAGTGTCGAGCAGATCGCCGACCTTGCCCTCGCGCTGCAGATCACGCAGGACGTCCAGCGGCAGCACCAGATTAGGATTCTCACTGGCCATGAGGTTGAAGAAGCCGCCGTGCACGCACTCGAACTCGTCGCCGGTGAGCCGGTCGCGGCCCGCCAGAGTGTACTTCACCCAGCGGGTCTCACTGGATCGTTTGAGGTGATCGGGATTTCCTCGGGGCACAATCGCCCCCGTTGTTACTACGGCGATTTTCGCGCGGCGCACATCGGCGACCGGGCGCGCAGGCGGGACCGCCTCGTACTTGTCTACCGGGATCTCGGTCCTGAATGGCTGGCCCGTGAGTTTGGCCAGGAGCATGGCCACCGCGCGCTCCGCTCCAACTTCTCCGCGCCTGCCGGGGCGCCGCACACCTCGGGGCAGGTACCCTTCGACCTCCGCAGGGCCGATTGGTTCACCCGAAGCCAGCTTATGCCCCAGCGGAAACATCACGCTCAGCGCTCTGGCCATGTCTGTGGCCGAGTCGCTTGTTGGCACCACAAAGGCCTTCTTGTAACCGAGCAGGCCGGGATTCTCAGGGTGCATGCCGGTGACCGCAGGGATGCCGAGTTCGGCTGCCTGGCGGCACACCTCCGCGCAGGCGACGCCGTAACGGCCGGCGGCAAAGGCTGGCCCGGCGATCACGAGATCCGGGCGAACCTCCTCCATCCATGTCCTGACTGCCGCGCGCGCCTCTTCGGCGCGTTCGCTGAAGAACGAGTCGCCGCAGATAAGCGTCGAGACGACCACGCCGCTGTCCTTGAGGAGGGTCTGCAGCGCGCGGCCCGGGCCCACCGGACCGTCGCGCCGCTCCGGCGGCAGGTTCGCACTCTGCTCACCCCCGATCCCAGCAAAGAACTGGTTGATGTAGTGGCCGACGCTCAGCATGGGCCGTTCACCCTCTCCTTCATGATCCCATATCTCTTACGGTGGGGCCACGCCCAGGTGACTCGGGGCCACTGAGCCCGGCGAGCGCTCAACCTTTCAGCGCGCCTGTCGTGAAGCCACGGATCAGCGCGGCCCGAAAGGCGAGGACGAACAGGATGACCGGCATGGTCATCACCACGCCCAGCACGGCAAGCGATCCCCACTGAAGCTTCTTATAACCCCCGGCGAAGTTCATGATAGCGACCGAGCCGGTCTTCGCATGGAAACTGGTGACGATGAGCGGGAAGAGGAACTCGTTCCAGTTGAAGATGAACGCGAGGATGAACGCCGCCAGCAGCCCCGGTCCGGCCAAGGGCAACACGATCCGGGCGACAATGGACGGGAGCGACGCACCGTCGATCGCGGCGCTCTCGGCCAACTCCCGCGGGATCTCGTCCAGATACGTGCGCATGATCCAGATGGCCAGCGGGATTTGGAATCCTGTGAAGAGGATGATGAGCGCGGCTCGAGTGTCGATCAACCCGAGGGTCTTCATGGCGAGTTGGATCGGGATGAGGGTGGTCACCGGTGGGAACATGCGCGGCAGTAGCATGAGCAAGAAGAGCAAGGCCTTGCCCTTGAAGTTCAGAAAGCTGAACGTCACCGCGGCTAGACTGGCCAGGCCCACCGCGAACAGCGCACCAACTGTGGACGTGAGCAGGCTGTTCCAGATGGGCAGTCCCAGGTCGCTGACCACGACATCGCGAAAACGGTCGAACGTCGGCCAGAAGATGAGAGCGGAACGCTCGACCATGATGCGCTCTGGCTTGACAGAGAGCAGCACGAGGTAGAGAAAAGCGGGCAGCGTCCAGACCAGGATCGCGGCGGTCCCGAGGATGTGGGGCCAGGATCTTCGCTTCCGGAGGCCAACCCTAGATGCTGCGGCTGCCTCAACCCGGTGTGGGCGTTCCACTCGTTCGGGGGCTGTCTGGGCCGGCTCCCTCCCCGGAGCGTGTAACCCGCTCACGTGCGCGCCAACCTCAACATCCGCCCGTAGTGGCGGAGGTAGAACGCATACACCACGGCCAACAGAACGAGCAGGACCGTAATCACCGTCGACGCATAGCCGAGTTCGTACGCTTGAAACGCCTGCTTGTAGATGTACATGCTGACCAGCTGCGTGGAGGTCCCGGGTCCGCCGCCGGTCATCACGATCACCTTATCGAGTTCCAAAAAGGCGTCCATCAGGCGCAGGCCGCCCGCTACGACGAGCATCCCCGTGATTTGCGGCAACACGATCCGGGAGAACAATTGCCAGCTCGAGGCGCCGTCCGCGCGAGCCGCCTCATGCTGCTCGCGCGGGATGGTCTGCATAGCCGAGAAGAGCAGCAACGCCGCCAGAGGTGCCCACTCCCATGCGTCGGAGATGATCAACCCGGACATCGCGGTCACGGGTGTGCCCAGCCATTGGACGTCGGGACCGTGGAGGACGTCGAAGAGATAGGGAATGGGCCCCACGGTGCGGTCGAACAGCGCGGACCAGACGGTGCCGACAACTACCGGCGCCATGATCATCGGCAGCAGAAAGATCCCGAGCAGCAGGTTCCGGCCGGGCGGATCGCTGTCAAAGAAAGCCGCGGCGCCGAGCCCGACGGCGAGTTCGACTGCCGTGGCGATGACGGCGAAGATCACCGAGAGCCGCAACGCTTCGCTCAGGCTGCCGTCGTGCAGGATGCGGCGGTAGTTCTCCAGGCGGTTCAAATGCGGCGCCGCGTCGTAGACGATATTGTACTGCGTCAGACTCAGCCAAATCGTATACAGGGCAGGAGCGAGACGCCAGGCCACCACGTAGACGACGGCGGGCAGCATGAGCAGGACGAAGAACAGACGCCCCCGCCCGAGGGTCACCCAGGTCATGACCTACGTGCGACCCGCCGTAAAGTCATGGGATGCGTGGCACGGCCGCCCGCTGCGCCGGGCGGTCGTGCCCGCCCTTCCCCGCTGATGAACACTATTTGATATAGCCCGCCCGCTTGAACAGCTCGACGACCTTGGCTTGTGCTTCGTTCATTGCATCCTGGGGCGTCTTCTGCCCGGTCAGTGTCGCTGACATCGCATTTTCGACGATCTCCTGCGCCTGAACCCACTCTTTGAGCGGTGGCACGAAGATGGTCCACGGCTTGCCGGTAATCACGGCGTTCATCGCCTCGACCATCTTGGGATAGTCCCTCTTAATCAGGGGATCATTGATCACGGATGCCCGCATCGGGACCAGCGCCGGGTACTCCTTCATGAGTTCCTTGGTCCCCTCGGTGGACAGGACACGAGCGAGCAGCTGGAACGCCTGGTCCCCGTGCTGGGAGAGCGCGTAGATGCCTGGCCCGTTGGCATCGGCCACGTGGGCGTGGGGCCGGGAGGGTACCTGGGTCGGCAGCAGCGTGTAGCCGACTTTGCCGACGATCTTCGAAAGGTTGGGAACCTCAGCTACCGACAGGATGTTGTCGAGCGCGTCCATGGTTAGGGCGCAGCGGTCCGCCGCGAATACACGTTGCGTGCCCCCGCCCGAATGTGTCTCCGAACCAGGCTGTTGGTACTTGTGTAACTCAGCGTAGTAGTTGGCGGCGGCGATGCTCTCTTTCGAGTTGACCGTCGGCTGCATGGTTGCCTGATTGTAAATCAGATCGGCTCCGAAGGCGACGAGAACCATCTCATAGCGATGGAAAAGGAAGCCGCCGGATTTGCCGGCCAGGCAGACGCCGTAGAAGTCCTCCTCGGCCGCCTTGCCGCCGACGCTGTCGCCCTTCTTGCGCGTGAAGAACTGGGCGACGTCCAGGAGCTGCTTGTACGTCCGCGGCACGGCCAAGTCGTAGTTGTACTTGGCCCTGAACGCTTTCTTCTCGTCCGTGTTGGCCAACAGATCGGCGCGATAGCCGAGCACATACGGCGCGGCCAGCGTCGGAAACGCCCACAGCTTGCCCTGAAACTCAAGCCCGGCTGTGGTTTCCTTGATAAAATCGTCCGGCCTGACCAGGCTCTTGTTGCCAGCCTTGTTCAGGAAGTCGGTAATGGGAGTGAATATCTTGGAGGCCGCGATCCCCGGCACCCAGGTGTTGTACGCATAGACCAGGTCCCATGTCTTGACGCCAGACTTGGAGTCGATCAAAGCTTTCTTGAACACGTCCTCCCAGGGCAGGTACTCGGGCTTCACTTCGATACCCATGTCCTTGCCCATGGCGTTGGCAACTTTAATAAAAGCCTCCCATTCGTCGAACTTTGGACCGAGGAACGTAAGCGTCGTCACGCCGGCCGCGCGCGAGACCTGCAGCGGTCCCACGCTCATGACGACCAGAACAGTGGCGGCGACCGCCACCGTTAGGTGCCGCCGTGCATTCAAGGAAAAAGACACACTCATCCCCCCTCTCACCCCGCGTTGTGACACACTCGTTTGACAGCAGCTCCCCGCAACCCTGTCAATCCGCGCCATAGGATAGAGCCTGATGCGTCAGCAAATGGCGCCCTGAGCGATCAAGGTCCCTCTCACGGTCTCCAAGTCGATCTCGGACCGGCGTCACCCTCTGAGCGCCGCTCTTAGTTGTCCTGCTGCTGGGGACTGGATACGGAGTCGAACCGGTCCGGGACCGGGCCGAGGCGCCGCAGGAGATCGAGGTCCACTCCGAGACTACGCAGACCCGACTGTACCGCCCGGATGTCAACACGACGCGGCGGCACGCCGGCACGCGCGGCCAGGGCCGCGGCCACACCCGCGCCGACGCCGGTCGCCATTGCCGAGCCCTGATTTCGCGTGTAAACGTCCGCGTGATGATCCACGGAGATGCAGCGCCCGGCGACCAGAAGGCCGTCGATGCCCTGCGGGAGAAGCGACCGGTAAGGGATCTCGTAGATGTAGAGTCGCGCGATCAGCTCGCGAGCTTCGCGGTCCTGGGGCCCGCCCTCCTTGCCGTCCGGAGGATGCCCGCCCTGCTGGCGCGCGTTCTGCTGATTAGCATCCACCGCGACGACATCATCGTAGCGCCGCCCGGCGAGGATGTCGTCCTCAGTCATCAAGTACTCGCCTCGAATGCGACGCGTCTCACGCACACCTATCGTGCTGGCCGAGTCAAGGATGAAGGAACGCTCGAAGCCGGGGATGTACTCCCGTGCGAACCCTGCGAGCTGTAGCATCTGGTGGCGAGTCTCGATCTCGGCGCGGGAGAGGTCCTCAGCGTTCGTCCCGTCGACGCCGTAGACGCGCGTCGCATTTACCGTTAGGACACCGCGCTCGGGGAGCACCGACTCGACGCGGAAGTAATAGCATTCCGGCCAAAGTTCCCCGCGGGCTTTCGCCTGCTCGACCAGGTTGAAGAAGCCAAAAATCCGGATCATCTGATGGTCCACATCGAGCATGGTCTGCAAGGGATCGGGCGAGAAGTCGCCGGGATGCGCACGCACGTACTCGACGAGCCGCGGGACCTCGACGCCACCCATCCGGAAGATAAGGGTCATCGGGCGCATCTTGCCGTCGGCCTCGCGTCCCTTGATGTAGGGGGCACCCGCCCGGGCTGCCACGTCGCCGTCGCCACTCGAGTCAACTGTGACCCGGCCGAGGAGGGCCTGGCGGCCGGACTTGTTCTCAGCAACGATACCGCGAAGCGCGCTTGAGTGTACGATGACGTCGCTAACAAGCGTGTGCAACAAAACCTTGACCCCCGCCTCGGCGAGCATGTCAAGGGTAGTGACCTTATAGAGTTCGGGATCGTAGACGACGAACTCGCCGGGGATGGCACCGCCGGCCGCGATCAGCCGATCGAACAACTCACGCACCGGTCCGCTGGCGGCAGCGTAGGGGACGTAGAACAGGTTCATCATGGCTGCCGTGCCGGCGCCGCCGAGGGAGCCGAAGCGCTCGACCAGCAGCGTGCGGGCGCCCGTGCGCCCCGAGGCGAGCGCCGCCATCACGCCCGCGATGCCGCCGCCTACTACCAGCACATCGACGTCGTGCGCGACCGGAACCTCGCGTGCAGGCTCGACTACCCGTCCTGACGTATCAACACCTGCAGCCATCGCCTGGATTCCCTCGCCGCGGCTCCCATTCTGGAAGGCGTTTATTAACCCCTGCTGAGCCCGCATCGACCCTGCTTGATTTCCGGCCTGTATGTGAACTACAGGTACGTGGAATCGCTGCGGCGACTGGCGGCGGTGCTGAAGTGAGAATCTCTTCCCGAGCGGCTACTAGACAACTTCTGATGGGGATCCTGGCCCTGTATCCTCTGCGCGACGCTCTTCACGAACGGGTGCAACGGTGACTACGCCGGGCGTGATCTAGCCCAGGACCTCCCTCGGCACCCGCATGAAGTTTTCTGCCATCAGCTTCTGGAAATCCACGTCCGAATAGCCGCGCTCGAGGGGTCCGTATCTTCATCGGTGCCTGGCACCGATGAAATGTCGCGATTGAAAAGCGTCTATGGAAAGTGGGTATGTTT
>VBAP01000157.1 GCA_005882335.1 Candidatus Segetimicrobium genomatis
GGCTCCATGGCTGACCTGCCGATCCGCCGCATCGAGGCCCGCACATACTGTCACGCGACGGAGGAGGAGGAACGAGTGGCCACAGCCCTCCTGTTCGCGGTCCCCGAAGGCGAGACGTCTCGTGAGCCGCTCGAAGGCCACTTCGGGAATTCACTCGTCCGGCTCACCCGCCGCGTGGAGAAGCGGCCGGGCATCCGGGCGGTCTGGGAGCGTTGGTCCGCGGCGGGCGTGCCTACGGCGATCGCCCACGATGTGGAGGCGCGCATGGACCAGGACGGCGTCCTCCACTTCCGACTCGATAAGCAAGCCGCGTACCAGGAACGACTGGAGCTCGCGAAAGATTCGGATCCGATCGACGTCCGGCTAAAACTCATCGCCTACCCCGCGAAACCAGCGGAAGCCCGGAGGGTCGCTCACTCGATCCTCGCGGAGGCGCCGTGAATGCGCCTCACGCGGGCGCAGCGTCATCTCCTTGACGAAGGCACGGACGCACAACGCAAGGCGATGGAAATCCTCCTCACGGTGGGCCGCCTCGCCGACGCACCGCGCCTCGTGCCGATCACCTCGGCGCACGTGTCCGGCGCCTCGTACAAGATGATCGGTGACCCCGGCCTCGAGTTCCTCGAGGACTTCGCGCGGGACGCGCGCGTCTCGGTCCCCACGACCGTGAATCCGCTGGGGACGGATCTCGCGCAGTGGGAGGAGCTCGGGGTCCCGGCGACCTTCGCGGAGAAGCAAGGACGCATCGCGCGGGCCTACGAGACGATGGGCGTCCGGCCCACTTTCTCGTGCACGCCATACCTGATCGGCGTCCGACCGGCCTTTGGGGAGCACGTCGCCTGGGCGGAGTCGAGTGCCGTCTGCTTCGCGAACTCGGTCCTTGGGGCCCGAACGAACCGCGAGGGCGGTCCCGCGGCTCTGGCCGCCGCGATCGTCGGAGCGACGCCGGAGTACGGGCTCCACACGGACGAGGGGCGGGAACCCACGGTGATTGTGCAGGTTCGCGTGAGACCACGCGGGATCGATTACTCTCTGATCGGGCTCGTCGCCGGCGAACGGGTGGGCGACGGCCTGCCTTTCTTCCGCGGTTTTCGCGCCTCCGAGGGAGACCTCAAGTGGCTTGGAGCGTGCGTGCGGCATGTTCCATCTGGAGGGCGTGACACCGGAAGCCCGCGAGGCGCGCGTGAAGGGCCTCAAGTCGATCACGATTGCTGAGAAGGACCTGATCGCCGCAAAACGGGCGCACACCGACGGCACGGAGGCCGACCTGATCGGTCTCGGGTCCCCGCAACTTTCGGCCGAGGAGCTGCAGCGGATCGCGCAACTCATCGACCGAACGCCGCCGCGGATTCCGGTCTGGATCTTCACGAGCCGAGTTGTGCGCGATGCGAATCCGGACGCCGTCGGGATAGTCGAACGACACGGGGGTCGAGTCCTCGCGGACACATGCCTGGAGGTCACCCTCCTCGAGCATCGGTTCGGCACGGTCGCCACGCCCTCGGGAAAAGGGGCGTACTACCTTCCGAGCCTCTGCAAGCAGAAGGTCATCTTCGACGACGTCGAGACTCTGCTGGAGCGATACACATGAGAATCCGCGCGCGTGGAATTGTTCCGGGCCGGGCGTCCGGCCAGGCAATCGCTTCCCGGACTCCGTTCTCGTTCGTCGGCGGTGTGGACCCGGCCACGGGATCGATCCTTGATGACGCGACCGGCGTGGCGGGCGAACGCGTGGCGGGCCGAATCTTCGCCTTCCCGCGCGGGAAAGGGAGCACCGTGGGTTCGTACGTGGTATACGGCCTCGGCAAGCGGGGCCACGGACCCGCGGCGATCGTGAACCAACGCGCAGACGCCGTCGTCGCGGTCGGCGCAACCCTTGCGGGGATCCCGATGGTGGACCGCGTCGATGTCGGCGGGTTGCGCACGGGAGATCGAATCGTCGTCGACGCGAACCGGGGCTCCATCGAGCTGCCCGATGTCAAACGCAACCGGGTTGTCACGGCGATCCTTCGGAACCGAGGACACATCCTGCTCGTCCGTCGGAGCGAGAAGGTGGGCTCCTTCCGGGGACGCTGGTCCGCGATCTCGGGACACATCGAAGGCCGCGAGGATCCGAAACATCGGGCGGTCGTGGAAGTCCGTGAAGAGACCGGCCTCCGCGGAATCGTGTTCCGCTCAGCCGGGGAACCGGTCCTCGCGCGAGACGGGGCGACGATGTACATCGTCCACCCGTTCCTCTTCGAGGCCCCGAGCCGACGGGTGCACCTCGACTGGGAGAATGTGGAACATCGGTGGATTCGTCCAGGCGAGTTGCATCGCTTCGAAACCGTCCCACGCCTCATGGACGTCGTGGTTGCGGTCCTCGGGCCACCCGCGTGACTCGATGATCGTCATCCGGAGCGGGAGGCGGTGGGTCCGGTCGGGACGTCGACAACTCTGTCCACTTCTCGCTCGAGCAGCGTCATCTGGTGGGCGTCGAGGGTCGATGGATTGATGGAGAGGAGCAGGACTCCGTTGTTCACGGCGACTTGATCCCGGATCGACTGCACGAGACGCAGGACCGTGAGGAAGTTGTTGTTCGTGACCAAGTATTCGACGGCGTCCAGGAGGACCACGCCGTTCTCGCGGGAGAGGAACTGCTCCGCGGCCAAGGACAACTTTTCGAGATCTTTCGGCCGGATCGTGTCCTCCTTCCCCACGTTGCTGAGCCACAGGATCGGAAGGTCGGCGAGGCCGAAGCGTTCCCGAACTTTCTGCGGGAACAGGCGCGTGATGACCATCCCCTTCTTCCCCGCCTGCTGCGCAATCAGGAACAGGCGATACGCTTCCTCCGGCGTGGCCTCCCGGATAAGGTACGAGGAGGAGTCCTTCAGCAGGGGCGGAGCTGCGTCGACGGTGACACCAGTCGAGACCGATGGGGCGCGGAGCGTCTGCGGTGCTCCGCACGATGGGCACTCGGAAGAGCCGACGGGGATGAACTCTCCGCACGCGACGCAGGCCACGCGGGATGGCGTCCCGGGGGGTGTCTGGACCGATAGCGCGAGGCCGCACACGGGGCACGTGTCCACGCCCGGCGGAATCGCGGAGTTGCATCGAGGGCAAGGCGTGGCCTCGATTGTCATCGCCTCTCCGCATCGAGGACACCGCCGCATCTCGGACGGGACCGAGGCCTGGCAGGTGCGACAGATCGCGCCGACCTCCTGCGGTGCCGAGAGGAACTCGAAGATTCGATCGATGTCCTCCGCGGCAAGGCCGTCGACGGCCGCCAGCTCCTGTTTCGTCGCCGCACGCAGCGTCGCGAGGCTCTTGTAGCCGGCGTCGAACAGAGCCATCGCCTTTTGCATCGTGATGCCCGGGATCCGCGTGAACTCACGGACCGCCTCGGAGAGATGGAGAGGCGTGACGCCGATCGTCACGGCGTGACCATCGACATCCTTCCATTCGACGACGTGCTCCGATTCGACGGGCTTGTCGGCGAAGGTTAGGCTGCGTGACCGTGTCTCTCGCGCAATGAAAGCCTTCTGGGAATCGAGGCTCGCCGCGAAGTCCTTGTCCGTCTTGATGGCGGTCGCGATGAAGTCGTCCACGTCGAGATCCAATTCTTTCCGCATCTGCTGGATCCGGCGGATCAATTCCCGCGCGTACGCCTCGGCCTGCAGCGCCGGCGTCACGCGAAGGTCGAGATAGACCTCGCCGTGAGGCGTCTCGACCCGAACGACGTCGGGGGGGAGCCCTTTCTCGAGACGCACCATCGAAGGTTCGATCGAGAACGGTTGCCCTTCCACCTGGAGGACATAAGGCCCTCGCTCGAGTGCCTTCCGAATCTCCTCCGCAGGGCGGGCTGCGAGGAGCTTCACGATCCTGGGCGCGAGAGCCTTGTAGGTCTTCCCGATCGCGGCCGAGTCGGGTTTCGCTACGACAATCGTTCCGGGGAACTCGTCCGTCAATCCCAAGATCGCGAGGTCTTTTGCGTTCACCTGATCCAAAAAGATGCTCCGAAGTGTGGCAAGCGCCTCCGCCGCTTCGGGGTTCGCGGTCCGCACGGCGATCAGCTTGAGCGGCCAACGGAGTTTGCGGCCCCCCTTCTGGCGCTCCTTGGAGACGACCTCCACCAGCTCCTGAACGATCGCCATCGACCGCTCCAGCTCCGGCCGGAGCCGTTGCTCGCGGACCACGGGCCAGTCGAGCATGTGGACGCTGAGCTTTCGTCCATCGAGACGCTGGTAGATCGCCTCCGCGATGTGCGGCGTAATCGGGGCGAGGAGGAGGGCCAGCGTGCTGAGGGCCTCGAAGAGCACATGATACGCCGCCAACTTGTCCCGGTCATCCGTCTCCGTCCAGGTGCGCCCGCGGACCAGCTTCACGTACCAGCGCGAGAGGTCGTCGAGGATGAACGACTCGACCGCGCGGGCCGCGCGGTGCAGGCTGTACGTGGCCATTTCCGCATCCACGGTCGTCTTGAGACCCTCCAGCCTCGATAGGAGCCAGCGGTCCTCGGGACGCAGGTGGCCTTCGATGGAGGAGAGGTCCGCCGCGAACGGATCGAATCGGTCCAAGACCATGTAGGTCGTCGCAAATCGGAGCACGTTCCACAGGATGTTCAACGTGCGATGCGCGTTCCGGACGCCGTCCTCCTGGAACGTGATGTCGTCCCACGGCGCGTTCACCGCGATGACGTAGAATCGCAACGAATCGGCGCCGAACTTGCTGATGACGGTCTCCGGCTCGATGACATTCCCGAGGGACTTGTGCATCTGCCGGCCGTCCGGGCCGTTCACCCAGCCGTGCATCAGCACCTGGTCGTACGGGGCCCGGTCGAACGCCACGACGCCGGCCGCGAGTTGGGAGTTGAACCAACCGCGGGTCTGGTCCGGTCCCTCGACGATCCAATCCTGGGGCCACCAGCGACGGAACTCGTCCTCGCGGGCCGGATAGCCGAGGCTCGCCCAGCTCGAGACCCCGCTGTCGAACCACACGTCGACGGTGTCGGGCACTCGCCGCATCTCGCCCTCGCACTTCTCGCACGCCAGGACGACGCGGTCGATGCCCGGTCGGTGGAGGTCCATCCCGGCCGCATAGCCGTTCGCCTTCCGCAAGGCGTCGGCGGATCCGATGACCGTCCAGTGCGTGCACTTCGCGCACCGCCAGATCGGGAGCGGGATGCCCCAGTAGCGCTGCCGCGAGATGCACCAGTCTCGGAGGTTGCTCGTCCAGTCGAGCTGTCGCGCGGATCCGGCCCAGTCCGGGAACCATCTAACCCGCCCGACCTCCTCGACCATCTTCGGTTTGAAGTCCGTGACCTTGAGGAACCACTGGACGGTCGCGCGAAACAGGATCGGCGTCTTGCACCGCCAGCAGTGACCATACGCATGGACGATCGTCTCCTCCGCCAACAGCGCGTGGGCGGTACGGAGGTCCGCGACGATCCGAGGATTCGCCTCCCTCACGCTCTGGCCCGCATACGTCCCGGCGTCCTCTGTGAAGTGGCCTCGGGCGTCCACGGGAGAGAAGGCGGGCAGGCCCAGCTTCTGGCCGAGTTCGAAGTCCTCGGGACCGTGGCCGGGAGCGGAGTGCACGAGCCCCGTGTACTCGGCGACCACCGTTTCCGACGGGACCACCTTGTGGACCCACTTCCCTTTCACGCCTTTCTGGTACGGGAGTTTCGTCCGGAGTGGATG
>VBAP01000053.1 GCA_005882335.1 Candidatus Segetimicrobium genomatis
ACCTTACCGGTGTTGTCGATCGTCCCGGTGATCGTGAAGCCTCCGCCGGAGACCTGGACGACGTTGGTCGAGGTGACGTAGGTCCCCGTCACGGCTATCGGCGCCGCGCCCACGGGCTTGATGGTGCCCGTCGTGCCGCCGGCAGCCACCGTCAGATCGAGCGACGCGCTGAAGTTGGGGGACTCGCCGGCCATGGTCCCCCTGTACTGGCCTTCCAGGGCCGTCGGGCCGGTCACACCCGAGTCATTCTTGCACGCAGCGCCGGATGCCACCAGCACAAGCGCAGTTGCGCTGAGAAGTCGACTGACGGGTCGCATGGGCATGCCATCCTTCGTTGAGAGTGTGATTCGCCGCAGCAGGGGCGCTCGCGCTACGAAGCGAGAGTCAGCCGAGTCAGAGGCCACTCTACCGCTCCCCCAAAAAAATGAGACCGGCCGTGTCGATCCCTCCCACTCAGCCGGTCTCGCTCCCCTCGAGGCAGGGGCGATCCGCACGACAGCGCGCCTCGAGGCTCATGGCATCTGAGTTGCGTTCCAATATGCACCCCGGCTGGCCGCGCGCAAGCTCGCGACGCACCCCAGTCGTCTAGGAGGCCGCCGGACCTGCTGCTTGCTTCCTGCCAGCGCCGCCGGTGCTTACCTCGGGTCGGCCCTCTTGCCGCGCAGCGTCGCCAGCTCGGTGACGAACCCGCGTTGCGCGGGAATGATCTTCTGGAGTGCCACCGGGACCGAGAACCACTCGGCGCGGTCAACCTCGGGGAATTGCTGCTGCTTCCCCGACTTCGGAGGCCATTCCAGAGAAAACACGTTGCTGTGTAGCTGCGTGGGATCGCAGTCACCTTCCACCGCCCAGGCGTGGACTACCTTACCACTACGCTGCGTGATCGGCATCAGCGGGATGAACGGGCCGTGGGCCCGACAGCCGGTCTCTTCCTCGAACTCACGCTGCGCGGCGGCCAGCGGCGCTTCGCCGCTCGGGAACTCGCCTTTGGGAATCGACCACGCTCCCTCGTCCTCGTTCGCCCAAAAGGGTCCGCCCGGATGCACCAGTAGCACCTCAGGCTCACCGTTCCTGAGGCGAAACATCAGGAGACCTGCGCTCGTCTTCACCATCTCTTCCCTCCTCGGACCTACTTCTGCCACACCGCCGCACGTAATGATTGTCCTTGACGCCGTACTTGTGGCGCTCGAACCGCGTCGCGGGGTCGAGCCCCGTCATCCCCACATAGAGCGGAGGCTTGCGGGGATCATGATCGGGATTGGCGGCGCGGAACTTGGCATGCTTGAGCACCGCGGGATCGAGCTCGATCACGTAGACGTGGTGTGGCGCGACCTTCTTCGGCACGCGCACCAATCTAGCAGCCGCTGGCTGCCTGGCGGTTGACCCGGATGACCTTTTTTGAGCGTCAGGAGAGGATCACAAAGCAACGCAGCTCCGCGCTCGTGCATTGCCACGCTCCAGCTCATTCTCCATGATTCCCCCGCACCACGACCGCGCAGACCCGGAAAGGAAGTATGACCCGAGTTCCCCCCGCGCTGCGATACGCGCTTCTGGCACTGCTCCTGGCCCTCGCGGGAGTTCTCGGTCTCGTCCCGGCCAGCCGGAATTTCGTGCGCGGGTACGCCGAGGGGCGGTCCAGCGACCAGGAAGCGATCCTCGCGGAATACGGCGAGTCGACACCCTCCCTCGGCGCAGTTCGTTTCGCGTATGGCGATTTCGGCGGGCTCAATACCGACGCGCTCCGCACCAACGCGATCCCCTGGAAAGTCGTCGCGGCCGCTCTCGTGCTCCAAGCACGCCGCGACGGCGAGTCACCCCGCGCCGGCCTTAACCGGGTCCTGGGCGAGTTCGGGTTCATCATTCCCGACACGATCCTGAATTGGACGGGGCCGGCGTCCGCCCGGCCGTTCGCGAGGCCGCTCGGGATCGTCACGGGATACGTCGAGCGGCGTCTGCCCCGCATCAAGCTGGAGGTCGGGAATCTGGGCTGTGCAGCGTGCCACGCCGGCGTGACCTACGACCGGCACGGGGCGCCGCGGCGCCAGGTGTGGCTGGGCCTACCCAACACGTCCCTGGACCTGGAAGCCTACACGACGGCGGTCTATGAGAGCCTGGTAAAGGTCGTGCATGACCGCGGGCCGCTTCTCGAGACGGTGCGGGCCCTGTTCCCGGACGTCGACTCGCTCGAGCTACGCACGATTGAGCGGTTCGTCCTCCCGCGGGTCGAACGCCGCTTGACGGAGCTCGCGACGACCCTGAACGCGCCGCTGCCCTTCCGGAACGGAGGCCCCGGCCTTACCAACGGGATCGCCGCGCTCAAGCTCCAGCTGGGCCTTTTGCGGGGCGATGTACGGTCCTCCGAGGTTGGATTCACGTCCATTCCCGATCTGGGCGGAGGCGCCCTGCGCACCTCGCTCCTCTATGACGGTGCCTACGCGGTGCCGGGTAGGAGCCGGTTCTCCCCGATGGCGCCCGGCGATCTCACCGCGGGGCATCTCGCGGAGCTTGCTCGCATCGTAACGTTCTTCACCGTGCCCACCATGGGGAACACGCCGCTGGCAGCCCGACGCGCGATCCCCCACGTGACGGAGGTGATGAACTTCCTCCAATCCTACCGACCGCCGTCGTTCCCGGGTCCGATCGACTCCGTGCGGGCGCGCCGGGGCGGCGCCCTCTACCGCGCACGGTGCGCGGAGTGTCACGGGAGCTACAGCGATGGCGCCCCGAGCGTCCGGCTTGTGAGCTTCCCGAACCGCCTTGTCCCGCAGGCGGCGATGGGGACCGATCCCGCTCGGTGGCAAGCAATGGAGCCCCGGCTGCTCCGCGCGATCCGTTCGTCGGGATACTCCGCCGTCGATCCGGCCCAGACCGGCGGATACGTGGCGCCGCCGCTCACGGGTCTGTGGGCGACGGCTCCCTACCTGCACAACGGCTCGGTGCCCACTCTGTGGCACCTCATGCACCCGGCGGAGCGGCCGCCCCGCTTTCAGGTGGGTGGACACCGCCTCGACTTCGAGCGGGTCGGAATCGCCGGTGCCGTGGACCGCGACGGCACGCTCCGCTACCCGGCGTCGTATCGTCCCTGGGCCCATCCTCGGCTGTATGACACCGCCCAGCCGGGGCTGGGCAACCGCGGGCACGAGGGCCCGTTCCAGGACCTGACCGAACAGCAGAGGGCCGACCTCCTGGAATACCTCAAGCTCCTCTAGACCAGCAGCTCCTCGGCGGGCAGGCGGGGACTCGCGCGCAGAGCCCCCGCCGGTGCCTTCCCGATCCGTAGCACGTTTACGATCGCGGAGTGCTCCGGTACGCCCCAGCGTTGCCGCACCCAGGCGGACCCCTCCGGCGAGTCCGCGACGGCCGACATGGGACACAGGCTCAACCCCGCCCGGCAGACCTCGAGCCAGAGCCGGTAGAACCGCCTGCCGATCGCGAACGCATCCTCATCC
The DNA here is from genome assembly GCA_005882335.1 of Candidatus Segetimicrobium genomatis. Taxonomy (GTDB): domain Bacteria; phylum Sysuimicrobiota; class Sysuimicrobiia; order Sysuimicrobiales; family Kaftiobacteriaceae; genus Telluricultor. The sequence continues at coordinate 3,450 of VBAP01000053.1, forward strand.
CTTTGGCGGTGGAAGATCGCGATCGCATGTGCCGAGCGCGTCTGCGGCGCTTCGGCGACCAAGCGACGCGCCAGTCGCAACGCCCTGAGGACGCGGAAGGCGCGCGGGTGAAACAGCGCGCCCGCGAGCGCTCGCTCGAGCTCCGACATGCCGAGGCAGTCCGCGGTCAGGCCGTCGCGGTGCCAGGCGGGGTCGCGTCTCGAGAACCGCATCCAGCGATACAGCTCGGCGTGGTACTCGGCGCGCTCCACAAACTGGTAGGTGCAGTGGTCGTGGACCTCGGCGATCTCGCCGATCTCTGACGGGCGGGAGATCACGATCACATCGCGATAGGCTTCGAACAGCGCGCGTACGGTCTCGACGGCGGCGTCGTCCACCGGCGCGAACCGGCCGCGGTAGGTGTGCCGCAGCGGCACGCATGGGGCCAGCGCGTCCGTCCGATCGCCGGCCACCACGGCGCTCCGGGCTACGAGGCGCAGCGGCGAGGTCTCCGGCGCCGCCGGCGGCGCGTAGTCCGGGTCGCGCAGCCCGAGCCCGTGTCGCGAGAGCGCGATCCTGAGACCCTCGAACTCGGCGCCCAGGCTCACCCGGCCATCGCGACCCGCGGGATCGGCCACGGCGAGGTGGCGTCCGAGGTCCTCGAAGAGGAGGACATGCCCGTCCGGCAGGAATCGCCACCGTCCCGGCTGGACGTTGTGGACGCTCGGAGCCCGGTTCGCCTCGCGCACGAGCTCGAGCTGTCGTTGCCGATCGAGCGGGTTCATGGCGCGAGTCGCTTGCGAAACAGATGGAGGCGATGCAACCGTCGCGCGCCCAGTTTCTCCATTTGGCGAAGGCTCTCGCGGTTGACATCGGCGATCCACGTGACGCCCAGCCGGGTGTATCCCGCAGCCTTGAGCGCGCTCGTGACCTTGAAGAGCATCGCACCGTTGAGCCCGCGGTTGTGGAACGAGCGGCGAACCGAGTAGAAGATGATGACGGCTCGCGTCCTCCCCAACCGGTGCCGGACGAAGTGCCACGGCGTGAGCAGGCCGAGGCGCGACCCGGTGCTGCGCAGGAACGGATTGAGGTCGGGGATGCAGACGACCACTCCCATGGGCTCGTCGCCCCGGTAGGCGAGCACCGAGATCCGCGCGTCCACGATCCACATCATCTCGCCCGCCTGAAACTGGAACTCCTCGGGCGTGAGCGGAACAAACATCGGATTTTCCGCGAACCCGTCGTTGAGGACGGCTCGCGCGTCCTCCAGAACGCGGTGGAACCCGCGTCGGCGCAGGGGGACCCAGCGCAGCTCGACCGACCGGAGGAGGGCCCGCTGCTTCGGCCCGAGGAGACGCGAGGGGTCCAAGCTCGTCAGGTCAATCTCATGCGTGGACACCGGAAAGAACGGTGTGTAGCCGCACGATTCCAGCTGTTTCGGGACGTGCGGCGGGTTGTAGACCATATCAGTGTAGGGCGCGTGCTCGAACCCCTCGGTAACGACACCGAGTTGCTGCATGGCCGTCAGATTGAAGTTGCCGGCGATCTCGTCGCACCCCTGCCGGCGACCCCAGTCTTCGGCGGCCCCGAGCAGGCGACCGGCGACCTCGGGATCGTCGGCGCAGTCAAAGAACCCGAAATAGCTGCGCTTGAGCCCGTACAGCCGGTTTGATGCACGATGGACGTGCGCCACCACGCGTCCCACCGCTCGGCCACCTTGCCGGACGGTGAAGAAGGTGCCGGCCCCGTGCTCTCGAAACAGGGGATTGCGGGGCGCGCTCAAGAACCGTCGCAAGTCCGATTGCATCGGGGAGACGTAGCGTCCGTCGCGGCCGTAGCAATGGAACGGCGCTGCGAAGAACGCGTCGAAATCCCCTTCGACCAGCTCAAGCATGGGCGGTGCCGCGCGAGTGGAGCAGCCGTGCGCACTTCTGAATCACCGCGATCTCGAGCAGCGGATTCGACGTTCCGGCGACCTCCGGGAGGTGGAGGAGCACCAGCATCACGGGCCGCTCGCTCAGCAGGGCCGCGTGGCTCATCTGATGGCTTTCCAGCAGCTCGACGAGCTGCTCCGCACCCGCCAGGTCGCCGCCCTGCGACGCGACCTTGCTCCGCAGCGCGGAGACCGTCCAGACCGGGTGCTCCGTGTCGAACTGCGCCACGATCGGAGCCTCCTCGTAGCCGTCCAAGTCCCGACCGTGGAGGATGAGGTGCTGCTCGGCCACGGCGAGGGAGCGGAGCGACTCGACGAAGCTCTCGAGCGAGCTGGTGTCGGCGTGGAGGAACCAGCGGGAGAACGAAGTATCGCGCTGCTCGATCCGCAGCGCCCGCAGGCGACCCATGATGGTGAAGAGGAGGACGAAACCCGTCGAGATCGCGAGGAGGGCGAGTCCATACTCGAGGCTGGGCTCACGTGTGAGCCAGAGCAGGCTCGCCGTCACGAGCACGGCTCGGAGCCCGATCCCGAGGAACTCCCGCAAGACGCGCATCCCGGCGTCGCCCGCATCGCTCAACCGCACGCAGGCGTACACGAAGAGCAGGCCGCCCAGGCTGCCCAGGCGGAACGGCAGCCAGTCCGGCCGCAGGCCGAAGTCGGTCGCGAAGAGCAGGAGACTGCAGGCAACGACCGCGGTGAGGGCGTCGGTGAACCGGTTCTCCATGGGGGAGAGATCGGCGCGGCGCCGGGCGAGCAACATCCACCCCAGCCACGCCAGGGTCAGCAGCGCGAAGACGCTGAAGGCGCGGAAGAACGGGCCGCGCTGCACAAGAACGAGACCCAGCAGGTTCCAGCCGAAAAAGAGCAGCGTGCCGGCGGCGACGAAGGTCTTGAGCGCGGGGCTCGCGTGCCGTCGCCGGAGGCCCTCCACGAACAGCGTAGCTGCCAGTGGCAGTAGGGTGGTCGGTACGAACCTCAGCGTCTCGAGCCACGGGCCATCGTACAGCCAGTAGAAGCCTCGCGCGAGGAAGAGCGTGCCGAGGGCGTACAGCAGGAAGAGCGTTCTCGCCTCGAGCGGGCTCCGGCTGCGTTGGCCGTGGATGTAGACGGTGTAGGCGATGACGCCGCCCGCGCCGACCCAGGTGAGGACCAGGTCGGTGCGCGTCAGGTCAGCGCCCATCGATCATCCGCTTCAGGAAACGGCGAACCACGAGGCGTGTCGCCCATGCCACCGGGGGGCTGCGCGGGCGCTCGACCCGCGCCGTCCAAGGATTGAAGAAATAACCCCGGTGATCCGTGCCGGAACGCCACCCCAGGATCAGGTTGATCGCCTCGAAACACATCAGGTTCCCTGTAGTGATCACCATCGGGGCGAACGACATCCGGCTCCTAGTTCCGGCGACCACTTCGGCCGCGATGCCCAGATCGATGTGCTCGCTCGAGGATGAGTGCGTCATGACGTATTCGATCTCGCGGAGCAGGCACACGAGGGCGTCCTCCTTCGAGATGTCGCGCCAGTTCTTGCCCACGCTGGGATAGTGGAGGCGCTCTTCGGGTCTGGGACTGTGTGGCCGCACGACCGTTACCGAAGGCAGCGGCGACGTATAGGCGTCGATCACCGTGGCGCCGCGCTCCCGCGCCGTGCGGTATAGAAGGATGCCGCAGCGGATGTCGTCCATCCCGTTAATGGCGATCGGGTACCGCTGGAGGAGGGCATCGACTTGGTCTACCCAATCGACGCCCCAGTTCTCGATCTCCACCTCGGGATTGATGTCGAGCAGCTGGCGGTGTACCGCCTCGACCTTGTTGACCCCGACGGTGTGGAGGAAGGCAAAGACTTGCCGGTTCAGATTGGACACCTCGAACCGGTCGATATCCGCGAAGGCCAGGTGACCCACCCCCGCCCGGACCAGGGAGAGCAGGGCCGCGCCGCCCATCCCCCCGACCCCGCAGACGAACACGCGCGCGTCCCGGATGCGTCGCTGCTCTGCCTCAGTGACGAACCCGATATTACGCTGCGTGAAGCTCCCGTAGCTGAACTGGCCGGCGGCGCCGGCCCCGGCTAGGCTCGCCACGGCCGGAGATCCCCCATCGGTTTGCTCGGGGTGAACCAATGGAGCACCGGAACGAGCGCGGAGCCGAGGAACAGGAAGGCCACGCGATAGAGGAGGGCAGGGAGAGAACGGCGGGGCACAGAGCGCAGCAGGTAGTTACGGGCCGCCGTGATGTTGAACCGGCCGATCTGCAGAAAGTCGTCGCCGCGATCGTAGTCGAGCTGCGTGCGGCACATCTCGTTGTACAGCTGGTCGCGGTGCTTGGGGGCCGTTGCGAAGGTCTTCTTCAGATTGTCGGAGCCGCCGGTGTACGAGTCGGTGATGACGAAGCGCTCCGGATCGAAGCCCGCCTCCGGCCCGACGCCGAACGCGCTCCGGTGGCGCTTCATGATCTGACGCGCGATCGTCAAGTGGGCATAACTGCGCCGAGTGCCCGGGCGCGGGCTGGGGAAGACGTCTGCCAGACTCTCGGATACCATGCCGACGATCGCGGGCACTTGGGTGACGTTGCTGATCCAGATCGGGCGCAGCTGCTGGCGGACGAACGTCAGCAGGCAGGTCAGTCCGTACAGCGTCCAGGAGAGGCCTTGGCTGCGGAAGCCGGGATCGACCATCACGAGCCCGAGGTGCAATACCTCCTCCTCCTTCCCGCCGAGCTGGACCGGCAGGATGGAGAGGGCGTTGAAGGCGACGGGCCGACGGGTGTTCCGGTCGTAGAGGACGGTAAGAATCGCGTTCTCAAGTCGCCCCCGGTCGCCCGTCACCACGCCGTACGCGAGCGACGCCTGCTCGAGAGTGGCGGCAACGACCGACTGCAGGTCGCCGACGAGTTGGTGCAGCGCTTCGCGTGTCATCCACCGGGCGGGGCGCTCCACGATGCGAATGACCACCCGCTCGTGCGTGGATAGCTGCAGGTCCAGATATCTGGCGCCCAGCCTCGTGAAGGGCAGCATGGAGGAACTCGCGGGAACTTGGGCCCGGATCGGGTTGAGGCGCAGCCAATCTACGGCGCGTGGTGCCGAGCGGCCAGCCCACGGTGCGGGAGGTGCGCCCCGCGGCACGCGGACCAATGTAGTGGCTAGACCGCCCGTGCCGCCGCCTGCGCGAAGGCCAGCGCCGACGGCCACCGCTCCGCTGGCTCAGGATGGAGCGCCCGCGCCACCACGTCCGCCAATGCGCGAGACAAGGTCGGGCGGAGCCAGTTCAATGGGATCGGCGGGCGCAGCAGCCGCTGCATCCGCAGCTCGGCGACCGTTGTCCCCGCGTGGGGGAGCCGGCCCGTGAGCATCTCGTAAAACACGACGCCCAGTGAGAAGATGTCGCTCGCGGGACCGAGCGCGTCGCCCAGCAGCTGGTCTGGGCTCATGTAGGCGAGCGTGCCCGGCCGGAACGTGTCGGCGGCCACGAGCTGGGCCATCTCGTGGGCGACTCCGAAGTCGAGCAGCTTCACGTCGCCCCCGGGACCCAGCATGATGTTCTGAGGCTTCAAGTCGCCGTGGAGAATGCCGATCCAGTGCACATGGTTCAACGCGTCCGCCACGGTGCGCAGCACCCGGATGGCCTCCGGGATGGGGAAGGGTCCGTCGCGCTTCAGCTGCTGTGCCACCGTCTCACCAGCCACGTATTCCATCGCCAGGAGGAACGGGCCGTCGGGCAGGCGGTCGAAGTCGTAGACCTGGGCGACGCTCGGGTGGCGCACCTTCGCCACGAGCAGCGCCTCCTGTCGGAACCGCTGCTCGGCGCTGGGATCGTCGGCACACAGTGGCGGGCACAGCAGCTTCACGGCCGTGAGGCGGCCGAGGTGGACGTGCTCCGCGAGGTAGACGGTCCCCATGCCACCGGCTCCGAGACGGCGCAGCACCCGGTACCGCCCGGCGAGCAGCTCGCCGACCCGGTCTCCCGCCAGGCGCTGTCCCGACTCCGGTACGACGCCGGGCATTGTGCCCTCAAGGTTGAACACGGTGGGGCTCTCCGTAGATCACGTTGTCTAGCACCACCAGGTCCACCGTGCCGCCGGCGCTGATGTCCTCGACGTTGGCGCCCAGTGCACCGGTGCCGAGCGTAATCCGGACCCGCGCAATGATCGCGTCGGCGAAGGTGACCCCAATGAAGGAAAACCCTCCTTCGTCGGACCGAACCGGTGCGTTGTACGTGCCCAGGCTCGAGCCGTCCTGTCGAAACAGCTGAATGGTGGTCTTGTCGGCCAGATCCACGTCGCTGAACACGATGCCAAAGCCGGGTACCAGCGCCGGCGTCGGCTGGCCGGCAACCCGAAACAGCTGGTCGAGCTGGTTGCTGCCGATCGGCGCGAAGATCTCGCTGGCGGTGAAGAAGAGGAACTGCGCGGCGTAGTCCGGGTTGATCTCGCTGAACAGGGTGGAGTCGTTCCGGAACCCGGTGCCCGGTGTGGTGAACACCGCCCCCGCCTTCACGGTGGTGTTGAAGAAGTCCGCGGGGAAGTCGTTGCGGTTGTTAAAGGGGATCGCGGCGGCGCCATCCCAGTTGATCTCGCGCCGTCCGGCCGGCTGCTCGCCGGCGGTCCCACCGTTAGGCGCGCCCAGGATAGCTCTGAACTGATTCACCGTGGCACCGATCATGCCGGTGGCGCTGAACACCGTCGCCTCGGGCGGCACCGGAGCGGGCGCGGTGGCCTGATAGTCGTTGCAGGCCGCCATCACCGCCGCCAGTTGGATCCATCTCATCCTGCGCATCTCTCTCTCCCTATGTATGAGCGAAACTCAGCACTGCCACTGACGCATCAGGGCGCCCGGAGTCACGCGGTAAGCCCGCTTGAAGAGGCGGGTGAAGTGAGCCTGGTCGGCGAAGCCCGTGCGCTGTGCGATGTCCGACAGGTCGGCACCGCACAGCTCGAGCAGCCGCCGTGCGCGCTCGAGCCGAAGCCACAGCAGATACTGGTGGGGTGCCTGGCCAATCGTCTCCTTGAACGCGCGCGCAAAGTGCGCCGGCGACAGGCCGACCTCGCGGGCCAGCATGTCGACCGTGAACCGCGCATCCAATCGGGCGTCGATCATCTCCAGCACCCGGCGCTTGGCCACCCCCGAGAGTCCTCCGCGCACGCGGAGCGGCCGTGCCCGCTCCACGCCCGCGTGCCTGACCAGGAGGTGACCCAGCGCGGTCGTCACAGCCTCGACGACCGCCAGGCCGCCGGGATTCCGGCTGTCCGCCTCGTCTCTGAGCGTCAGCATCAGCCGGGCGATCTGCGGCGCCGCGACGCCGTACGCGCGTCGCAGGCGCACCGGCTCGGCTTCATCGGGCGACGGCCCCATCAGTCGACCGAGGTGCAGCGTGTCGATCGCAACACGGACATACCGGAGGGCGCTGTCGAGACGCATCGTGAGCGGGTGGTGCCCCGGACTCACCCAGACGCTCAGCTGGGGGATCGTGAATTGGCGGAAGCCGGTGGATCCCTTCACTTCGAGCGTCAGCGGCTTCGTGTCGACGTTGAGCGACAGGTAGTGCCGATCACCAACGACGTCGTCGACGGCCGCGACATCGTTCTTCCCGGCTTCTAGGAGAACGCCGGGCCAATCGAGCGCCTGGCTCGTGAGCATGGCGGGCACGCCGTCGCGCCGCGTCACGCGCCCACCGGAGATGATGGACCGCAACAGGACGCTTTGAGTGGCCGGCTCCTTCAACGGTGTCAGCATGGCGCGCTTCCTATTGGACCACGATTCTTCCGGTCATGGCCGACCCGTGGACGGCACAGTCGTATGGGTACGTTCCCGGAGTGCGGAACGTCACCGAATAGGTGTAGTTGGCCCCGACCAAGACCACGCTGTTCCTGAAGATCTCGGGGGGCACGCCGGTCGATTGGATGCTGTGCGACCCCGCGGCGTTCCAGGTCCACGTGTACGCTCGAGCCCGCCACGATCGTGTCCACGGCGGGGTTCTGGCTTCCGTTGCGGGCACTGCGGAAGAAGATGTCTCCCACCGTGACCTGACCGACCGGGCCGCCGACGACGCCGCCCCCGCCGCCCCCGTCAGGAGAGGTCGCGCCGCCGCAGGCTGCCAGCGACAAGAGCGCAGTTGCCACGATCCATGTTGTGTGCCGCACGTCACGACCTCCGTTCCAGGTGAGTGAGACAGCGCGACGGCGCTGGCCGCGCGCACGCTCAGTGAACAACGACGGCTCCTCTTTGTCTCCCGCAAAACTTCTTCCTCACCCCTTCCGGACACATCGAGGGCCGATGTCAGTTCAGCGGCAGCCCGGCAGGCTTAGGCCAGGAGGCGACGCTCCATAACAGCGAGTGGCCGGTCGACTCGCGCCTGGACGTCGAGATATCTCGCCAGCCACCGCGCATCCGCCAATGACTGGTCGTCCCGACTTCCTGCTCCGGCGTGTCTCGATTGGGATGATTCAGAGAGGGGTGCTGTGAAGTGTCTGCCGTGATGGGAACTTCGACGCCGAGCCTCCATTTCCTCAGCTCGCTGCTAGAAGGGACTACGATCGGGCGGTGCGACGCACCTCGCGCCAGGCCCCGGGGGCGAATCCGGTTGCCTTCTTGAACGCCCGGCTGAACGCCGCCTCGGAGTCGTAACCCACTTCGCCACCGATCGTGGCAACCTTGGCGCCGCCTTGGGCCAGGAGGTTGGCGGCGATTTGCATCCGCCATTGGGTCAGATATTGCATCGGCGGCTGACCAACCAGCTGCGCGAACCGCTTGGCCAGATTGGTCCGGGAGGCGGCCGCTTCCCGGGCCAGCTCGGCGAGGGTCCACGGATGACTGGGTCGACCGTGGAGCAGCGTCAACACGCGGCCGACCACTTCATCACGCAGGCCGGCGAGCCAGCCGGTCTGTTCCGGCGGCAGGTCGTCGAGGTAGCGACGCAGCACCTCGATGAACATCACTTCGGCCAGTCGGGTGAGGACACTCGCCGCGCCGGCGCGGCCGAGTCGGGATTCTTCGGTCACCTGGCGGGTGAAGCCGCTGAGCCACCCACTCGACATGCCCCGCATGTGGATGCGGTGGGGGAGCGCTGCGAGTAAGGGGTTGAACGGCCGGCGGTCGCAGCCCAAGAAGCCGCATACGAGCGATGCACCCGGTTGGGCCTGCTGCCCGAGGAAAACGGTGAAGGGAAAGTGGGGTTGGGGGGTGCGCTGCACGTCCTCACCGATCCGCACGTCTCGCCCACTCGACATCACGTGGGCGTCTCCGTGAGGGAACACGATCACGTCGCCCGGGACGAGCTCGACCAGCTCCTCCCCGATCACGCCGCCGTAACAGCGGCCGTCGGTCACGATGTGATACGAGATCAGCTCCGCAGCCGGCATGATCCGAGGCGACAGCTCCCGGGCGGCTACGGTTTCGACGGTCCAGGGCCCCGCCGCTTGGACCGCGTAGAAATACGCGCCATCGAGGCGGACGACGCGCAGCAGGTCGGAAAGGGGGTCCATATGAGAGAATGTAGCAGGGACGTTCAACACCGCGCGCTCGTCTCGATCAAGACCGGGTGACGGACCAGCCCTAGGTTGATCGGCTCACAGCCACTTGGAGACTCACATGTCGACGCGCAACACTGGACTCGTCCTGGCCACCTTGACCGCGGCATTGCTGGCGATGGCATGCGGTGGCAGCTACGGCGGCACCGCCGGACCGCCCCCCGCAGGCAATACGGTAGCCGCCACGCCGTCCCTGACCTTCACACCCGGCACGCTCCCCGTGAACGTCGGGGAAACCGTGACGTTCGCGTTTGGGTCGGTGCCGCACAACGTATTCTTCACCCAGCAGACGGGCGCGCCCGCCGACATCGCGGGCAACAACACGAATGTGTCGATCACGCGAACCTTCGCGACGGCCGGCACGTATGCGTACACCTG
>VBAP01000054.1 GCA_005882335.1 Candidatus Segetimicrobium genomatis
GCACGGAACGGGACACCAGCAATGGGGCTTCCAGGAATCCAGCCTTGACGACGTCGACGACGCGCCCGTCGATGATCACGCTGGTGTCGAGGAGCTTCGGTGTACCGCGGCCCTTCACCCCCCCGCGGCCGGACCGGTCCAGGCGGGCCAGGGGAGCGGCAAGCTCATCCCGGCGCTGCATCACCAAGTGATATCCCAGGTACCCGAGGGCGATGGCTGCGCCGAGCGCAAGGTAGTTGCCGACTCCCGGGATGCGAGACAGAGGAAACCCGATCAGGAAGGCCAGCACGAGTCCCGCACTGAGGCCGACCACGCCGAGGGCCACGTCGCGCAACGAGACGTGAGCCAGCCGGCTCAGCACCCATGCCATGGTCCGCTCAAACCAGCGCCACACCCACACCGACAGCAGCGCACCGAGCACGCCACCGATAAGAATGCCACCGACGGAGACCGGCAGGCGGACCCGCGCGATTTCCACAACCAGAGGAATCCCGCCGGCCACCTGTCCCCCCAGGACGGCCCCAAGGATCAAGCCGGCTAGACGAATGACCCATCTCATACCGCGCTCACACCTTCAGGTATTCTACTCCCTTTACTATACCCGATTCGACTCGCCGGAGTGCACAGGACGTGCTGTCTTCCTTGACATTGATTTGCGGCGACACATATAATGACACCGATTCATCCCGCAAGTCACGGTGCGCAGATCACCCCGCCCGGCGGATGCCGGACGGAGGTCGGCAGAGCGTCAGGGGGGCGTGATGAAGGACACCGACGAAGCGCAATTCCAGGATACGGTTTCTGAATACCTGCTCCGACACCGCAGTATCCTCGACGTCCAGAGTAAGCTCAGCGAAGCTGCCGCGCGTGTCAACCGCGCGGTGGCGAAGTCCGTCACCACCTGCGGGTGCATCTCCGTCAATGCCGTCAGGCAAAAGTTCCCCACCGATGTCAGCCTCAGAGAACTGAAGCAGTTCATGGCCACCCACCTGACCGGAGAGATGTGTGACAAGTGTCGCGAGGTCGTCGAGACTGAGATTGGAACGACGCTCTTCTATCTTGCCGCCCTGTGCGGTCTGCTGGACCTCAACCTGGAAGAGGTACTCGAAAAGGAACACGCCCGCGTTAGCGCGCTGGGCGTCTTTAATTTGACGTAACGACGGGACCCGGAACCAGGGGACCACGGGACCAAGCGAACTCAGAAAAGGTAGCACCAGGAAATTGAGAGGCACTCCAAGAACGGAGTGCCTCATCATTTTGCCTGGTCCCATGGTCACTTGGTCGCATGGTCCCGTAGTTTAGGGTATGAGGTGTGCCAACGCTTCTCCGATATGCTCCACCGGTACCAGTTCGATCGCGGACACGTCCAGCTCCGCGGCCGGTTTCGGGACGATGCACCGCTGGAAACCCATCCGCGCAGCCTCCGCAGCCCGCTTCTCAAGCTGCGGAACCACCCGCACCTCACCCGCCAGCCCGACCTCCCCGATGGCCACGACGGCAGCATCGACCGGCCGATCGCGCAGGCTGCTGGCCACTGCCGCTGCCACCCCCAGGTCCACGGCCGGCTCGTCCACGGTGACTCCCCCGGCGACGCTGACGTAGACGTCGTGGCTGGAAAGGTGGAGGCCCGCCCGCTTTTCCAGCACCGCCAGCAGCACGACCATCCGGTTGTAGTCCACTCCAGCCGCGGTGCGGCGCGGCATCCCGAACACCGTGGGGGTCACCAGCGCCTGGACCTCGACCAGCAGCGGGCGCGTGCCCTCCATCGCGCACACCACCACCGACCCCGGCGCCTCGGCGGCACGCTCCGAGAGAAAAGCAGCCGACGGGTTAGGCACCTCACGCAATCCATCGGGCCGCATTTCGAACACGCCGATCTCGTTGGTGGAACCAAAACGGTTTTTGGTGGCGCGGACAATGCGGTACGCATGATGCCGGTCGCCCTCGAAGTACAGCACGGTATCCACGATGTGTTCCAGCACGCGGGGCCCGGCGAGCTGTCCTTCTTTGGTGACGTGGCCCACGATCAGCACGCTCATATTGCGGCCCTTCGCCAGCCGCATCAGGTCGGCCGTACACTCCCGCACCTGGCCGACGCTCCCCGGCGCCGACGGGAGGTCCGGCTTGTAGACCGTCTGGATGGAGTCGATCACCACGACCTGGGGCCGCGCGCGCTCGCAGGCGTCCAGAATGGCACTCAGGTTGTTTTCCGCCAGGAGCAAGAGGTTCGGAGTGGCTACACTCAGACGATCTGCCCGCAACTTAATCTGGGTGACTGACTCCTCGCCGCTCACATAGAGCACCAGACCGCCCGCCCCGGCCAGATGGCGGCAGGCCTCCAACAGCAAAGTCGACTTCCCGATCCCTGGATCTCCCCCGATGAGCACCAGTGAGCCCGGCACGAGCCCTCCACCCAGCACGCGGTCCAGTTCGCGGAGGCCCGTGGCCAGGCGCGGTTCGGCCATGGTAGCCACCTCGGTCACGGCGACCGGCAAAGCCGGCGGCGCGGGGGCCGCGGCGCGTGACTCACCGAGTACTTCCTCGACGAACGAGTTCCACTCCCCGCACGACGGGCAGCGGCCCAGCCATTTCGAGGAGGTATACCCACAGGATTGACAGACGTATTGCAGATGTGCCTTCGTCATCACGTGTGCCCTTGCAGCAGAAAGGCCCGGTTGGTCACCGGGCCCTCCTCGCTGTCAGATTCTGGTGCGCCGCGTTGCCGCGTTCCCGCGTTCCCGTCAGTCTCCCTTAAGCGCTGGTTCGGGTTGCCGCTTTCGCTCAAAGACGATGCGCTCATCACGCGCGTCCACGACCACCGTGTCCCCCGGACTAAAGCTGCCCCGCAGGAGCTCATCCGACAGTTGATCCTCGATCAGCCGCTGGATCGTCCGCCGTAGCGGCCGCGCGCCGAACGTAGGATCGAACCCTTCCTTGGCCAGCAGATCCTTCGCCGCCTCGGTCAGCTCCAGCTGCATGTTCTGCCCCCGCAGCTCACGCTGCACGCGGGCGATGAGGATATCCGCGATCGCCTTGATCTGGTCGCCGGTCAGGGGCCGGAAGATGATGACTTCGTCGATCCGGTTCAGAAACTCCGGGCGGAACGTCCGCCGCAGCTCCTCGGTAATGTGTTCCTTCATGCGGGCGTAGGCGCTGTCCATCGCAGTAAGCTCATCGCGGGTTGGCTTGAAGCCGATGGCCACTTCCTTTTCCAGCAAGGGCGCGCCGACGTTGCTGGTCATGATGATGACCGCGTTCTTGAAGTCCACGGCCCGGCCCTGCGCATCGGTCAGCCGGCCGTCGTCGAGGATCTGCAGTAGGACGTTGAAGATCTCCGGATGCGCTTTCTCGATCTCATCAAACAGCACGACCGAGAACGGGCGCCGGCGCACAGCCTCCGTCAGTTGTCCGCCTTCTTCGTAGCCGACGTAGCCCGGGGGCGAGCCCACCAGCCGGCTGATGGTATGGCGCTCGCTGTACTCGGACATATCGATGCGGATAAGGGCGTTCTCGTCGCCGAAGAGGAACTCCGCCAGCGCTCGGGCCAGTTCGGTCTTTCCCACGCCCGTGGGCCCCAGGAAGATGAATGAGCCCACCGGCCGGCGGGGATCCTTCAGGCCCGTCCGGGCGCGCCGGACCGCCTTGGCCACGGCGCTGACGGCCTCTTCCTGGCCGACGATACGCTCGTGGATAGATTCTTCCATCTTGAGCAGCCGCTGCGTCTCCTCTTCGACCAGCCGTGTCACCGGAATGCCGGTCCAGGAGGAGACGACGTCGGCGATGTCTTCCCCGGTGACGGTGCTGATGTCGCGGCCCTTCTCCCGCTTCCAGGAAGACTCCAGTTCCTCCAGCTTCTGGCGCAGCACCCGTTCCTTGTCGCGCAGCTGCGCGGCCTTCTCGAAGTCCTGATTCTTGATGGCTTCTTCCTTTTCGCGCCGGACGCGCTCAGCTTTCTCAACAGCCTGGCGCACCTCTTGCGGGAGGAACGAGGCCTGCAGCCGGATCTTGCTGCTGGCTTCATCCATGAGATCGATGGCCTTGTCGGGCAGGAACCGGTCGGCGATGTACTTCTCGGCGAGCGTCGCCGCCGCCACCAGCGCCTCGTCGCTGATGGTGACGCCGTGGTGGGACTCGTAGCGTTCGCGCAGCCCTTTCAAGATCTCGATCGTCTGTTCGACACTGGGCTCGCTGACCAGAATGGGCTGGAAGCGCCTCTCCAAGGCGGCATCCCGCTCGACGTATTTGCGATACTCGTCCAGGGTCGTGGCGCCGATGCATTGAAGTTCGCCGCGGGCCAAGGCCGGTTTCAGGATGTTGCTGGCGTCGATGGCGCCCTCTGCCGCGCCGGCGCCAACCAGGGTGTGCAACTCGTCGACGAACAGCACCACCTCGTTCTGCGCCTTGCGGATCTCATCCATCACTTTCTTCATGCGCTCTTCGAACTCGCCCCGGTACTTCGTGCCGGCAACCAGCGCAGCGAGATCCAATTGCACCACGCGCTTGTTGCGCAACACCTCGGGGACGTCGCCGCGCACGATGCGCTGGGCCAGCCCCTCGGTGATGGCGGTCTTGCCGACGCCGGGTTCGCCGATGAGAGCCGGGTTGTTCTTGGTGCGCCGGGACAGCACCTGAATCACGCGCTCGATCTCGCGGTCGCGGCCGATGACCGGGTCCAGTTTGCTCTCCCGCGCCAGTTTGGTCAGGTCACGGCCAAACTCGTCCAGGGTTGGCGTCTTGCTGGACTGCTTGGTGTAGGCGGTGGTCCCCTCTTCTCCCAGCAGGTAGACAACCTGCGCCCGCACGCGCTCCAGGTCCGCGCCCATCGCCTCCAGCACGCGCGCGGCCACACCTTCTCCTTCACGGATCAGACCCAGGAGGAGATGCTCGGTGCCGATGTAGTTGTGACCCAGCCGGCGCGCTTCGTCCAGCGCCAGTTCCAGCACCTTTTTCGCCCGGGGAGTGAACGCGACTTCCTCGTAGGGAGCCCGCTCGCCGCGGCCGATAGCGGTTTCGATCTCGGCGCGCACGCGGTCAGGAGAAATGTTTAGGCTCTCGAGCACCTTGCTGGCAACGCCCTCACCCTCGCGGATGATCCCCAGCAGGATATGCTCGGTGCCGACGGCGCTGTGGTTGAGGCGCTTGGCTTCTTCTTGGGCCAGGATGATGACGCGCCGGGCGCGCTCTGTAAACCGCTCAAACATTGCGACGACGTCCCCCTCTCCGCCAGATCGTGGGTGAGTCTATCAGCGACGGTGTCCCGACCACTTCGCCAGGCGAAGGTGTCAGGCGGCAGAGGCTAACTTTAGCCCTACGAGTTCTGCTCAGGCGGAGGTCCCTCCTGCTCGGGCATCCCGAATCTCCAGCATGTGCAATTCCATCTTATCCTACGGTCGAGAACGGGGTCAAATTCCCGGCTTGGCCGGCGCCCCTCCTGTCCACCATTGTGCCCCGCCAGACAGAAAGAAGACCGGGCAGGTCGCAGCCGACCCGCCCGTATTCCCGCGGACAGCCCGTGCGCGTCAGAGCTTGACTTGCAGGATATTATAGCGAATCTTCCCGGCGGGAACCGTCACCTCGACCATCTCGCCTTTGCGCTTGCCGAGCAGCGCGCGGCCGACGGGGGATTCGTTACTGATCTTGTCCTGGTCGGGATCGGCCTCCGCCGACCCGACAATCATGTATTTGATCTCTTCCCCAGAGCCGAGATCCTTCAGGCGCACCGTAGAGCCGACCGCCACCCGGTCCGGCGGAGCCCCGTGGTTATCGATGACCCGGGCGTTCCGCAACATCACCTCCAGTTGCAGGATCCGCCCTTCCACAAACGCCTGCTCGTTCTTCGCGTCCTCGTACTCGGAGTTTTCCATCAAGTCGCCAAATTCCTTGGATTGCTTGATGCGCCCGGCGACCTCCTTGCGGCGGACCGTCTTCAGATGTTCCAGTTCCTCTTCCAGTTTGTGTAAGCCTTCTGGAGTCAGGATTGTCTCTTTTTCGACCTCGGCCATCGAAGATGCTCCTGCGAAGGGGGATTGAAGACAAAACACCGTAGGCCGATTCCGACCTACAGCGCCCCCCCCGAAGTGTCGTGTGAAGTTGCCCGCGCGAAAACTGAGGGCATCGCGCCCTCAGCGCCTGCGAGTATAGCCGATCCCGCTGGAGCCGTCAAGCGCAGCCAGCTAACTTCCTCTGGCCGCAGAAGCGAATCGTCCGATGTCCGGCGTGCCCCGTACGAGTCGCTCAGACCATCTTGCGGTCAGCGGCACGGCTGACCTGAGCGACTCGTGCGGGGCGTGCCCCGGACGACTTCGCTCACATCAGCTCACCTCAACGCGGCGGCTACACCTGCGCGAATCGTCCGTGGCGTGCCGCCTGACGGATCCGCTCGACCTCGTCATCTCCGATCGCCCGCTCAAAGCGCCGGAACCCGCTGAGGCGGAACCCGTGCCGGCGCGCCAGCGCCGCGATTTCTTCCACCTGGGGCAGCGTGATGTCCCGTCCGAGTGTGAAGTTCTCGTAGCGGTGCTCCAGCGCGAGCAAGATGGTCTCCGCGACGCACGCCTCGGTCATCCTAGGCGGGAAGCCGAAGTCGAACCCGAAGTCCACCTCACCCGGGATCTCGATCACCCCGCCATCGATGACCAGCACATCGTTGCGGCGCTCGTACACGAGCCGTGAGACATTGCGAGGCCGCGCCACATCGCAGACCACCGCCCCCGGCCGCAGATCCTCCGGCTCGATGAGGACGTCGGTGGCCGACGACACGGTCAGGATCACCTCGGCCATGCGCACGGCCGCCTTGACGTGTGTCTCGACGCGTACATCAGCCCGTCTTGCCCCAGGCGTCATCGAGGGGCCGGCCGGCCGCAGCCGCGCCTGCAGCGCATCCAGCGTCTCGCGGGTTCGAGCGACCAGGATCAGGCGGCCGACGGACCGGGCCAGGATCTCGCTGCACACCGCGCCGATCGATCCCGTCGCGCCGACAACCGCGGCCGTGACGTTGGCCGGCTCAAGCCCCATGCGCTGCGCCGCCAGCAGCGCACCGTCCACAGCGGTGGCCGCCGTGTAACTGTTGCCGGTGGTCACGGCGATGCGGAGATTGTGCGCCACAGTGAGCCCGCGATCGCCGACGATCTTGGTGAACGCGCCGAGGCCGACGATCCCCGCCCCGAGCGATTCTGCCAGACGGCCGCACTGGATCAGGCGCCGGTATACGAACTCCAGTGGGGAGTCCATCAAGGTCCGCGGGGTCAGGGGTAGGCCGATGAACCATCCTTCCGCTCGCGCGCCGGTAGGGGATCGCACGCCGGTGATGTGTGACACCATGCGCGGCGGAACGGGGCGGAAGGCCAGTTCCACCAGCCGCTCGGGCAGTTTCCGCGTGACGGGAAACCTGCGCGCGAAGTCGGAGATGCGGAGCGGATGAATGATAAACGCAAACCTTCCAGGATCCTGGATCCTCGATCCTGGATCATGGGCAGGCGGGGCGACGGCCGGGGTCTGGGGGACCACGATCACGACCTTGGGGCGGCGACGCGTGTGCGCGGCGCCCAAGCTGGAATGGCATCAGGATTCAGTTCTTCGACGCGAGGCTCGAAGCCGGCCCGCAAGGCGGTGTGCAGGTACTCCTCTGTAGCAATCTCCTCCGGACGCCGGTTGAGCAGCGCCACGATGACCCCCTGCAGCACGTTCGTGGCAAAGGAGCGGCCGCCCATGTCCGGCCCATCCGTGATCAGCAGCCACACCCCCCGCTTGCGGAGTTCGTCCACATCGGTTTTTGTGACTGTCTGCGTGAGGATTACCTTGCCGCGGAGGTCGTCGGGCATGAACCGGCGGATCAGGAGGAAGTCACCCGCAACGATCTCGGCCCACCGGTAGTATTTGCCGTGCCTGGGCGTGATTTGTTTCTGCTTCTCCCCAGTGGGGTAGAAAAACCTGATCGGGAGTCTGCTGATCGCCGGCAGCAGTAGCGCGGCCAGAATCTTCACCGACGTCAACGATCGAAGCGGAATGGGGAGGTTCAGCGAGAAGATAAAGTCGCCGAAGATGACCTCGGCGCCGGCCTCCGTGAACGCTTCTGCCATCCCATACCGGTCGACCGAAGACACCAGCACGACCTTCCGTCCGCGGAACGAGACGCCTTTCCGGTTGGGCAGATAATCGGTGATCAGCCAGCGTTCCCAGGACGCCTTGAGCCCCCCGCCGTCCACGAACGGCGTCCGTCGAACGTTGCGGACCAGCCGCGCGGTCTCGCGGATCAGATATTTACGGTTCCCCGCCCGCAGGTAGAGGTCGGTGCCGCCGAGGCCGAGTGCATCAACCTTCCCGTCAAGTTCTTCCAGCAGCTGCTTGGCGCGGCGGACGTCGCCGTCCGTTCCGATCCGCTCCACGATCAGACGCTGGCCCAGGATCTCGGTCTCGAACCGATGATCTCGGCTGGCGCTACCCAGGCTGACCGACACGACACGTTTCGTGGCCATCGTGTTCTGTGGCAGACACTACGCCTCCACACCAGCGACTCCTGCCGCTTACGACGGGGCAGGACGACTCACATCCGCGGTGCGGTTGCGCTCATGGATGATACGCAGCCCCTCCAGAGTCAGCAGAGGGTCCAGGTGGTCGAAGCAGCGGCAGTCATCCACAATCAACTCCGCCCATCCGCCCGTCGCCACTGTCACGGCCTGGACGCCCAGCTCAGCGCGGATCCGCCGGACGATCTCCTCCACCTGGCCGACAAAGCCAAAGATGATGCCGGCCTGCATCGCCGTCACGGTGGAGCGGCCAATGACTGTCTTGGGTTTGCTCAGCTCCACGCGCGGCAACTGCGCGGTGTGCTCTGCCAGCGCGTCTACAGAGATGCCGATGCCGGGCGCAATGGCCCCACCCAGGAAGTCGCCCTCCGCGGACACGGCCGTGAAGGTGGTCGCGGTGCCGAAATCTACCACGATGGCGGGCCCACCGTGCTTCTCGTAGACCGCGATGGCATTGCAGATGCGGTCGGCGCCAACCTCCTTGGGGTGTTCATAGAGGATGCGCATGCCGGTGCGCACTCCCGGCCCTACGACCAATGGTGTCACGCCGAAATATCGACTGCACAACCGTTCAAACACTTCGGTCAGCGGGGGGACTACCGACGAGATCGCGGCAGACTCCACCGCCGGAAACTCCAGGCCTGCGTATTGGAACAATCCGCGGAGAATCATCGCGTACTCGTCGTCGGTCTTGTCCAGATCGGTGGCGATCCGCCAGTGCACGAGGAGGTCGGCGCCGTCATAGCCCCCGACCTTGATTTGCGTGTTATTGATGTTGATGGCCAGCAACATACGCAACCCCCGGGAACGCGGGAACGGGGGAACACGGGAACGCGCGAATGAAAGATGTCGTTGTTCCCGCGCTCCCGCGATCCCGCGTTCCCGTTAGTTAATTTCTCTCGCGCGCCGCCGACACTGCCCGGTACACTGGAACAGTAATCACCACGGCCAACAGAACCTCCGGCAATCCGTGTGTGGCACCAATGACGAATGCGGCACCGGCGGGAATGAACCCGAACAGCACCATCAGCGTCAGCACCCCAACCGTGTTCGTTAGGGTTCCGGCGACTGCGGCCGCGGCGGGTGCCGCGTTGGCGCCCGACAGGAGCCAGTAGGCCAGGACGGCCACGGCGACCCCTGCCGCGAGCGACAGCCACAACTGTCCGGACGTCACCGCGGCGACCGTATGATAGGCGTTGATCAGCCAGGTGGGCTCGATCTTCTTCGCGGCAAAGGCCGTCTCAAACCGCTGCGCCCCCGGTCCCAGGATCGTGAACACCCCCGCGCCGAGCGCGAGGGTGGAGAGGCTGCGTGCGTAGCGCTGCTGCAACGCCGCGAAAATCAGCGCGGCGACCACGCCGATGAGGATCCGCGGCCCGATGGCGATGAGCGGGTTACTGAACGCCGGCGTCCCTGCCCGGAGCAAACTGATCACTCCAAACACTGCGCCGACGAACGCGCCAACGACCGGCCCGGCCAGTACTCCTGCGACAATCACCGGAATGTGCATCGTGGTGGCCGAACCGGCAGGAGTGGGGAACGCAATGAACCCCAGCGGCGTGTATCCCAGCGCCGCGGCCAGGGCGCCCAGGATACCGGCAACGGAGATATCTCGGGTGGACAAACGAAAACCCCTCCGCGATGCGGCCGGGGCATAATGAGCCTGCGCCATATTCTTCCCTCCGTTCCAGTCTCATTGAGTACCGGACGGAGCCCCAAAGCAGAAGGCTCTGTTCGTGGTCCAGCCCGCAGCGCGGTGCCGGCCCTGCTCCCTACTCTATCACGAAAACGGCGAGGTTGGGGAATTGGGTGGCTGCGGTTTCGAATCCCTAAATCCCAGACCCCAACTGCCGCAGTTTACTTTGTGTCCGCCAGTCCTGGAATGCCACCCAGTCCGGTCGCCAGCCGCACGGCGCGTTTCACCGCCTCCGCGACTGCCTCGACCACCGCGGTGCCCAGCGGGATCATATCCGCCTTGGCGTTCCCCGTTGACAGCGCGAAGACCGTGTCGCCGTCATACATGGTATGGACCGGCGCGATCACGCGTGCCAGCCCATCGTGACCGAGCTGGGCGAGTTTGTTGGCCTGCTCTTTGGTCAGCGCGGCGTTGGTGGCGACCACCGCAAGCGTCGTATTTGTCCCAAACCCCGCGCTGGGGTGCCCGCTCATCAATGCCTGCGTCATGTTGAGAAACCGTCCGGTCGTCCGATCGCGTGCTCCGGCCAGGATCTGCCCTGTGTGATCGTCCCGCACGTCACCGTATGCGTTGACGACCACAAGCGCACCGACGACCACACCCCCCGGGAGACCGGCGGCCCACGTTCCCACGCCGCCCTTCATCGCCGACAATGGACCCATTAGTTTGCCGACGGTGGCGCCGGTCCCCGCTCCGACGCTCCCCTCCGCCACCGGACCGCGGGATGCCGCCCGCGCTGCGGCGTAGCCCATCTCCGCGGTGGGGCGGATGGCTGGATTGCCGATCATCAGATCGAAGATGACCGCCGCCGCTACGAGGGGAACTTTCGCCACCGAGACATCGAACCCAATGCCGCGCTCTTCGAGAAAACGCATCACCCCATCCGCCGCGGCCAATCCGAATGCGCTTCCGCCGGTCAGCAGCACCCCGTGGACGCGCTCGACCAGGTTCATCGGTCGCAGCGCGTCGGTTTCTCGCGTGCCGGGAGCGGAACCGCGTACATCCACGCCGCCCACCCCACCCTGCTCGCACAGGACGACGGTGCAGCCGGTCACCGCACGGGCGTCCTCGGCGTGACCGACCGTGATCCCCGTCACGTCGGTAATCTGCGGCATCGTTACTCCACGGGGGTCTCAGCCGTCCGGAGGGAAACGTCACCGGCCAAGACGCGCCGCAGACCCCCTGGCGTCCTCACCAGCAGGGCGCCCCTGTCGTCTACGTCTTCGGCCACCCCCTCCAGTTCCTGCGCCCCCCACACGCGCACCTGGCGGCCCAGGGTGGCGTCGTGCTTCCGCCACCGCGCCAGAAGGGCGTCTGGATCGCTGTGGAGCAGGTCGTAGTGCTCTTCGAACCGGCCCAGCACCGCGCAGGCCAGCGCCGCCAGGTCAACCGAGCCGCCCCAGCAGCGAGATCCCTCCCGTCTGGGCATCGAGAGCGCCGGGAGGAACGTTGGCGTTGATTCCGATCCCTGCGATCGCGGCCGTCCCGCCGGTCTCGATGAGCACGCCGCCGAGCTTTCGTTCCTCGACCAGCAGATCGTTCGGCCATTTCACGCGGGCCTGCAGCAGTGCGACCTCTCTTACCGCATCGGCGGCGCCGGCAGACGCCGCCAGGCCCACCAGCGGCCATTGCTCCAGCGGCACCTTGGGGCGCAGCACGACGGACAGCCACAGGCCGCCGGCCGGCGAGAGCCACGCCCGTCCGCGCCGTCCACGCCCTGTGGTCTGGATCCGGGCGATCACAGTCGTTCCCTCAGACGCCCCCTGCTGGGCAAGCGCGCCCGCCTCGTCGTTGGTCGACCTCACACTTTCGTGCACGATCACCGGACGCCCGAAACGGCGTGTGGAGAGTCCCCTCTGGATTGCCGTCGATGTCAACGCCTCCATCGTCAGGGCCCTTTGTCCTCCCAATCATGGCGTGAATAGTGAATGGTGAATAGTCTCGCGCTTTTCACCTGGCAGCCGCTTCGTCTACATATCGAACTATCTCTTTCAAATCTGATTCCGTAAAGATATCGACCTCGTCGGTATTCAACGTCAGCAATGCGGTCTCGTCATACGCGTCAAAGAATCCCTCGTATTCGCCGCGCAACCGTTCCAAATAAGCGGGCTCGATGGCGCGCTCGAACGGGCGGTCGCGGTGGGCAATGCGGTCCGTCAGCGTCTCGAGTTGCGCGGTCAGGTAGATCACCAGCGCCGGCTGTACCGTCATCGGCGCGATCAGTTCATACAGACGGGTGTAGAGGTCTAATTCCTCGGCATCGAGGTTCATGCGCGCAAAGAGACGGTCCTTGGCAAAGATATAGTCGCTGACGACCGACCGTCCCTTCTCGCGGACGCGGCGGATGGCGTCCTGCTGACGGTACCGGCTGAGAAAGAAGAACATCTGCGTCTGAAACGCATAGGCCCGAATGTCTCGATAAAAATGATGGAGGAACGGGTTTTCTTCCACCACCTCGAGCACTGTCGTCGCTTCGAGCGACTCGGCCAACAGCCGGGCCAGCGTCGTCTTGCCGACACCGATGGGCCCCTCGACGGCGACGCACACGCCTTCAGCCGATCCCCCGCCCGGCAAGAGGAGCCTCTGCCGGGCCCGCGGCGGCCGGTACACCATGCGGGGACGCGTCATGCGCTGGACACCTTCTGGACGTCCTGGTCCCGCACCTCAGGCAGAAACGAGGCGAGCCGACGGCCATCTGGCAATGCAGCGTCCGGCGCAACTTCCAGCAGGGGCTCGAGCACGAAACGCCGGCGGGTCATCTCCGGGTGCGGGATAGCGAGGACCGGCGTGTCAACCTGCACGTCGTCGTACATGAGGATATCGATGTCCACCGTCCGGGGTCGCCACCGGTTGGTGCGCACACGACCCAGATCCCGCTCCGCAGCCAGCACCAACTCCAGCAGATCCAGGGGATCGAGATCCGTCTCCACTTCGGCGGCCAGGTTCACGAACCGGGGCTGCTCGGTCAGGCCGACCGGCGCCGTCTCGTACAGCGACGACCGTTTGGTCACCCGGACGCGGCCGGACGCCTCCAGGCGCTCCAGGGCGGCGTTCAAGAGCGCCACACGGTCGCCCTGATTCGACCCCAGGCCCAGGTAGGCGCGCGTCATTCGGGTCTTGGGGGTGCGGGCCTCGGACCGGGTGCGCCAGAATGACTCCTCACGGCTGGCGCCTTTCACGCCTGATCTCGACGCCTGAGTAATCGAGGGGCCCCGGCAGATGGACCTGAGGCTTGCGGACGCGGACGGTCACCGCGGTAACGCGGTCGAGCGCGAGAGCCTTTGCCGCGATGGTCTCCGCCAGCGTCTCAATCAGGTTCTGCGGCTCGCCTTCCATCACGGTCTTCACGATCTCGTAGGCGCGGCGATAGTCGACCGTCAGCTCAAGGGCGTCGCGCCGTGCCGAGTTCTGCAGACCGGCCTCCAGCTCCACGTCGACGAGAAACTCCTGACCTTGCGCGCGCTCCTCAGGCAGCACCCCATGGTAGGCGAAAAACCGCATCCCTGCCAGCACCAGGCGGTCCGTCATTCCAGGCGTGTGTTAACGGCGGCCAACGCTTCGTCGCGCAGCACGTCGGCGCGGAGGCCGGCGGCGCGCACGCGCTCTGCGGTGTGGGTCCGGTACGACGGATCCTTGATGGCCTGAAGGTTGATGCGCACGTTCAGGAGCGCGCCCTGCACCGAGGCGTGTGCGAGCAGGGCGGCGACCCCGACATCGCTGATGACGTTGGGATTGCCGGTCCCGGCCAGGCTGGATGCGACCTCAAGCAGGCTCACCGCGCGCGACGCGACTTCCAGGGGAACATCCGCTGCCTGTGTCAGTGCATCTTGGATCGCCGCGAAACGGCGTTGCTTCTCTTCGGTGGTCCCCTTAGGAAAACGCATCGCCCGCATCACGGCATCAAACGCTTCTGCGTCTTTTACCGCCAGGTCGAGCAGCGCACGCCGCTGCTCCTCCGCTGCGGCCAGCGTCCGCTGGAATGCCGCATCATCGCCACCCTTGCCGGCCGACAGTCTGGACACCATCGCCAGCAGGCCGGCGGCCAGCGCTCCGGCGATCGCAGACGCCGTGCCACCACCGGGCGTGGGATCTGACGACGCCAGCCTGTCCAGAAACTGTCCAAGGGAGAGCTCCTTCATGTCGGTCTCTGTACCCCCCTGTCGGCCCGAAAAGCCGGCTGGCCCCGCTTGACCACGGTATGCACCGGATTGACACCGAAGTGCATCGGTAGATGCCGATAGTCAGGCAGATCGAGCACGACCATGTCGGCGGCTTTGCCCAGCTCCAGGCTGCCGACTTCTTCCGCCGCGGCGATGGCGTGCGCGGCGTTGATCGTCGCCGCGGTGATCGCCTCGGCCGGCGTCAGCCGCATGCCGAGACAGGCCAGGGCGATGACCATCGGCATTGACCACGTGGGCGAGGTGCCGGGATTGAAGTCCGTGCCCAGCGCAACCGGCACACCCAGTTCGACCATGCGGCGGCCGCGCGCATAGGGCAGGCCGAGGAACAGGGCGGTGCCCGGCAGCAGCACCGCCATCGTCCCGGCGTCAGCCAGCGCCCGCAGACCGTCATCGGACGCGCAGAGCAGGTGGTCGGCCGAGATCGCCTCCAGGTCGGCGGCCAGCGCTGCGCCGCCCAGGTCGGAAAGCTCATCCGCGTGGATCTTCGGATCCAGCCCCGCCTCCAGGCCGGCCTCCAGCACCGCGCGGGACTGCTCTGGGGTGAACGCACCGGCCTCACAGAAAACGTCGCAGAATTCCGCGAGGTCTTCCTCCACGACGGCGGGCAGCATCTCATCGATCACGAGGCGCACGTAGGCATCCGGATCTCGACTATGCTCCGGCGGCACGGCATGCGCACCGAGGAAGGTCGGAATCAGATCCACGTCATGGGAGGCACTCAGGCGGTGTACGGCCCGCAGACATTTCAGCTCGTCGTCGATCGTCAATCCGTAGCCGCTCTTGACCTCGACGGTCGTGGTGCCGTGCGCCAGCAGGCGATCCAGCCGCTGCCGCCCCGCTTCCAACAACTCGTCCTCGCTCGCCGCTCTGGTGGCCCGCATCGTCGACAGGATGCCACCGCCGGCGCGCGAGATCTGCTGATACGTGGCGCCGGCGAGGCGCATCTCAAACTCCTCAGCACGGGAACCCGCGAAGATCAGGTGCGTGTGCGGATCCACAAATCCCGGCAGGACGACGCGGCCGGCCACATCGATCACCTCGCCATCCCGGCTGGGGGCGACCTCATCCAAGACCTGCGCGGTCGGGCCAATCGCTACGATCACGCCGTCGGCTGCCGCCACGGCGCCGTCGGGGATGGTCGCCAGATCGCCCAGGGCCTTCTCAGTCCGCGGCCGGTCGTTCGGCCCGGCCAGCGTCAGGAGCTGCCCGGCGTGGACGATCAAGAGATCAACGTCGGCTTTCATCTCAATAGCGTCTCAATAGCGAACACGGCGAGCGGCGAACATGGCGAGCAAATTCTTGATTCGATTGTTCCCCTGTCCGTTCGTTCGCCGTGTTCCCCGTGTTCGCTGTGTTTGCGTCATTCCATTAGTCTAGCTTCCAAGATCTGCTCTCGACGAAAGTCATTGAGGCGGAGGTAGAAGCGGGCCGCGTCCGCGACGGCATCCAGTGGGATCAGGCCGACGACTTCGCTCTCCAGGATCTCGACTCCGTATCGCGCGGCTTCCACCCGGATGAGTTCGAACGCGCGGCGCACCGGAGTCGTCGTGTAGTCCAGCAGGTTCATGGAGACCTGGGCGCGACCACGCTCACTGACGATCCCCATGGCCTGCACGCTGACCAGACCGCCGCTCGATTCCCGCGCCGCCTTCGCAATCTTCTTGGCAATTTCGACATCATCAGTGGCCAGGTTGACATTGTAGGCAATCAGCGGCCGGCGGGCCCCCACCACAACCGCGCCGGCGGTCGGGTGAGGCTGGGGATCCCCGACATCGGGCGCCCACGCCGGGTCGGCCATCTTCTCCACCAATCCCTCGTACTCTCCTTTGCGGATATCAGGGAGACGCCGGCGTTGTGGTCGTGTCGCCGCCTCGGCATAGAAGTACACCGGCACCCGCAGCGTGTCCCAGATGCTGCGCCCCAGATCTTTCGCCGCGGCCACACACTCTTCCATCGTCGCCTCGGCGATAGGCACGAATGGGATCACGTCCACGGCCCCCAGGCGGGGGTGCTCGCCGCGGTGCGAGCGCATGTCAATGCGCTCCACGGCCCGGCGCGTGGCGGCCAGCGCGGCGCTACGGACGGCGCGTAGGTCTCCTACGAAGGTGATGACGCAGCGGTTATGGCTCTGGTCGGCCTGCACGTCCAGCAAGCGCGCCCCAGGGGTCTGGCGCACCTCATCGGCGATCGCCTCGATGACCTCGCGGCGTCGGCCCTCGCTGAAGTTCGGGACACACTCGATCAGCTGCGGCATCGTCGACCTCGGAAAACCGTACTATGCTTCTGTGCTTCCAGAATCTTCTCCTCGGACGGGGATCCGGAGGAGGTGCCCGTGAAGACGCAGAAACCGCACTCTCATCAGGCATGCGTCAACACCGAGACCGTCCGGTGCGGCCGGACGAGCGCCCCGAGCGGTTGAGCCGGTTCCTTGCGTTGGTGCTGCGCCACAAGCCGGAGAGCGTCGGCATTACTCTGGACCCATCGGGGTTCACGGAGATCGAGGACCTGGCGAAGGCGATCGCCGGGCAGCCCGGATGGACGGGCATCACGGAAGCCGCCATCCGTGCCGTCGCGCAGCAAGACACCCGACGCTACGAAATTTCCGGCACGCGCATCCGTGCGCGCTACGGCCACAGCATCCCGGTGGAAACGCCCGGGACTCCGATCGTACCGCCGGAGTGGCTCTTCCACGGCACGGCACCGGACGCGCTGGATGCCATCAGCCGGGACGGGCTCACACCGCAAGGGCGGCAGTTTGTGCACCTCTCGGTGACGCGGCAGGACGCCCTGGCGGTGGGGAAACGTCACAATCCCGACGCCGTCGTGGTGACGGTGTTGGCCCGCCAGGCGCACGGGGCGGGCGTACTATTCTACAATGCCTCACCAGCGATCTACCTCACGAAATCGATCCCGCCTGAATTTCTGAGTATCCCATCGAGGCAGTCGGTGTAATGCCGGAGACGCTCCCGTCCCAATACGATGACTTTGCCTGGTTCTATCATAAGTATTGGGGATCAGGCCAGTCGTCGTTCGTGACCCGCGCCCTCCCCGTCCTCGAGCGTTTCCTCCTGGCTCTGGTACCGCGAGGTGGCCGGATTCTCGATCTCTGCTGCGGCACGGGGCAGCTGGCTGGCGAGCTCGTCCAGCGTGGGTACCAGGTCACGGGTGTCGACGGCTCTGCAGAGATGCTGAAGTTCGCTCGCCACACCTCACCCGAAGCGGAGTTTGTCCACGCCGATGTCAGGACCTTTGCGCTGCCTTCACTCTATGATGGGGCCGTCTGCTTGTTCGACAGCCTCAATCACGTCATGCGTCTGAATGAATTGCACGCCGCGTTCCGAAATGTTCGCGCCGTACTCAGGCGCGAGGCACCCTTCATGTGCGATTTCAACATGGACGCCGGGTACCAGGCTCGGTGGCAAGGGTCCTTCGGCCTTGCGGAAGACGATCATGCATTGGTGTTCAGGTCGACCTACGACGCGGAGGCGAGGGTTGCGCAGTCGATAGGGACGATGTTCCGTCTCGAGCACGGCGCGTGGCGGCGGGCAGACTTGACTATGCATCAGCGCTGCTACTCCGCAGACGAGATCACCGGGGCCTTGCGCTCGACGGGATTTGCCGCGATCAGCACCTACGACGCGGAGCGAGACCTCGGAATGCGGGGGCAGGTCGGGCGAACCTTTTTCCTGTCCCGGAGACGCTGACTCGCGCTTAGTGTCTGTCAAGTCCCGCGAGCGTCATCCAGCGACCCGCCGACGTTCTTAGTGCATCCATCACGCGCTGCGCGTGGAGTCCGTCGGCAAACGTTGCCGCCGGGGGAACCGGAGCCTCGTCCAAAATAGCCTTCACGACGTGATCGGCCAGCCGGATGAATGAGAGGCCCCAGAGCGGCGTGTAGTTCATGCCTGGTGGGGCCGCAAGCGTCTCTGGCTCGGTGATCTCCTGCAGGCTTTCCCCGCGTCGTGCCCCCCACAGCCGCTCTTCCTGGTCGAGGATAAGGGTCCCCTCCTCGCCCCAGATCTCCGTCCGAGGGCCAACACCGTGGGCCCCCACGGCGCTGCTGATGACAGTGCCGATAGCGCCCGATGCAAACCGCAGCGAGAACGACGTGAAGTCATCGGAGGTCACGGCCCTGCGCCCGCTCGCTGCGGGATCCGGCCGCTCCTTGACATATGTTTCCGTGGTTCCGGAGACTGCGGCCACTTCTCCCAGGAAGTATCGGAGTAGATCGATCTGATGCGAACCCTGGGCGCCGAGGATGCCCCCACCCCGTCTGGCATCCGACCACCACGTCCACGGCCTGGTGGCGTCGGTTCTGCCCGTGCCCACCACAGTGATCAGCGCGTGCCTGGGCGCGCCGATGAACCGTTCCTCGATGAGCCGCTTGATCTTCCGGCGGTTGGGGTTGAAGCGCAGCTCATGATCGATCAGGTGGGTCACGCCTTGGCGGTCTGCTTCGCGCAGCATCTCCTCCGCCTGAGCAGCGTTCAGCGCCATCGGCTTCTCGCACAGCACGTGCCGGCGGCGGGCCAGGGCCGCCAACGCCGCGGGGTGATGCGTGTCGGGCGGGGATGTAATGCTGACGAGATCAAGATCTGCCTTCGCCACCATGTCGCGGTAATCATCAAACGCCTGGGGAATCTCGAAACGGCCGGCGACCTCGCGGGCTCGCCCGGGGGTCCCGCTGGTGACGGCGACCATTTCGACACGAGGATGGGCCAGGAACGCCGGGATCTGCACCTCCGCGCCGAATCCGGTCCCGATAACGCCGACGCGCAGCTTCATCGTGTGGCCTGGAATGGATCTATTCTTCCACCCGTGAGAAGTGAATCACCGTCACCGTATCATCCATCCCGATTAAGCGCTCGCGGCCATAGATGTTGCTGAGGAACTCAACCAGCTCCTCATGCCGCCGCAGTTCCGGGTTATCCCGCTGGATCTCCCGCGGGCTCACCTCGCGCAGCGCCTTCACCTCAACTGCGTCGATGATGGCCGCCGCCACCTTCTTGCGCGTCCCAAAGCGCCGGCCGACGGTGAGCCACACGACCTGCCCCGTTTGATACTTGTCCCGCTTGTCACCCAGCCGGATCGTGGCGGTCTTCCGGCCGTCGCGCAACTGCTCTGTGAAGACCGTAGAATAAAAGTTGAGTGCGAACACGGTAGCCCCCCTAACTCGGTGTTCATTCCAGCATCGGCATCTTCAACCCATGACGCTTCGCCGCTGCGACTGCAACCTCATAGCCTGCGTCGGCGTGGCGCACGACCCCTGTTCCGGGGTCAGCCGTAAGTACGCGCTCCAGTTTCCGGGCGCCCAACTCCGTGCCATCGGCGACGGCCACTTGTCCCGCGTGAATCGAATAGCCGATGCCCACGCCACCACCGTGATGCACAGCGACCCAGGTCGCCCCGGCAGCGGTGTTCAACAACGCGTTGAGGATCGGCCAATCCGCCACGGCATCCGAGCCATCTCTCATGCCTTCGGTCTCGCGATAGGGCGAGGCGACCGACCCAGCATCGAGATGATCGCGTCCGATGACGATCGGCCCCCTCACCCGCCCGCTTCGCACCAGATCGTTGAACGCCAGCCCCGCCCTGGCCCGTTCGCCGTAGCCGAGCCAGCAGATGCGCGCCGGCAGTCCCTGAAACGGCACCCGCTCCTTCGCCAGACGGATCCAGCGCGCCAACGCCTGATCTTGAGGAAATAGGTCCAGCACGGCGCGATCCGTCTGGTGAATGTCGTCCGGGTTGCCCGACAACGCGACCCAACGGAACGGACCCTTGCCCTCGCAGAATAGCGGCCGGACGTATGCCTCGACGAATCCCGGGTAGCTAAAGGCTTCGCCGAAGCCGGCCGCCTTGGCCTGGCCGCGCAGGTTATTACCGTAATCGAACACAACGCTGCCGAGCCGGCGCAACGCCACCATCGCCTCGCAGTGCCGCACGATGGAGGCCTTGGCTCGCTTCACGTAATCCTGCGGCTCCTGCTTTCGGAGTTGCGGTGCCTCTTCTGCGGTCACGCCTTCGGGGATGTACCCGCCCAGAGGGTCGTGGGCCGATGTCTGGTCGGTGACGACGTCGAATACGGTACGCCGCCGCGCCAGCTCAGCATAGACGGACGCCGCGTTCCCCAGCAGGGCCACTGTATGCGGCCGGCCGGCGCGCTTCGCTTCCTCAACCAATCGCAGCGCTTCGTCCAGATTGTCGGTGGCCTGGTCTATCCACGCGGCGGTGAGCCGCCGGTGGATGCGGGCGGGATCTACCTCGACAATCAGCCCCACCCCGTCGTTCATCGTGATGGCCATCGGTTGGGCACCGCCCATGCCCCCCAGCCCGGCGCTGAGCACGGCCCGCCCTCGCAGGGAGCCGTTGAAGTGCTCGCGGGCGACGGCTGCAAACGTCTCGTAGGTACCCTGCAGGATGCCCTGGCTGCCGATATAGATCCATGAGCCGGCGGTCATCTGCCCATACATCGTGAGGCCCAGAGCCTCCAACTCCCAAAACTTCTCCCAGGTGGCCCACGCCGGCACCAGCATCGCGTTACTGATGAGCACCCGCGGTGCCCACTCATGCGTGCGGAAGATTCCCACCGGCTTCCCGGACTGGATGAGCAGGGTCTCGTCGGACTCCAAGACCTGCAGGCTGCGGACGATGGCATCAAAGCAGGCCCAGTTGCGCGCGGCTTTGCCGGTTCCGCCGTAGACGATGAGCTCGTCGGGCTTCTCCGCCACGTCCGGATCGAGGTTATTCATGAGCATCCGCAACGCGGCTTCCTGCGGCCAGCCCCGACACGAAATCTGCGGTCCCCGCGGTGCGCGAACTCGACGACTCGTCATCACTCCGACCTCAACCGATAGGTCAAGCAAGTCGCCCAATGGAATCTTCGACCCTGGCGATGAGTTTGCCGCTGACCACGAGCTCAGCGCCGCGGGCCAGATCGTCTGCCAGCACA
Source organism: Candidatus Segetimicrobium genomatis (assembly GCA_005882335.1). Classification (GTDB taxonomy): domain Bacteria; phylum Sysuimicrobiota; class Sysuimicrobiia; order Sysuimicrobiales; family Kaftiobacteriaceae; genus Telluricultor. The sequence continues at coordinate 21,352 of VBAP01000054.1, forward strand.
CGGTCATTCTCCAGCCGGGGGACGCCCTCGCGAACGCTCTGATACGCCCGCCGGGTACCGGCCCCGGGCTGCGCCGGCCGGTGAAACTCCAGCGCCTGGGCCGCGCAGATCAGTTCGATCCCCACAGCCTGCTGCGCGTGTAGGACGACCTGCGCCGCTTTGCGGGCGGCGATCATCCCCATGCTGACATGATCCTCTTGATTCGCCGAGGTCGGAATGCTGTCCACGCTGGCGGGATGGCTGAGCACCTTGTTCTCCGAGACCAGGGCCGCCGCCGTGTACTGCGCGAGCATCAACCCGGAGTGCAATCCACCATCCGCCGTCAGGAACGCCGGCAAGCCCGACAGATGGGGATTCACCAGGCGCTCGATCCGTCGTTCGGCGATGCTGGCCAGTTCGGCAGCGGCGATGGCCAGCAGGTCCATGGCGATGGCGACAGGCTGGCCGTGGAAGTTGCCGCCGGAGATGACGCGGCCTTCGTCGGAAAAGATGAGCGGGTTGTCGGTCGCCGCGTTCATCTCCACCTCGACGACCGTACCGGCGTAGGCGATGGCATCGCGCGAAGCGCCATGCACCTGAGGCATGCAGCGCAGCGCATACGCGTCCTGCACTTTTCCATTCTGGCGGGGCTCTGCCAGGATTTCGCTTCCGGCGATCAATCGCCTGAGGTTGCCGGCGCTGGCCTCCTGGCCGGGATGAGGCCGCACGCGCTGGAGGAGCGGGTCAAGTGCATCCGGCAGTCCCCGCAGGGCCTCAAAGCTCATTCCCCCACTGATGTCGGCGCTCGTGGCGAGCCACCGGGCGTTGAATACCGCCAGGGCACCAATCGCAGTCATGGCCTGCGTACCGTTGATCAGCGCGACACCCTCTTTAGCCATTAACAGGGCCGGCGAGACCCCGGCGCCGGCCAGGGCGTCGCGGCTCGGCATGCGCCGGCCGGCGACCATCACCTCACCTTCTCCAATCAGAGCCAGGGCGAGGTGCGCCAGGGGCGCGAGATCGCCGCTCGCACCCACCGAGCCCTGAGACGGAATGACCGGATGCAGCCCGCGGTTGAGCATCTGGAGGAGAATGACAAGGATGTCTTCTCTGACCCCGGAGTAGCCAAGCGCCAGCGTGTGCGCACGCAGCAGCATCATCGCCCGCACGACCTCCTCCGGGAGAGGCTCTCCTACGCCCGCGCTGTGGCTGCGGACGATGTTCACCTGTAGCACCGCCGACTGCTCCGGCGAAATCCGGACGCCGGCCATCTCCCCTACGCCGGTGGTGATACCATAGACGACCCTGCCCTCGCGCACCAACTGCTCCACCATCGCCCGGGATCGCGCCACGCGTTCTCGCGCATGAGGAGAGAGGGCGACTTCCGCCCTCTCCCGCGCCACGCGCACAACGTCCGCGATCGTCAGATGCTCGCCGATTTCAACCGGCACTCGTTTTCCCTCGTCGCGTTTCCGCGTTTCCCCGCGTTCCCGTCATTTCATTATTGCAGGCTCTCATGATACGTCGACGTTACGCCCTTTTCGCCTCGCTTGCCCACCACCGTGGCGAGCGTAATGTCCTTGTACAAAATCTTCGCAGTCACTGTCTTGATAGTCGTCAGTTGGGCCAAAATGGCCTGTGACGCCAGCAATCCCTCAGTCTCGAGATTCTTGCGCGCATCCGTCTTGTCTTGCGGCTCGATCAACACCATCGCCCGGCCTTCCTCGACTTTGTCACCGGGCTTCACCAGGAGCTGCACGACCCGTCCCGTGTATTCGGCCTGCGCCGCGAGCGTGATCTTCCCATCGCTCGTGCGCACATAAGCCAAGGGGTCACCCTTCACCACGCGGAGACCTACCATCACCCGGTCCAGGTCTTTGGAGACGACCTCGCCGCTCACCGTCGCCCGAGCCGCGGGTGGATACGTGGCGGACTCGAACGTGACTTCCACCGTACCCGCCGCTTCGCCCACCTTGACATCTTTCACCGTCCCGCGGCCGATGATATTCTCCACCAGATTCTTGGCCAGCACATCCGGAGGGGGCGGCCGGAGCGCCTCTTCCGCCTTCCGCCGATAGGCGTAGTCCCAGGTGAAGAGCCCGCCACTGACGACCACCACGGCGGCAACATAGATGGTCACCGGCACCCAGCTCAGGCCGGTCTTCTTGGCAAGTCGATCTGCTCGAGCCACCCTGCACCCCCAGAAACTAAGGTCACCAGTCTGCAGTCAGCAGCCGGCAGTCTATCCGGGTCCATCGCTGTGGACTGCAGACTGCCCACTGGTGACTGCTGACTCCTACTGTTGCACGCTGATAGCCTCAGCAGTTGTGATCACTCCCCTGTAGAGGAACGACGTTTGCCTGATCGCTACCTGCTGGTCGAACGGAGTAATCGCCGAAATGGTGTCGACCGGGAGGATGACCTTGTAGCCACGCAGCGCTGCGCTGCCGGCGGTGTGCAATACGCAGATGTTGGCCACCGTGCCGCAGACGATCACGGTCTTAATGTCCTTCATCCGCAGCTCATCGCCCAATGACGTTGCAAAGAAGCCATCATACCGGAGCTTCTGAATCACACGCTCCCCGGCCTGCGGGACCAGTTCGTCGACGATCTGCCATCCCCAGGAGCCCCGCAGCACGTGTTGCCCCCAGATGGGAAACTCCGGATCGCCGGGGTCATGGGTATCCTGAGTGTAAAAGACTACCATCCCGCTCCTACGCGCCAGCCGCCGCCGGGCTTGACGAAGTCGTTCTGCATGTCCACAACAATCAACGCGGTCGCCTTGGGATTGACAATCACGCGGCGCTCGACCTGATATTCAGGCGCCTCGACGGCGGGCATCGCTCACCTCATCATGGCACTCGTGCCGTGCGCGTGACTTGGGTGGTATTACGCTGGAGCCGCTTCCCGGACCAGCGGACGCAGCAGCGGAACGGCGAGCACGATCACGACGATATCGACAACTGCTTCGGCTCCCAGCCCGATGGAGAAAATTGTCGCGGCCATCTGGTTCGCCGGCATTAGTCCAATAATGATGAATGCGATGATGTTCAAAATATGCCCCACCAAAATCGTCAACGACGCCACGAGCTGGTTCCGCCGGCCCACGACGCCTGCCGTGAATCCCATGATGGTGTGGGGAATGATCGCGGCGAACTCGTACGGCGCCGCCCCGGTCCCCAAGAACACGGCGTTCAACGAAGTTCCGACCAGCCCGGTCAAGGCGCCCCCGGCAGGTCCGAGAAGGATGCCAGCGATGACGACAACCACCATATTAATGGCAATGATCGCTCCCCCGCCGACCATCGGGTTCGGGATTCGGACAAATTGACCGATCACGACGTAGAGCGCGGCCAGGACAGCAGCGTATGCGATCCGACGGGTTGACATCAGTCCCCCCTCGTCCCCGGAGTCGCCCCCAAACCGCGAGAAAGAATGGCGAGAGAATCCCAAGTGCGGCCGGAGGCACACCCTGATTTCGCGGACCCGCCGGGCTCTCCCTCTCATATGAGGGAAGAGGGAAGAAGGAAGAGGGGAAAGGGACAAAAGGAAGAGGGAAGAACCGCGTTGGCTCTTCCCTTCGCTGACGTCTATACGGCCGGGCCGTCCCGCGTTCGCGCGATGCCGCGTTTCCGCGTTTAGGACGCTTCCGGCTTGGGCTTCAACGCGGGCGCAGGCAGCGGAGCCTCCGGACGCGGCGGCTCAGACTTGAGTCCCGACGGCGCTGTCACCGCGGGCGCCGAAGGCGCCTCGGGCTCCAGCGGTTCGCCGGCCATGACCTTCTCAATCTGGTCGCCCTCCAGGCTCTCCCGCTCCAGGAGCGCCTTGGCCAGGCGGTTCAGTTGCTCGCGACCCCCGAGGAGGACGTCGCGTGCCCGCTCGTAGCATTCGTCGATGATCCGCCGGACTTCCTTGTCGATCTCATACGCGATTTCCTCGCTGTAGTTACGCGTCTCGACAAGGTCGCGTCCCAGGAACACCGGCCCGTGCCGCCTCCCCAATGACAGCGGCCCAAGTTTCTCGCTCATCCCGAACTCGGTGACCATTTTGCGCGCCAGTTCGGTCGCCTGCTCAAAGTCATTCTGCGCGCCGGTCGTCACCTCGTTGAAGACCAGTTCCTCGGACACCCGCCCACCGAGCATTGCCGTGATCCGGTCGAGCAGCTCGGTCTTCGTGTATGTGTACTTGTCCTCCGGCGGCGCAGAGATGACATAGCCGAGCGCCATCCCGCGCGGTAGGATCGTTACCTTGTGCGGCGGGTCGGCGTTGGGCAGCAGCTTGCCCAGCAGGGTGTGGCCGCCCTCATGGTACGCGGCGATCTCCCGCTCCCTGGGGCTCAGAATCCGGCTGCGCCGCTGCGGGCCGGCGATTACCCGCTCGATGGCCTCGTCCATCTCGGACATCGTGATCTTCTTCTTATTGCGCCGCGCTGCCAACAGCGCCGCTTCGTTCACGAGGTTGGCTAGGTCGGCGCCGGAGAACCCAGGGGTGTGCTTGGCCAGCAGCTCCAGATTGACGTCTTCGGACAGCGGCTTGCCACGCGCGTGCACGTCCAGGATCGCCCGCCGGCCCTTGCTGTCTGGGTTGTCCACGACGATGCGCCGGTCGAACCGGCCGGGGCGCAGCAGCGCGGGGTCGAGAATATCCGGGCGGTTGGTGGCGGCGATGACGATGATGCCGGCGTTGGGATCGAACCCGTCCATCTCCACCAGCAACTGGTTCAGGGTCTGCTCGCGCTCGTCGTGGCCGCCGCCCAGTCCTGCGCCACGCTGACGGCCGACAGCGTCGATCTCGTCGATGAAGACCAGGCACGGTGCGCTCTTCTTGGCCTGCTCGAACAGGTCCCGCACGCGACTGGCGCCCACACCCACGAACATCTCCACGAACTCCGACCCGGAGATGGAGAAGAACGGCACGCCGGCCTCACCGGCTACCGCCTTGGCCAGCAGCGTCTTGCCGCTCCCGGGCGGGCCCACCAGCAGCACCCCGCGCGGAATCTTCGCTCCCAGGGCTTGGAACTTCTTGGGGTGCTTGAGGAACTCGATAACCTCCTGGAGCTCCTCTTTCGCCTCGTTGACCCCGGCGACGTCGTCAAACGTCACCTTCGGCCGGTTCTCGGTGTGCAGGCGGGCACGGCTCTTACCGAAGGACATGGCCTGGTTGCTTCCGCTTTGGGCCTGGCGCAGCATCAGCAGCCACAGGCCGATGAGCAGGAAGAACGGCAGCATGGTCGACAGCAAACTCGGCCACAGCGCGCTCTTCGACTTCGGCTCGACGTGAATCTGCACGTTGCGCGACTGCAACAGGGCCAGGTACGAGGTATCGTTGGGCGGCACAAAGGTGCGGAAGCTCTGGTTGTCCTTCAGCCGGCCGGTAATCGTCTCATCCCCAATGGTGACGTCGGCAATCCGGCCGGCCTGAGCGTAGGTGATGAACTGGCTGTACGAAATCTCCTCGCGAGGCGTACGGGTCCGGTACAGCGGCAGGAAGAAGTACAGGACGACCGCCAGGATGACCGCCCAGACCACGAGGTTCCGTAGATAGCGGTTGATCACGTTTGAAGCCTCCTACTTTCCTTATGGACCCCGGCAGCCATTGCCCCAGCAATTCGACCCACCTCATACAGTCCCCTGGCCCGCAGCCGGACAACTTTTGTACTGGCCACGGTCACCTTCGCGGAATCCGCGATCGCCAACCCGACGACCCAGAGAATCCGGCCGTCGGCATCGGCCACCAGGGGGACATGGGCCCGCTCCCACCGGGGAATTTTCCCATCTACAAAAATGTCATGCACTTTCTTCGTGCCGCGCAGACCCAGCGGCGAAATTTTGTCTCCCTTCTGCCAGGGCCGGATCACCAGTTCAGACCCGACTACCGAGGCGTCGAGGTAGACTTCACCGGACCTCCCGTCGATCATCGCAGGCAAGGATGATCGGTCAAGTACCTCAGCAGAGATAGCGACACCAAAGTCGCCGGCTTCCACCTCACCCGGCACCATCAAACGATACTCGCGCGAGACCGCCGGCGTACCCAACGACACCTCCACGCTCTGATATCCGCGGCGCACGACACAACGCTCGAGCCGGACCTCCCGGCCGACGCGGCCGGTCGCCACGTCGTCCCCTCTAATTGCTACAACGTCGTGCGGGGTGACTTCTGTTCCAGACACTTCACTCGCCGCCAGGCGAATTACGCGCTGCCGGACATCCTGCGGGAGATCTCGCAGCGCGCCCAAAGGAAACTGGATCGTCTGCCCCTCGCGGTGCGCCTGGCCCAATACCACGGTCGCCATTTCCTCGAAGAACTTGTCCGCGGCGCCCGCCAGCCTGCCTGCCTCCGACAGCAAACCCCGGGTCTGTGGATGGCGCGCCTCGAGTGCGGGCAGCCAGGTCAACCTCACCCAGTTCCGCAAGAAACGCTGGTCGCGATTTGTGGGATCATCGCGCCAGGTGACGTGGCGGTCCTGCAGGTGGCGGAGAATCTCCGCTCGTGTCGTTTCGAACAGCGGTCGCACGACGGTCGCCGCGCCGAGCCGGCGGGACGTGGGAATGCCGGCAAGCGTCTCCCAGGCCGCCCCCTGCAGCAGCCGCATAGCTACAGTCTCCACTTGATCATCCTGGGTGTGCGCGGTGGCGATGCAGCCCGCCCCCATCGCGCCGGCCACCCTCGCAAAGAATTCGTACCTGGCCTGCCGGCCTGCGTCTTCCAGAGACCGCTTCTGCACCGCGGCCCGCGCGGACACGTCCACTTCCTCAACCGTGATAGGGATCCCCAGATTTGTGGCTGTCTGCCGGACGAACTCGGCGTCAGCGCCGGCATCCGGCCGCAGGCGGTGGTTCAGGTGCGCGACATGCAGCACAAGCGCGTACTCGTCCCGGAGGTCTGCCAGCAGGTGCAGGAGCGCGACCGAATCTGCGCCGCCGGAGACGGCGACGACCACGGTGTTGCCCGCGCGCAGCAGGCCGAACTTCTCGATTGTGCGACGCACCTTATCGTGAAGGTCGCTCATCGTAAACAAAAACGGGCGACCCCTGTCGCCCTTCCCCCGAGTGCCCTGAACCACGCGCTCCGCTTGGGTTCAGGGCATGAACCACTCGAATGAAACCGGGCGCGGCAGCAACTCATGGCGCCGCCATGAACCCGAGCCCCGAACCACTCACCCTGTTCGGGTTCGGGGCAAGCTCCGCGAGTAGTTCATGGTGGCGGCGGGGAGACTCGAACTCCCGACGCCGCGGGTATGAGCCGCGTGCTCTGACCAACTGAGCTACGCCGCCACGCTCACCCCATTATAGATGAAATGATCAGGCGTTCCTAGACGGGGCCACAACGCCTATTGCGTCTATCGCGTCCATTGCGTCTGCCGCGTCCACTTGTACGGCTTCCTTTGCTGGCAGGGAGGCAGGAGACGCAATAGACTCGATAGACGCGAGAGACGCGATAGACGTTAGTGGCCTATCGTGAATGCCAGAGGGGGCAGCCTGATCTCCCGCGCCCCGCCGGTGGCTCCCAGAAAGACCGCCACGGCCTCATATGGGCCGGGGTCGACGCGCAGGCCCTGATAGTCTGTCTGGTCCCACGGAATCTTGAAGGAGAGGCTCTCGCCGGACTGCAGCGTGACGGTCTGGATGACCTGGATGAAGGCTTTGTCGTGGGACCACCGCCAGACTGCATCGCCGCGGGGCCGGCGGATGACGAGATCGAAACGCTGGCCGCTGGTAAAGGTGACGCTGACCGGCGCACCGCCGGTGTTCGTCGCGGTGAGGGAAACCTCTACCACTTGACCGGCGTCGTACGTGGGTCGGGGCAGCGACGCCGCCACGCGGAGGCCGCTCTCGAGACGCTCCACGCGTAGCGGACTTGCAGCTGCGACCAGCACCATCGCCCCCAGCACGACCTGCGAGAACGCCTGCACCGTCATCACCCCACCGTTTCTATCCCGTTGGGAGTACGCACGACGCGGCCATCTGGTTCACTGAGGTGAGGCTATTCGGGGAGGCCGTTACTTGATGCCGAGCTTCGGCATCTCGAAGCGGATCTTCCCTGCCGCAATCTCCTCCAGGGCGACCGTCACCGGGTTGCCGGAATCGACCTCCACCATCGGCAACGCCCCATCCTTTAATTGCCGGGCGCGCTTGGCTGCGACGATCACGAGCGCGTACTTATTCTCAACCCGGTCCAGCAGCGCCTCTAGAGGCGGCTTAATCACTTGTCGTCACCCCAGGTGGGAAGGCGGGAGGTCTTTGAGGACAACATCTTATTGTAACAGTGCCTGAAGGGGTGTCAAGCGCGGCGAATTCGAGAGATGCCGTGGCGAAGTTTGTGATCGTGAATAGCAGGGGCGAGGCTGGGCGGCCCTCGGAGCCGGGACCCGGAGGGCGGCTATGGAGTGACTCAGTTACGGGTCCCG